>JANMRU010000278.1:0-2314 GCA_031388585.1 Pseudanabaena sp. SOY_30_concoct_251 | reverse complement strand
ATCGTTGCATAATTTCTACCACATCCCGTCCCGATCTGCTATCTAAGGCGGCGGTAGGTTCGTCAGCGAGGATGAGTTTGGGATGGCTAACCAGGGCGCGGGCGATCGCCACCCGCTGTTTTTGCCCACCAGATAGCGCGTCAGGATAGTAGTCAACGCGATCGCCTAAACCTACAGCCTCTAGCATCGCGACAGATCTTTCAGTACGCTCATGGAGGGGAATATCTTGATGCAGGCGTAGAGACATACGGACATTTTGGTGGGCAGTCAGACACTCCAACAGGTTATTTGACTGGAAGATAAACCCAATATTGCTACGGGTCTGCACCATTTGCTTTTGGCTGGCACCACCAAGTTCCTGTCCCAGGACTTTAAGGCTGCCTTCTTGGAGCGATCGCAAGCCACCGACTAAAGTCAACAATGTGGTTTTGCCGCCACCCGATGGACCTGTTAATAACACTACTTCACCAGGATAGATATCGAGATCCACGTCGCTAAGGACGGGCTTACGTAGATTGCCAGTGCCAAAGGCATGATTGAGATTACGGATTGCTACAGCAGGTTCTTGATACATAAGTGTTGATCTTGCTCCATCCCATCCTAGTCGTAGACGCAATGTTCGTCACTTAGTATAGCCCCAGGTTAAGCTCTAGTATTTTTTTTATCCATCCCGAAGCTTCGGATGGCATATTGGTGGAATGGATATAGGAACAGTTTGGAGAATCAACTTTCTTATCCATAACTTTGGCATAGATTTCATGATCGCTGGCAGAGTGCACTTTTGTTTTAGTAGGAATTACCGATCTATCTATTCCCTGATTCATGCAACAATGCCATATAAATCGTGTCGTTTTCTTGTGGACTGCGAGTTGCATCTTTAACTTCAGAAATATGCAAAAAAACTTCTTGACTCCCATCAACGGGTTGGATGAAACCAAATCCACGCTCTTCTTTCCATTTTGTAAGCTTTCCACTGCGGAGACCAGGTTGCATGAAAAATCTCAATAACGAAAACTTTGCAATTTTAGCAAATCACCTTCGAGTACAGCCATAGCCAGAAAACGAAGCAGCCCAACATTCTAGATCTTCCTTATCCTTATTACCAGGCATGGAGGAATCTAGAGCGTAAATAGCAAAAATCGCGTCTAGCGTAGTCTAACGAACAAATAGAGGCATCACTTCTGCTGCCGTAAACAGACCGCAGATTCCTCTCTGGTGTAGTGATTTACCTGCTTTGAGGTAGCCAAAGGCGGGGCCACAGACATTTGCCGCCATGCTGGTTTCATCACCAAGCGTAAAAGTATGGGTAGAGATTTTGCCCTCAAACGTGCGCCCTGTCAGCTTCATATTCGTGCTGAGTGGCTTTTTGGGGTTACGAGTATCGACAACGCCGCCAACTGTAACGCGGGAGCGATCGCAGATCCCTAAACGCTCTAACAGGATATCGTCGGCATGTTCCATATTCTCTAGGGTAATCAGGCCGTTGGTTTGCTCCAAGAGAGCTTCCACTTCTTCATTAGTCATGGCTTGAGCTTGCTCGACGCTATAGCCTGGCATGTGGGCGATATCTTCGCGAATTGTGGCGCGATAGGCCGACCAGTTGGCAATCCCCACACCAAAAGTAATCTCAACTTTATGCACTTCGGCAAAGCTTTGCGCCGCGATCGAAGCCGCTGCTGTTAATAAACCTGGCGTGGCACCGCAACCAGTCATGTAGGTAATCCCCTGCGCCGCCAGCTCACCAGATAAATCAATTAATTGCTCGACCGCACTGGTGCGCTTGATCGCATCAACCAGAACGCCTTGCCAATTGGATTGGATAAATTGTTTGGCAACACTAGCCATGAAGGTATTAGGGAGATTAGGCAATGCCAAAAAGTAGCCATCCACCCCTTTAGCCGAAGTAATTAAGTTAGCAATGCTCTCTTGACTGAGCACACCCACTGATTCCAGGTGTCCTACCGAACCTTTGGCTTGATAGGTGACGATCGCCTCGTTAACATCTAAGCCATTAGGATTGCAGGCAAACCCATCTCGATCGGCTACTGCTACCAATGACATTTCCTGCTTGCCCACTAGTAACTTTGCTGCCGCCTGACCCAGGCCACCGAAACCCAAAATCCCTACCTTAATTGTCATAGTGCATAACTCAAAAAAGCCAGTCTCTTGACATTCCCCGACCTAAAGGAACGGGGATTCTTAATTCAGCGACTGACCTTTAAGTACTATGTCCTTGCGGCAATTCTTAAACCTCTCAACCGTACAGTAGTACCAATTGCAAAGTCTAACTCACAGTTACCCCAGAGGGTCTATC
>JANMRU010000273.1:0-11932 GCA_031388585.1 Pseudanabaena sp. SOY_30_concoct_251 | reverse complement strand
AGAGTGGACTGACGAAAAAGTTTCATTCTACAAACAGGGTCACTTTGCCGATTTATGCCGAGGGCCTCATGTACCTTCCACTGGCAAGCTTGGGCATTTCAAATTATTGTCTGTTGCTGGCGCTTATTGGCGCGGCGACGAAAAACGCCCCATGCTCCAACGCCTGTACGCCACTGCATGGCAAAGCAAAGAAGCCCTCGATGGATATTTATTTCAGATCGAAGAAGCCAAGCGCCGCGATCACCGCAAGATTGGCAAAGATTTGCAGCTATTCAGCATCCAGGAAGAAGCTGGTGGTGGGCTGGTATTCTGGCATCCACGCGGAGCTACGATGCGCAATATCATTGAAAGCTTTTGGAAAGAGACTCATATCAGCAGTGGCTATGAGTTGGTATCTACGCCACACATGGCCAATCTCGATCTCTGGAAAACTTCTGGGCATCACGACTTCTATCGTGAAAGCATGTTTCAGCCGATGGAAGTGGAGGAGCAGGTATATCAAATCAAACCGATGAACTGTCCCTTCCATATCCTGATCTATAAAGATGCGCTGCACTCTTATCGCGAACTACCAATTCGTTGGGCAGAACTCGGTACGGTGTATCGCTACGAGCGCTCTGGTACCATGCATGGCCTAATGCGTGTGCGCGGTTTTACGCAGGATGATGCGCATATTTTCTGCATGGAATCGCAGATTTCCGCCGAAATTTTAGGCGTATTGAATCTTGCCGAGCTAATTCTTACGACATTTGGATTTAATCACTATGAAGTAAATCTTTCCACTCGCCCTGAGAAATACGTCGGTTCGGAACAGATTTGGGATAAGGCGACCCTTGCCCTGCGTGATGCGCTCGACCAAAAAGGTTGGGATTACGTTGTGGATGAGGGGGGCGGTGCTTTCTACGGTCCAAAAATTGATATCAAAATCGAAGATGCGATCGGGCGGCGCTGGCAATGCTCGACAATCCAGGTAGATTTCAACTTGCCCGATCGCTTTGATATGGAGTATGTAGGCGAGGATGGCAACCGTCATCGCCCCATCATGATCCATCGCGCTTTGTTTGGCTCTCTAGAGCGCTTTTTCGGCATTCTGGTAGAAAACTTCGCAGGAGATTTTCCGCTATGGCTTGCGCCGATTCAGGCTCGGTTAATCGCTGTATCTGAAGTTCAACTTGACTATGCCCGTGAAGTGGAGCGTCAGATGCGCCAGGCAGGACTGCGAGTACAGGTAGATAGTAGCGGCGATCGCATGGCAAAGCAAATTCGCAAAGCCGAGCTAGAGAAGATTCCCGTGATGGCAGTAATTGGGCCAAAAGAAGTTGAGTCTAATACGCTCAGCATCCGCAGCCGCAAACATGGGGATCTGGGTGCGATCGCGACTGATGAGGCGATCGCCAAAATGCAAGCAGCAGTTAAGTCCCATGATTGGTTATAGCTAAGCTTCCAAGTGAAGGTAATGATTCCCAAGGTGATGTATCGCGCGATACATCACCTTGGGGTAGCTATGAGAAAATATACAGGTTGACAAATGGCAGGAATAGTAGTAGTAGTAGTAGCTTCTCAAGGTTAAGAATAAGTTAAATTTAGGTTAACTTATTCTTAATAAACATAAGATCGGATGATCGTTGATTTAAATTAACTGTGAAAGAAAAAGATATAAGTTAGCAAAATTTGGGTATCTTAAATTTAAGGTTCTCTGAGACTGTATTCATCTATAGGTAGTCAGGGAGGCTGAGAGTATTCAAGCGATAGGCAGCAACATTATGCGCACACTGATTGGAGACAACGAAGATGCTCCGTTTCTATCTGTCGGCAAGCTGAAGTTGAGGTTTTAATTATCAAAAAGTAGTTCTTTTAAGTTATTTGGAATTGCCATGAACAAGTTGTCAGGATTTATGAACCCGCTCCACCGCTACTATGGTGAGTTCACACCAGAAAATATGGTGTTTGATGCGAACTTGCAGGAGTTTGCCCATCGTGTCAGCATTATTTCTTCGCTGGAAAAGGGAGGGAAGATTTCACCTATAGAATCTTTTGAGCAAATTGAAACTTTGTGGAAAGAGTTAAAACACTCAAAGAAAGAGCTTGGGATTGGGAGTAGTCACACATAGAACAATTTATGATGAATTGCCAACTGAATAGCCAAATTTAGAGACACGCAAGCGTGTCTCTAAACGTTTATAGGAAGTCTAAAAGTTTATGAGTCGGGGCTCTCAGAAGTATATTGAGTTGACATCACCAATCGCGGCCACAGAACCAGGAAAAATCCCATCCAGATCGTAATGGGGATCGCAACTATAACTGTGAGCCAGACGATCTTGAAGGCCTGCCAACTGCCAAATATTATTGAGATCCCAGTCAATAGAATTGACCAGGGTTGACACCACCAGGGTTTATAGTTCCAGGGACTCTCGGGCTTCTCCTCAGTCATTTTGGCTTTTCGATAATTTTTTCTCATCCCACCATAGCAGTTTGCTGGATCGCCCATTCGATCTGATGTAGCTTTTGCAAAACTTTACCATTGTCTAGCAACTCTGTGGCTAGAGCTATGCCTGACTCAATATTGTCGCAGAGACCAAATCGGTACAGATAAAATCCGCTGTTCCAAATTGCTGATTGCCTTAGCTCCAAAGGTTTACCCGCCAATACAGATAACATATCCGCCGCTAGCTGCTCAGTGGTAGCTAAAGGCACTTCCACGGAACTAAAGCCATAATCTCGCGCCGAAAAGATGGCGCGATCGCTACCGAAGCCCACAATTGCCGTGCGATCTCGGGGTAGATCGCAACTTCCTTCCGAACCCTTGACCGTCGTATATAGCTCAATATTGTGCATAGCGAAGGCTTCCCGCATCACCATCTCTGTGGGAGGATGCACAAAACCACAAACCCGATGAGATTTACCGAGGTATGGCGACCACATTAACTCTAACGTCGCGAATGGAGGCCGCTTACCCACCTGATCGCGATAGGTCACGATACCCTGAGCTAAGGGAAAATGCTTTGGTAAATAGACAAACCCGAGTAGGGTTGCCGCTAAGATCGCTCGCGATTGCCCCAGAGAAAGCTGCGACCAATTTATACCCAAAGCCCGCCAAATTTCGATTAAGGGCAAACCTTCTTTCGTCGGCATGCGATCGCCGCCGTGCATAATCACTGGGCAACCTGCCGTAGCTAAAATCAGCGCCGTGAGCGGGTTAATTGGCGCTGTGCGAGATCTGCCATCATAGGGGGAGCCTAAAATTACGACCGGCAACTCCAATTCGACCGCCTCCATTTGGGGACCAAGCAAATTGTAGGCATCTAACATCCCCGCCATCTCTTCAGCAGTCGGACGTTTAATGCGGTGGGCAATCAGAAATGCACCGATTTGGGCAGGTGTGGCCTCCTGCTGCAAAATCATGACCGTCGCATCCCGCGCTTCGCTGCGGGTGAGATCTTTACCAGTGTGCAGACCACTGCCTACTTTGCGCAGTAGGGTTCTAAAATCATTACTCATGCTTGTAAGTTTAATTCATCCCTGTTCGCTAATACCTGTGGCGGAATTAATTCACAAACTAATTTGCGGAAATGTTGAATGGGCGGAACCTGTAGGCGATCGCTAGTAGTCACTAGAGCTACTTGCCGTGTTAAATGTGGCGTTGCTAACTGACGCACTGCCAATCTAGGATCGGCAGACACATCATAGAGAGCAGACTGCGGCAAAAGTGCTAATAGTTTACCCTGTCGCACCACGCCACGAAATGCCTCTAAAGAGTTTAGCTCTAGGGCAGAATTTAACTTTAACCCTTGGAGCCTGAACTGATCCTGTACCAGGCGCTGAATACCGTAACCATCCTTAAATACAACATGTGGATACGCGGCCAACTCTGCCCAAGGCACAGCCACATAGCGAGTGAGGGGATGCTCGGAAGACATTAACACCTGGATCGATTCCTCATATAAGATATCGACAACCATTTCTGGGCTAGCGGTGAGAAAGCGATTATTCATCACGATCGCCAGGTCAATCAGTCCATCTTTTAGAACTTTGATCGCGCGATCGCTACCTAAAGCAGTAGCTCGCACCTGTACCTGTGCAAAATCCTGACAAAAACGTTGCAGTACCTTGGGCAGGTGGTAAGCACATACAGAAGGAATTGCCGCAACGCATAGTTCGGGTTGCTTGCCAGCCAATAAATCAGTAATCTCTTGGGCTGCCACCTGCCATTCTTGACAAATGCGACGCGCTCGTCCAATAAAGCGCTCGCCTGCAACAGTTAGTTTGGCCTGAGCGTGGCGGTGCAATAGTTGCACGCCCAGGTCAGATTCCAACGCTTGCACTTGTCTGCTAATTGTGGACTGAGTCACACTACATTTTTGCGCCGCCTGTTGAAAATTTCCCGTTTCGGCAACTGCTATAAATGCCTGCAACTGCTCTAAACGCATAGTCACTCCATTAGTCTTAATAGGAAAATACGCTATTTAGTGAATGCTTTTAGTAGAAATTGATACCGACACGAAATTTTAGGATTTCCCCCAACTTAGCAAAACCCCTAATTGGCAAACTCAAGCTAGATATCGCCATACTTGCTGGTATGGTCGCAGGTATAAGTGACGTTGAGAAGCTCAGCGATCCTGTAGCTGTGTAATAGATTATACCTACGGTTCGCGGCATACAGCAGCGATCGTAACTGAAGATGGGATCGCCGCCCAAGCATTTAAGGTGGTAAAGCTGTCGCCAATCAGGTGGTTGACGGGGTGGAGGCAATACTTTTCGGTTAAGCCCATATCAGGGTAAACTAAAAATTGTCAGTTAAACCCTAGGAGCCTGAGCAACTCAAAGAATTGTGCTTGACATCCCAAGTTTTTCTCCTGAAGAAATCCTTCAAGCAATCGCAATGCCCATGCCAAGCGATCTCATTGCGATTGCGATTGAGCGAGCACAAAGCCAGCGCCAACGAATGCTGCCGACCCATATGGTGATATCGCTAATTATTGCAATGAGTCTGTGGTCAAAGGATTGAAGCAAGAAGTTAAACAACTAGAATTAGATCTTTGGCAGGCGATCGCCACAGCGCAGGACTTACCTTATTCCTTGAATTTATCAAGTCTATTACAAGATCTAGATCGAACAATTCTCGATCTGCCCCTAGAGCGCCAGCTAGAAATTGGCTCCCAAGCGATCGCCTCAATTGCCTCGATTATCCAAACCAGATCTAGATATCTACTGGATGACTGGAATGGCGGCACCGCACTTTTGCTGTCTGAAGATGCATTCTCAGGCTTGGTCAGACAATCCCTACATTTAGATTTAAGTCAGCTTTTAGAATCACCCACTGAACCTGCGCTCAAATCACATAGACCCAGTAAACAAGCTGAAACGATTATCTCGACCGCACAAGTAGTAGATAAGCAAGAAATTCTGCAAATCTTAGAAGCAGAAGTTGCACAGGAGCGATTGACGATCGCCTACGAAGAATCTATATCTAAATGGGATGCCGCGATCGCCACATCCGTGCAAACCGCAATCGATGGTTTATCAATTCAGACTTTGGCTTGTGAACTAAAGCTAACATTGGGAGAAGTTTGGCTTACTTTATTATTGAGCGATCGCCATTACAAGCTAGAGCCAATGAGCACAGCGCCCTATTGTCCTGCCGCTCTCCTATATGTAAAATAGCTATGGATAAATGCCTTTTTTAGGGAATTTTCGGCGGCCACGTAAATTATCTAGTTCTGCAGAATTAAATTACCTAACCAGTTACAACAAGCTTGCCAATAGAGCTTTCTGAGCATGAAGGCGATTCTCAGCTTGATCCCATACCCTCGACTGATTGCCCTCAAGCACCTCATCAGTAATCTCCTCGCCGCGATGGGCTGGTAGGCAATGCAACGCGATCGCTTTGCGATCGGCTAAAGACATTAGCTCGGCATTAAGTTGAAAGGGCTGGAAAACGGGGACACGATCCTCAGCTTCAGCTTCTTGCCCCATACTTGCCCACACATCGGTGTATAGAACGTGGGCAGATTGAGCTGCTAATTTTGGATCGTGAGTCACTATCACTTCAGAATTTTGAGCAATGCTGCGGGCTTTAGCAACAACTTCACTATCGGGCATAAACCCTTTTGGCGTTGCCACACGTACATTCATGCCAACCAAAGCGCAACCAAGTAGCAACGAATGCGCCACATTATTGCCATCGCCAACATAGGTCAGGGTCAACCCCTGAAGCTTGCCAAAGTTTTCTTGGATCGTGAGCAAATCGGCAAGTGCTTGGCAAGGATGCTCTAGATCTGTAAGAGCGTTAATAATCGGGATCTTGCAATATTGGGCAAAGGTTTCTAGCTCGGCTTGGGCAAAGGTACGAATTGCCAAGATGTCTACATAACGATCCAAAACCCTAGCAGTATCTTCAATTGGCTCGCCTCGACTTACCTGTGTCACGTTAGGGTCAAGGTCGATGACATGACCGCCAAGCTGATACATAGCAACAGAAAAGCTAACTCTAGTGCGGGTCGATGCCTTGCGAAACAGCAGACCGAGCGACTTACGACTAAGATCTGGCCCTGGTTCTCCAGCCTTGAGCCGATGCGCTAGACTCAGTAATGCCTGCACTTCCAGGCTTCCCAAATCAGCTAGACTAAGTAAATCTCGACCCTGCAAATTTCCGATCATTTAATTACCTGCTTGTCTGTCGTCAGTAACTACTAGCTTAAGGCAAGAGCGCTTATGTTTTTTGAGGACGACGACACAATTTTGACATCGAGCTTACACATATTCTAATTCTGCGAAGTGTATGAAGGCAATGCCGATGTCTGAAGATGTCCCATAATTTCTGTTCAAGAATTTGCTCTCGTCGGTACAAAAAGAATGGCTGAGCGCATGCAACAATGTCAAACTTCTGTATTAAATCGTCAAAGGATGCTAAACAACTGTGATATCTTAATTCTTGAACCCATAATTTGTTTGACTGTTGTTTTAACTTCTCAAACTGTTTTCGAGCAGTCGCTATCTAGAAAGCTCCCGTTTTTCTCATATAGTCACGATCGCACTTTGCAAGCACTCAGCCAGGAGTTGTCAAAACCAGCCCGTTTTTTTAAGATCGCAGATTCGCAAGCAAATGGTTATGCGCACGGCTATGCGCCATCTGTCCTCAAAGAAAATTTTAGATATCACGCTTTTTATTGTTCAAACTCCGAACCAGGTGGCGGGCTAGACTCCATTCGCTACACGTTCTCATCAGATAGCATTGAGTGGTCTAAGCCTCGAATTATTCTAAGGGCAAGACCTAACATCGATCCGAAAACCAGAAAGATGACAAATCGCGCAGCTTGCGATCCTAGCGTTGTCTTTTATAAAGGATATTACTATCTCTATTATTCCAACAATCATCAAACTGCTCCTATATTAGAAAATGAAACAACATCAGCGCAAACTACGATTTCAGTCGCCCGCGCTCGTCAAATTGATGGCAAATATCTGACATATACTGTGAGGGGAACATGGGAAAACAACCCACTAGATGCCAAGAATATTATTTTGGCTCAAATAGCTCGCCATGGAACTCCCAGTAGTTACGGGGCTGGCCAACAGACTGTTTTAGTCAAAGATGGCAAGATATTTATGTGGTTTACCGATGACTCAATTCGAGCAGGGAAAGATATTGAAGTTCATACGTATTTTTTACGGTCAAGCGACCCTGTTAGTTGGGATGCTAAACCGATAAAGACTAATATTTTGAATATGAATTCTTTTGATGTTAAGTATGATCCCAAGAGTCGTCATAATGAATATCTCAAGCTACATCGAGATGAGCAACTTACTCTTTTTTGATTCTGATACCCCATCTGCTTGCAGCGGGGTAGTTCGTTGCGTATGCTGGCTTAGATTAAATCGGGTTTAAGAAAGAATCCAAAATGGATCTAAATTATCAATTTGTCAACCAGAGTTAACAGCCATCAAATTTTGTGTAGACAGTCCAATCTAATAAGCTGCTGAACTGATGTAAGTCGATAAAACTCAACTGCAACAGAATCATTAGTAGAGGGCCTTCTTGCCGCGATTGGATTTTTTTCGCCAGAGTCAATTGTTCGCAATCGACCAAAGCCGATTCCAACAGATGACGCTCCAGTCTGTCTTGTTGATTCTCGATTGTAAAGGTAGCAGATGCGTAGTTCATGCAACTTAGTGGGATTTCTAAGCAATTTGGTTAAATAGAGTAGCATGACTTATGGCATCTGGCAATACTTTTTAATATTTTTGTTTTTCTCAAGGATTATGCCTGGAACTAAAAGTCATGATTTGATGACTTGAAATTCTTGTATAGCAAGCACTGGACCGATCGCCGCGATCGTCATAACATCATCGCGGATCGTACCCAAAACTGATATTTTTAGCCCTTCTTTCAATAAGTTACTTGGGGCAGGCTGCATTAGTTCGTATTGTTCACCGCTATCAGTGACTAAAGCCCAGGCACCCATCCCCATATCGATGTAACCGATCGTCCCTATAAGTTCGATACTGTTATTATTCACGCTGGTTTGCCCTCTGATTTAATTGCTAGCTGAGCCAGTTTGAGGCAGAGCAAGGCATTTACTACTAAGAAACTACGCGCAATCATGCCATTCCCTAGCCATACTAGTTCAGGTGCAACCACAGCGCTTGTGACTAGACAACCGCCTACTCCGATCGCCGTCCCAACCGCAAACCACTTCCATTCTTTATGCCCTAGCAGACAGACAAGCAAACCTAAGGGGAGCAAAACGCTGGCAAAGATCGGGTTGAGGGCGTTACTGCCGTCGATCGCACTACCCAACTCTGGGAGCGAGCTACCGATCAGGCGAAAAGGCCACTGGGGTAAGTCAAAAATGTAAAAACCTTTGAGGAAAAACAGGCCACCACTACCCATGAGCAATCCGCCCGTAAACGACCAATTCCAGCGGAACGGGAACCAGACTCGCAATAGCCAGGCCAGTAAGTATGAACCAATCACCATCAAAATCTTAGGGATAAGCGCGATCGCGCCACCATCGATCCAAAAGCGGGGATTGAGATAGCCATTATCGCGCAGCCAGCGGAAAAAGTCGCTAAAGCCGATCTTTCCCTGACTGGCTAACTGAACTGCCTTGGCGGCATCAAGATTGCCTGCTCCGAAGTGGTTCAATCCATCGTCGTCAACTTTGCGGGCTGACTGTTGCAAAATACTCAGCACATCTTCTGGGTTCTTTACTCCAGAGGCTTTAATTAGCGCGGCAACACCAGCGACATGGGGAGCCGCCATACTCGTTCCTTGAAAAGAGGAAAACACTGATTCGCCAGTTTTGGGATCGATCGTGTTTTGCAAAATCCCACCATCGCGATCTTCGCCAGCGATCGCACCACCAGGGGCAGAAATATCAATGCCCGCGCCGTAATTGGAGTAGGGAGCTTTTGCGCCGCTAGGGGCGATCGCAGAAACGCCAATGGCATGGGGATAACGGGCGGGATAGGCAGCCGCATTACTGCCTGAGTTGCCAGCGGCAGCGATAATTACAACCCCTTTTTTATAGGCATAATCGATCGCCTCTTTCATCATGCTACTCTCACCACCACCACCAAGGCTCATGTTAATGACATCAGCACCATTGTCAGCCGCAAATTTAATCGCCTCAGCAATATCTGCAACCGTGCCACCACCCCAAGAAGCTAAGACCTTGAGGGGCATGAGTTTGGCTTCATAGGCAATACCAGCAACGCCAAACTGATTATTTGTAGACTGAGCGATCGTGCCTGCAACATGCGTACCGTGGCCGCTGTCATCGGTGGCTTCAGTGCGATCGTTGACGAAGTCGTAACCCTTGACAAACTTGGTATTTTTAAGATCGTCAACAAGACTAATCCCGGTATCGATCACCGCAACAGTGACCCCATTACCTTTACTGGTTTCCCAAGCTGTTTCTATGTTGATGTTGCGCAAGTTCCACTGCTTGGCATAGTAGGGATCGTTGGGCACAAAACTAGCGGCATATTCGTAGTTCGGCTCAATATATTCAGCGAACTTGCCCAGAGCCGAATTCTTCAGTTTTGCCAAGAGCGTCGCATCGCCATCAACCACATAGACATGATCGGGGCGCGAAAACGTACTGTTAAGATGCGGTTTGAGATTGAATTGTGAGGCGATTCCCTGTAATTGCCGCTCGAGTTTACTATCCAATTCGACCGAGTCAATATCTTCGCGCAGGTCAATAATCAGGGAGCTATACTTGCCCTCAGTTGCTAAACCAGCAAAGTTAGCTAAAGCAAACCACAACCCAACTAAAAACAAACCCAGAATTAGCAGCTTTTTCACGGTGACCTCTGGCAGAATACAGGTAAATAAATGAAACTAAAAGCTAAACATCCCTCAGCAAGCGGATCTGAGCGAGTAGAAAGATCGCAGGCACTATCCGCGCATAGTTAGTGGAAATGGTTCGCCAGCCTAAATCCGCAAAAAACACTCCCCATAAAGCAGGTGTAATTACTGCGAATACCGATCGCACTGCACCATATCGAGCGGCAGCAACTGCCATGCCATGACGTGCCACATAGGTGGAAAAATATGCTTGCACTCTAGAGGCGAGCGCTGTGCCTCCAGCTTTAATTACTTCTCTCCCTGCTTGGTAGGTGGCTAGATGCCATGCTAGTTGCTTGGCGAGTAAACTCATTACCGCAGGTTGAATAACTGTACTCATGGCGATCGCCCCACCGCCTTTAATCACCAGACCGAGAGGATTGCGCTGAGCATTAGGTGGTAAAGACTTTTGCAGGTCAGCTTCTGTTAGAGCTAATTGCAGGTCAGCATTGAGCTGTTTGCGTTCCCTCGCAGGCATTTTTTGCCAGGAGCGACTCAATAAGTTTAGGAACAACTCCGACTCAATATCCGCGACGCTTTGAGTTTGCAAATATTTGACTTTCAGGTGCTGACAGACGCGCTCTAGCACTTCTCGATAGCTCAGTTGATAGGTTTGGCGGCGCAAAACTGTAAAGCCATCAGCCGCTAGGAAACGGAAGCGATCGGCGATCGCCTCGACTAGCAAATTGCGATCGAGACTTTGTACCTCAGTCACATCAGGTGTAGCCAGATAATCAATCGGGTTAAACTTGCGCTTGAACAAAATATCTGCCAGGTAGTGCAGTTCTTCATCCGAAGCTAACTCTAGAGCCAGTATTAACTCATCCATAAGCCAGCATTTTTTGCAACCATTGCTAACACATATGACACGATTCTAAGGCAACTACCGAAAGATTGCCTAACAATACCTAGAATTGAACATTGCACCGAAAATCGATCGGGTAACAAATCTTAGGATCGCCACCCGATTAGGCTAGCAATAAGGTCTGTTGTTGGGGCTGGCGATTAAAATTGCGCCACACGCCTACACAAAACAAGTTCGCCTTCGCGAACCAGATATATCCGCTAATTCATTCGCTAGAGCTGATTGAAGCTGATGCTTAGAAACTCTATCGCTTTGCTTTCTCCTTTTGCTTCTCTTTATCTTTTGCTCTTTTTGCTGCCTCTTTAGCGGCTTTGGCTGCCGTGTCTGCCGCGTGGGATGCCTCGCGCTTCTCTTCATCTAGTTTGTCGAGGTAGTAGGCATAGTCACCTGCGTACATCCGCAATTCGCCATCGCGAACCTCTACGATCTTGTTTGCCACTTGCGAGATAAAGTAGCGATCATGGGATACGATCGTCACCGTTCCCTCATATTCTTTTAGAGCCTCTTCGAGCATCTCTTTGGCTGGGATATCAAGGTGATTTGTCGGCTCATCTAAAATCAGGAAATTTACTGGGTGTAGCAGCATCTTTGCTAATGCCAGACGGGCTTTTTCGCCACCACTAATATCTGCAACATTTTTAAAGACGGCATCACCACTAAACAGAAATTTGCCCAGCAGACCGCGTACTTCTTCTGATTTCATTTTGGGAAAATCA
>JANMRU010000262.1:0-7038 GCA_031388585.1 Pseudanabaena sp. SOY_30_concoct_251 | reverse complement strand
GTGTCGAGGAATAAAGATCTAGAGAGTCAAGGGGCGATTACGCGCGATCGCCTTGATGAGCTGATGGCAGATCAAACAGCAACGGCCGCTAATCTACGCGAACAGCAACGCCAACTCGATCTGTTAAATAATGGCACTCGTCCTGAGGAAATTGCCCAAGCAGAGGCGCAGGTTCAAGAAGCGATCGCCAAAATCAAAATTGTGGAAGTACAGTTGGAAGATACGATCATTCGTGCTCCTTTTGCTGGCAAGATCACGCAAAAGTTTACGAATGTGGGATCGTTTGTAACGCCTACCACTTCAGCTTCAACAACAAGTTCAGCCACTTCTACATCAATTGTGGCCGTAGGTAATGGACTGGAAATTTTAGCCAAGGTGCCTGAAGTCGATATTGGGCAAATTCGCGTCGGGCAAGCGGTAGAGATCGTGGCTGATGCCTACCCCGACAAGGTATTTAAAGGGCGGGTGCGTTTGATTGCTCCTGAGGCGATTGTCGAACAAAATGTCACCTCTTTTCAGGTGCGTATTATCTTGGAAACTGGCAAGAATGAATTACAGTCTGGCATGAATACCGATCTGAAGCTTGTCGGTCAGTCGATTAATAATGCTTTAGTGGTTCCGACCGTGGCGATTGTGACGGAAAATAATCAGACGGGTTTGCTCCTACCTGATGGGAATAACAAACCTCAGTTTCGCCCTGTAACTTTGGGGATAACGGTAAATAATCGCACCCAAATTCTTAAGGGTGTAAGTTCTGGGGAGAGTGTTTTTCTCAACCTACCTGAATCTAAACAGCCACAGAATAACTAAATAACTCACCTTACGTAGAACTAACAGAAGATCCATATTTAAAGGAGGTTTGGGGCATAGCCCCAATTGAGGGCATAGCCCTCAAACTCCCCCACATAATGCTTTTTTACAATCATTCCACGTAACATCAGTAAATAATTTAGTAAATAATATTAATGAGAAGCGCTATATCGAAACTATTGACTATCTTTTTACTAGTCCTTACGATGCTAAGCCTGACTTGCAACATACCAGCAATGGCGATGGATCTCTCAGTTGGACTTATAAATGGAGCAGAGATATTCAGCGCAAAATGCGCTGGCTGTCATGCCAACGGCGGCAATATTATTCGCCGCAACAAAACCCTCAAGCTCAAAGCGCTATCAAAGTTTGATATGGATTCTATCGCTGCGATCGCTGACATTGTTACTAACGGGAAGAACAATATGTCAGCTTACAGAGAGCGCTTGAGCGAACAGGAAATTGCAGACGTAGCCGCCTACGTATTAGCTCAAGCAGAAACTGGCTGGCATTGATCTATCGACATCTCGATATATATAACCAGGAACGATCGCAGAGATAAACTAAAAGATTACTTCAGGTTACTTCAGCGAGCCGGCCGAAATTGTATAGACACCTAGCTGATTTGGCACTCTATCCCACATCGCATCAATCTTGCCCTTAGAGAGACTCTTAGTGACGCGATCCTTGGCAACTCTAAACTGATCGTCTGACAAGGCTCCATACAAAGAATTCACAACATTGTCGGCACTTACTGCCTTCCCAACGTTAGCCCGAAGAACCATACCAATTGCATCAAGCATTGTCTTGCCTTGATAGGAATCTTTCATTCTGAGCTTGCCATTTCTGCCGCTTTTGCTCTTATCCTTCGCATGTACCTTGGTAGCTTCTACTTTCGCAGGTGCGGCGACAGCGATTCCTGCGCGTTTACCTCTACCGACAGGAGCTTTGGTGATCGCAGCCATTTTAGCTGCCTTTGCCGCAGGCTTAGCAGTTTTTGCTGGCTTAACTGTTTTAGCAGAAGCTGAAGGAGCTTTGGCAAGAACCTCAGCAGCTTTTACAGGAGTTGCTGAAGGGACGGAGACCTCATTCGCTTTAGTTTTTGTTTGAGCGGGCTTCAAAGAAGAAATATCGAAACTTCTTACTGGTGCGATCGAAACATGTAACGTCAGAGCTTGGATGTGTTCTAGTTGGGAACGTGCGATCGCCGCAGCATTTTCAAACTCTGTCACTTGTTCTTGATAGTGAATGCGTAAAGCCTCAAACGCTGGCTCAACAGCTTTGGAAGAGGTTTTAGATACGGTTTTAGATTTCATAGACATAACCCATAGACATAACAATGGAAAATTTGATAGCTAGCACATGTACTGACACAGATTTGTGCAAACCGTCCTATTTTCAATTCTTTCTCATTCATAACATTAGTCATCTCTAAAGCGATCGCGATCCTTAAATATGAGTTGAAATAGGGTTTCGACTCGATCTCAAGCCGAAAGACATTCAACTGAATATGGAATCGCTAGCTGAGAGCGCAGCTCTCACACCTTCCCGTCGACAGATAAAACATGAATACCATAGGAGAACTAAGCATTCGAGAGCTGACCTGTTCGAGAGTTGGTCATTATTGATTAGAAAGTTTCAAAGACGATCCAGTTTTTTGTGCTTAACTCCGTTCAGCATAGCAGAGATTCCATCACTATGGAACTCTATGTAAATAGACTTTCATTTTTGGTGAGAAGCGAATCAGTAAAAAGAGGTAAATTGTCAAAACTAGAGTCCATTCCCAATCATGATGAATGGTGCCCAGTAATAAGGGTGGTCTAAATATTCAGTGACAGTGACAGGTAATCGATTGGCAATACTTTTAGCGATCCGATTGCCATCATTTCCTAATGCACTATAGTTTCCCGTAATCAAAGCAATCTGTGCTTGCCTTAGGGCTTCTGCTTTAGTGATATTAGGGCGCTTCAGCATTGTATAAAAAATATCCATCAATGCTTGAGTCCCTCCATCATCCACAGACCAAAGAGAAGCAATTGCTGCTCTTGCACCTCCCTGTTGCATCAGATACCCAAAGCCAAGAATTTCCTCTCCATTGCCTAAAACCGTGCCTAATGCAGTCTCGCAAGCACTAAGAACTAATAGATCGACATTCTTTAGAGACCAGTCGCGAACTCCTGCAAGTGTCAAACGCTCACCATTGCCAAACAATATAAAGGAATCCTCAGGCTTACCTGGCATAAATACAGCATGAGTCGCTAAGTGAATCAATGAGTGGCTTTTTAGCTGCTTTCTGGTTGATTCTGGGCTGAAATCGTTGTCGAATAGCTGGGTGCTATCTGGAATTATTTGAGTTAGGGTTTCTACTTCACGACGTGCGAAGGGCAGGCCAGCAAAACTGAAATGGCGATCACCGATTTTGAAGCTCATAGCACGCGTCACAGCACCTGCCAAAATGCTTTGACGTACCTGGGATTGTGCGCTGAAATCATGCAAGCTTGCTGCTGTAATATTATTGATCCGATATCTCTGGACTAACCATTCGTTACCATCATATAGAGCGGCCAAAGGTACATACCGCAACTGTGCGTAGGGAGCATATAGGATTGTCTTGGCTCCCACCCTGTTCAGTTCATCTTCTATTGGCTTAATCAACCAACTGTAGAGCTTTTTGCCAGAATCTTTGGCATCAAGCGAAGGGTCATAAACTGTCTCTAGAGCGTTACGAAACCGCTTGATTTCCTGATTGAGTTCATCGCGACTGACGCGGGCAGTCCGACGGATCGGCTCTGCATCAGGAGTAACTAAAATCAACTCTAATCTATCGTCTTGAATCAGCGGGTACAACAGGACAGCATTACGATCCATGTTGCGCAACTCTGATTGAAGCTTTTTGAGTGAAGCTTCGCTCACTGCTTTGGCTAGTGCCGCCACATTGGGGGTATTAATGAACTGCTTAAATTCTTTCCCAATTTCTGTCTGAGCCGCCTGCAATTTACTAATGAGCTCGATCTGTTCAACTCGGCGTTGACCTTCTGGAATTCGCCGCAACTCCATTAGTTCGCGTTCGATCTGCGCCGCCCGTTCCTCAATCTGGTTGTACTTGACGTAAAGTTGTTGCTGTTCGGGAGTCAATGCCGCGATCGTTGAGGGTGGAATCTTTGGTGTTGTGACGTTACCCAAGTACCCATCAAGTTCCTTCACGATCGCCAAATCTAATGTCTGCCGAGCTTCTAGAATTCGGCCTTCGCGTAATAGCAAATCAGCGGCACTAGACAGCGAAGGGGAGCCTGACAGCGGATTGATACTAGAGAAACTAGAGAGCGTACTCAGCCCAGCCTGTACCGCTACCTCTGAAACGTTTTTTAGATCCACTGGAGTACCAGAGGAGGCAGCAGTTGTCGTGGTTTTGCTATCTGGGCTCGTAGAAGTACTGCCATTAACATTCTTGCTAGGATTCTGAGAGTTATTACCTGTTTGATTTACCGTAGTACCTGATGTCTCTCCGCCATTCCCATTCAGTGGTAACCCACCAGAATTGCCACTCTTAACATCCGTTTTGACCGTATCCGCAGCGCGACTGTCAAATGCTAATATACTCCGGTATGTCTTGATACTAGTCTGAATGCTTGCTGAAGTGGGGTTAGTATCAAATTTCACTGATTGTCTTGCGTCAACTCGGAATGAAATTGCACTGAAGAGATTAGCGGCAGTATCATTCAAATCCAGAGCGAAAAGTTGGTTGTTTTTAAAAAAGCTATCTGCCAGAATATTCCCATTACTCCTGAGTACAGTAATGTCGCCACTTTCAATTGACGGTTGCGGATAGTTCAGTGCCAAGATATCGATTCCTTGCCCACCCTGGAGCAGGAGATCGCCTCCTACCTTAATCGAGGCAGGTTTACCCACACTATCTCTCACAATTATATTTTGACCAGCTCTCAGGTTCAAATTATTTTGTAATTGCAGATCGGGTAACAGCAACGCTATATTTCCTTGAGCGATCGCTTGAGCATCTGCTGCGGCAATTGACTTAATTGTGATATCCCCTGGTCTGACGCCCAATCTGCCAGTTGTTTCAAATTGTCCGGTTGGCAAAAGAATGGTTGATAGTCCTGTCGCAGCAGAGTTTGGTAATAATTGCAGCGTGCCGTCAGAGTTTAGTACGACCTGACTGGCTTCAGATAAATTCGGATTACCAGTCAACAGACCCGCCAGTTGAGGTAATTCTGTAATACTACCCGTCCACCGAGAACCTAACGTACTTGGTCGCACCTCTAAACCAGTTACAAAGCCAGGCGATCGCAAAATTACGGTATTATTTCCGGCGATCGCGCCAAGATCGACGAAGCCATTTGGAGCATTCAAACTACCTGTACTGACTATAGTGCCCGCAATCAGACTGATATTTTCTCCCGATCTAACAGCGAGATTCCCCTGATTGATAATTGCTGCCGGCTGTTCGATCGTAAACTGGACGTTAATCGGATTGGAGGTAGGAAATGAAGAGTTTCTCAGATCGCTTGTAAAAATTTCACCGGACGTAAAGCCTAGAGCTGGGGCTGTTGTCGCAAAAAACGATTTGCCAATATCCAAGCTAGCATTAGCCCCAAAAACGATACCACTAGGATTGATTAGGAAAAAATTAGCATTGGGAAAATCCCGACTGCTTTGGATTTTGCCAAAGATTGCCGACGGGTTATCACCAGATACCCGATTGATAATATTACGAATATTGAGTCCATCAACGCGGGAATTGCCGACACCAAAGTTTACACCCGATTCTGGAACATTAAATTTATCAAAGCTGTGGTAAAGATTATTTCCTCGTACCGTTCCCCGACCATTGGGAACAACCTGGTTGCCATTAATTACCAAAGTACTTGTTGTGCCATCAGTAGAGATGTTTTGAGCCAGCGCCACTTGCTCAATGCCTAAAACTACAGGGAATAAAATTAATAGCCAATAGAAACGCATGTTACTTCCTCTAACCCTGTAGACACATAAGTTCTCTCAAATTACCATGCCAGAACCCAAGGCGTTTTGGTCAATCCTAGACAAGTTTACCCTGTTCATCGCAGACATATATAGCCAGCGCCTAGATCGTATTGACAGATTTTAATTGGGGGTGTGGGGGCAATGCCCCTCACGGAGGGTTGGAGGGTTTCTACCCCGTCCTAAACTGATTGGCGCTAGCTATATAGAACCCATTTGACATCTTTTTTTGCAATACTAGGGCTTCGGGAAAGCCGTTTTAATCAGCCTAGTAACAATAAGGGTTCAGAACGCCGAAAAATCATGAACAATGACTGCCAGAATCATGAAATCTAGATGGAGATTGGGCTTATAAATAGGGTAATAGATCTCAAATGGGTTCTATAACAAAAGCTCCTCAAGCCTATGATATTTAGGGAGGAGCATCAAGTAATTATGAAGTAAGTTGAACTTCGGTAAAGTCTTATTTCCTAATTGCCCAAGATTGAACTCAAGCTAGTTCCAAAGTTTAATCTTGGTATGCTCACTTCGGTGTAGTAGTAGACCTCGATTCACTAGCAACTATTTGCTCAAGAGAGTAGCTAATGCTCACATCTCTAGGTAATTCCTTTGGTTCGCGTACTTTCTCTACTTTAGCTAACCCTGAAATCAGTGCTAGCATCGACGACTTTAATCGATGATTTTGATCGCGCTTTAACGCAATATCAAGCGCGTCGTACCAAAGCCCAGCCTCAGCATAAAGATTTAGCTTCTGAGAAGGAGCGGTCGCTACTGATAACTTTTGCTTTAGTTGAGTTGGCAACTCCGTTAGCTGAATCGGATTGCGAATCCAGCGGTTTCTGGAGTTACTCTGAACATCACAAGTCAAAACCACCTGCCAGGCATATGTCTTACCCTTAGACAATCCCTGAGAAGCTTTAGGGAGTTTATATGAGTTAATCCCTGTTGAATTAACTAATTTCTCCTGCACCAGTGGCTGAGGATTAAAATTGTTTTGAACAGCATCATACTCGTACAGAGAGAACTGAACGGGAATGGGCACGTTGTCGTAGGCAAACCAAGCAAATGTAGGATGGGTTGAAGCCGTCTTACCCATATAACTAACTGGAGCCAAGGCAATCATTCCCGATCGCTCCTGGATTTCAGTGCTACTAGGAATATTGCAGGGTGCCCTGCGACCTGCCGTACTTCCCCTGGTACGAGGAGGAACCTGGTCAGATGGTGGCTTGTAAG
>JANMRU010000301.1:0-1300 GCA_031388585.1 Pseudanabaena sp. SOY_30_concoct_251 | reverse complement strand
TTATCAGAAATTTGGGTCTAAAACCCCGTCCTTTAGCGTAGCGGAGGACGGCTTTAATTTAACATACGCGCTTGCGCCTCTCCAAAGTTTAAGCTATAATAGCCAGCATAAACCTTGACAATCTGATGTTAGTATTTGAGTTCAAGACATACGGCAATACTGCTCAGTTTGCAGCCATTGACGAAGCAATTCGTACCGCGCAATTCATTCGGAATAAGTGCATTCGCTTTTGGATGGATAACCCCAAAGTGAACAAGTACGACCTGAACAAGCAATGCGCAATTTTGGCGTCTGAATTTCCGTTTGCCGATGAACTCAATTCGATGGCTCGTCAATCATCGGCGGAAAGAGCCTGGGCTGCGATCACTCGATTCTACGATAACTGCAAGAAGAAAATATCTGGACTAAAGGGTTTTCCAAAATTCCAGAAAGATAACCGCTCAGTTGAATATAAAACAACTGGATGGAAACTTGAGGATGATCGATCAGCAGTAACCTTCACTGACAAGAAGGGGATTGGTCGCCTCAAACTCAAAGGTACTCGTGATCTTAATTTCTATCAGAGCGAACAGATTAAACGAGTGCGGCTAGTTAAACGTGCAGACGGATACTACGTTCAATTTTGCGTGTCAGTAGATCGAGTAGAAGTAATCAAACCAACGCATCAAACGATTGGGTTAGATGTTGGATTAGAGAGTTTCTACACCGATTCGTTGGGTAACAAAGTTGAAAATCCTCGGTTTTACCGAACTGGGGAAATCAAAATGAAACGAGCGCAAAGACTCGTCTCTCGTAAGGTCAAAGGTTCTGGTAATAGACGCAAAGCTAGAACTCGGCTAGGTAAAGTTCACCTCAAAATAAGTAGACAGCGTAAAGACCATGCAATCAAACTGGCACGGTGCGTAATCACGTCTAACGACGTAGTAGTCTACGAAGATTTGAGGATTAAGAACATGGTCAAGAATCACTGTCTAGCAAAGTCGATTAACGATGCTGGATGGTATCAGTTTAGAGTTTGGCTAGAGTATTTCGGGAAGGTATTTGGACGAGCTACCATTGCGGTAAATCCTGCCTATACGTCTCAAGAATGCTCTAAATGCGGCACTGTGGTCAGAAAATCCCTGTCAACTCGCACTCATGCTTGTCAGTGTGGCTGTGTACTGGATAGGGATCACAATGCTGGAATCAACATCCTTAACTCAGGATTGGGTACGGTGGGGCACACTGGAACCTTTGCGCTTGACGCAAGCAACGCTTTAGGAGATTTGCCCTCTACTCTGTCTGGAGCAATCCTGTCAGG
>JANMRU010000245.1:0-3940 GCA_031388585.1 Pseudanabaena sp. SOY_30_concoct_251 | reverse complement strand
GATCGCCAAGCAACCCTATCAGATAATCTCTCACCTCTGTGTTGGAGTAAGCATGAGGCACTCCCTCTGATGGCATTAAGACAATTTCTCCCTGCAATAACTCAACAGAGCAATCTTGAAAAAGACCCTCTTTAATCGCTTGGTGGTATCTCTCAGTCGTCCATTTATCAGTAGTTACAGTCATGGCTGTTACCTCCATCTTCGCTAACTATATTTATTAAGTTGCGCGAATGAACTCACCCCATCAACACCCTAGCGAATATATTCTTTCAGAACGCTATTGCGATTTGGGTGGCGTAGCTTGCGCAGGGCTTTTGCCTCGATTTGGCGAATGCGCTCGCGGGTGACATTAAAGATTTGACCGATCTCTTCCAATGTCTTCATGCGCCCGTCATCTAGACCGTAGCGTAGTTTCAATACGTCACGTTCCCTAGGGCTAAGCGTACCAAGCACGCTTTCTAGATCCTCGCGCAATAGATTCTTCGCAACCTGATCGTCTGGCGTTTCACCATCAGATTCTATAAAGTCACCTAAGCGGGAATCTTCTTCCTTCCCAATTGGAGTTTCCAAAGAAATTGGCAACTGCGCTGACTTAGCGATAAAGCGTAGCTTCTCGATCGTCATCTCCATACGGGTAGCAATTTCTTCTTCGGTCGGCTTGCGACCCATTTCCTGCGACAAGAGCTTAGTAGTTTTCTTGATGCGCGAAATCGTTTCGTACAAATGGACGGGTAGGCGAATTGTGCGCGACTGATCGGCGATCGCTCTGGTAATCGCCTGACGAATCCACCAGGTGGCATAGGTGGAGAACTTATAGCCCTTCTCGTGATCGAACTTTTCTGCCGCTCTGATCAGGCCCAGGCTGCCTTCCTGGATCAAATCTTGAAACGAGAGTCCGCGATTCATATATTTCTTGGCGATCGAAACCACGAGACGCAGGTTAGATTGCACCATCTTATCTTTGGCACGGCGGCCAGAGTGCAAGCGACGACGGAAATCGATCAGGGGCATTGCCATTTCGATCGCCCAGTCAGCTTCCGTAACATCCTCGGGGTTATCGATCTCCATCTGTGCGGCTAGCTTTTCGCGCCTCTGCTCTAGTTCCAATAGATCGGCAATTTTACGAGCTAGTTCGATCTCCTCATCAGCTCTTAGTAATCGTATACGACCAATTTCTTGCAAATACAATCTAATCGAATCTTCTGTGTAGTGCTTCTTCTTTGCTTGGCTAGCACGCTTTTTAGGGCCTCGGGTCTTCCCCGTTTTGCCAGCTTCCTCTTCAGAATCAGCTGAAACTTCAACTGCCTCATCGTCATCGTCATCAACGATATCGTCCTCATCC
The DNA here is from genome assembly GCA_031388585.1 of Pseudanabaena sp. SOY_30_concoct_251. Lineage (GTDB taxonomy): Bacteria > Cyanobacteriota > Cyanobacteriia > Pseudanabaenales > Pseudanabaenaceae > PCC-6802. The sequence continues at coordinate 2,598 of JANMRU010000245.1, read as the reverse complement.
TTCTCTAGATCTGCTAGATCTATTGCATCGGCATCGTCGCGATCGCTGGGCAATATGGTTTCAATTTCTGCGGGGAAGTTGATGGCTTTGCTCATGCCCGATTCCTCTAGCTCCGTACTTTGGTAAATTGCGTGGTTTGTTAATAGACGTATGTGTAGACTGATCGACTTAAAACATAAAATAGTCTAGCGATCGAATACAAATCTAGAAATTAATTCTAGCCTTTGGTTAAATTCATTGAGGTAGTAACAAGATTCAGTCGAATGTTACTAATGCGCTTGAAGCTTCTACCCTAAACTTTGAATGACTTGAATGATTGTAGCCTCTCCGATATATAAGTTAAGCTGTGGTTATCGTCATTTCATGACTTTTCTCTAAAAAACAGTATTGGGTTAGTTTCGCACTTTTCATTTATATGCTACGACAAATTTCTTTGGGTTCGTTATTTTTGGTTCTTGGAGTAGTTTTAAGTGCGCTTGGTTTGTTTGCTTACGCTACTGGTAATCCTACCCTCAATCTTGTTGGATTTTTCTATGGCGTCCCTATTTTATTGGGTGGGGCTGCACTTAAGTCGGCAGAAGTCAAGCCTAGTAAGATTTTACAACCCGCTTCATCTCAGTTACTAAAGTTGCGCGAAGCCCAGGCCACTCCGACACAAAATCAGCTGCGCCAGGATGTTACACGCTTTCGCTATGGAATTAGCGCCCATCTGGATGAGGCACTAGAGAAATTAGGCATGAGCCCCACTGATGAAGAAAGACCAGTTTTAACTGGCATTTGTGAAGAAGTATTTCAATCTGAAGGACAACCAGATGCTTATAGCTTGGTATTACGCTTTCAGTCGCCTCTAATCAGTTGGGAAACTTGGCAAGCAAAGCAAGAAAAAATTGGTAGATTTTTTGGGCCTGGCGTTATCGCAGTAGTTTCGCAGAGTGAGATCCAGTCTGAAGACCAAAAAGAACGTCAGTCGATCGATCTACGCCTGATTGCTGAAGTAAAAAGCTAGTCTTTTATAAATAGCAATCAGTTTGTATTTATTTAGGGGTTAAGGGGTGGAAACCCTTCGTGGAGGCTGCGTCCCCACTCTCCCAACTTACAATTCTGATAGGATTGCTATAGCTATCGCCAATTAGGTGATTGCCCCCACACCCCCAATTAAAATCTGTCAATACGATCTAGGCACTGACTATATATCAAGAATTCTTTTAAAAAACGAAGATGGCAATGGTGACGATGGCAGCTTTAGTGGCCGGGGCGCGATCGGGTCGGGTAATTAGTTTCCCTACAGATACTGCGATCGCTCTAGGTGTAATTGCTTCACAGGCATCAAACATCTATGCCCTTAAAGAGCGGCCAAGAGATAAGCCATTAATTTTAATGGCAGCCAGTCTTGATGAGCTTTTTGCTTTCGTTGATACTGGGCATCCTGCTCTGTCGAATTGGCTAGATATAGCTGGTACTATGCTGCCAGGTGCTTTAACCTTAGTTTTGCCTGCTAATCAGAGCGGAAAGCAGCTTAACCCAGAGGCGCAAACATTGGGAATTCGGATACCCAACTGTGGAACCGCGATCGCAATTTTGCAGCAAACGGGTGCCTTACTGACAACTAGTGCGAATAAAAGTGGCAAACCACCTCTAGGCGAGTTAGGAGAAATTGCGGCAGTATTTCCCACTGTACTGGTCATGCACGATCGCGATTTGGAGGCGATCGCAGCGGACGCTCAGCCATCTACCATAATTAAGTGGACGGATTCTGGCTGGCAGTTACTACGACAAGGACAAGTTAGCGTTACAAATTTGCGCGATGATATGTGAGGTGATTTGCAAAATGATTTGCAAGCAGAGGAGAATCAATCGTGCGCTGTCCTAAACATAAAGAAACAGAGCTAAAAGCAACCAAAGTTTCTGGTGACTTAAGTGCTCAACAATGCTCTGATTGCCAAGGGGTTTGGATACCTGCACTGGAATATAGTGCGTGGCAAGCTAAACAACCTAAACAATCTAAACCTGACTCAAGTTCTATCTCGCTGGGCCAGTCGCTCAACTTTGCTCCCACAGAGTTTGATGCTAAGGCTGGATTTTGCCCTGAGTGCGGTATTTATCTATCTAGAGCGAGAATTCCTTTAAAAACACCATTTTATGTAGAACGCTGCCTCAGTTGTAGTGGTATTTGGTGCGATCGCGGTGAATGGAATACCCTGGAGCAGTTGAACCTGCATACTAATGTGCCGCAGCTGTTTTCTAATCAGTGGCAAGCACAGATGCGCGAAATAAATCATACGCAACTGGAGCGACAAACTCTAATCGATAAGCTGGGAGTAGATGTCGCCGATCGCATATTTGAATTAGTTAGCATTCTGGAAAAGCACGAACATGGAAGTTTTGCGGCAGCTTATATCGTGCGCCATTTTGATAAAGATAGAGCGAGAAAATAGCCAAAATAAAATATGGATTTCACGGTATTTTGTCAGCAATTTCTGAATGGCATCTCTACGGGAAGTGCTTACGCTATTTTTGCGCTGGGCTACACCCTAGTATTCTCTATTTTAGGGATTATTAACTTCGCCCATGGTGCTGTATTTACGCTCGGTGCGTATT
>JANMRU010000217.1:0-11540 GCA_031388585.1 Pseudanabaena sp. SOY_30_concoct_251 | reverse complement strand
TGTCTAACAAGTCAGGGCTATGGGTGCAGATAATAATCTGGGTTTTGGTTGCAGCATTCTTAATCCATTCGGCTAGGTAGCTAAGCCATTGAACATGAATGCCGACTTCTGGTTCGTCAATTACAATTAGTGAGGGTAAATTAGGGGAGTTGAGAATGATTGCCCAGCATAACATTCTCACCGTGCCATCAGACATTTCATCAAGATATAAGGGGCGTTGTGTATTATCCAAGTGCCCTTCTATACTAATTCTAGTTCTGCCAGTTCTGATGGGGCGAATACGTCTAGTTTGTGGCACAATATCGCGCATAATGACATTTATCTGATCTTCAAAGTCGATACTCTCTTGGATTAGATTATCTAACACCAAGGCGAGGTTTTCACAATCAGGGTTCAGATATTTCTCAAGAGATCCGATCTCTGGTTCTGCTTTACGAATCTCTTTAAGATTCATATTATTAGCACTATAAAATCTCCAATCAGATACAAGGTTGATAATCTGGCGACGAATATGGTAAATATGTTCAATGGCTGATGAATTTTTTATTGTTTCTAGTAGTTTTGGAATAATCGATAGACCAATCTCATCATTTGGTATCTCGGTTATTTTTGTATATTTTGATTGCGGCGAATCTCCTGTAAAATCTGTAAGAATATTCCCAATCTCACTCGATTGACGAAATTTATAGAAATATAAAGGCTCAGGTTGGTTGACAGAATCAGATAAATATTCTTCGGTGATTTGTGGAAATTTTTTATCTGAACATAAAATCGACAACCATAGACTTAATTCTTGGTTTTCAAAATTAAAATCATCTTCTGTCAAAAAGTTGAATGTTAAATTTACTTTTTCTGGAGGAGTGAATGCAGCATTCAACATTCTAGATTCACTTAGCTCTGCTACGGCTTTTATAAAATTCGTTGCGCCGCTTTTCTCTGGCACAAAATCACTAGAGATGCTATCCCTCAAAAATTTGAGTAAAGCTAAGAAGTTACTTTTGCCAGAGCCATTTGAACCAATAAAGATATTCAAATCCTCCCTTAGTTTTAATCCTTGCTCTAGGTCAAGATTTTTATATCTCTGAGCGCTAACCTTGCTAATGTGTTTGATCTTCATCTTTTGTTGACTGCTATGTTCTTATTTAAAAATTATTTGACTAGGACTTTCGTAAGCTTTTGAGTTTAATGCTGAATCGCAATTTTACCTACTCTCATTACAGGCAATTGCAATTTCATTTTCAAAATTTGCTTATCAGCAGAATCTATCTATATATTTCTTGGTAATTAGGATTGCATTCATTTCTCTCATCAGAGTATTTTGTTCGTATCGCAGTTCCTCTAGACGATTTAGAATATTGGGCAGTCTTTCCTGCATGTCTGAATTGTTGGATAGCTTCCCTTTAGCACTTTGAAGAAAATTAAAAACTTTTATAAATGGTGCTTTTAATATCAACAGAAAAATTTGTTGAGCAAATTTTATGCTTGTATTTAGCAAGCTCCAAAACACTAAAATCATGAACGAGATCAAGATAATCGATAAAAGAGGATGCATAACAATCCAAGATATAGCTGGGTGCTCAATCATCCACATTTGCACTGAAGTACTAATTACTTCTTGAACACTATTTGCGATCGCTCCACTTAGTTGCTCTGCTTTTTGCAATGTTGCATCAAGTGCAAGCTTTGTCTTGTCTGCTGCTTCAGCAATAGAAGTTGTCGCATCATTTATCCTGTGAACTGAAATATTGGTTGCATCATTTAATGCTCCAGTTGCTTTATCAGTCGTTTCTTTGACTACACTAGCTGCGTGGTCACTCGCTTCAGTAAGCGTTTTAACTGCGCCGTTTGTTGCTTCTAAAACGGAGGTTTTAATTTTCGTTGTCGCCTCATTTAAGTCACTTACAGTTTTAGTGAGGTTGTTCATCAAGTTTTTGAGTGCTTGTCCTGCCCCCCCTGCTAAAGTTTCCAGCTTATCGAATGCATTTTTTGCTTCATTAGCCACGGTATCAGTTGCCTTACCCGTAAAACTCTCGATGGTATTTTTTGCACCCTGTATAGTCTCAGAAAAGTTGTCTGTCATTAGTCGTGTCCGTTATATTCTAATGATTGATAGTATAGGAACTTGGCAGACTTAACCTTCGACTAATCCTAAATTAATCTCCTTAACTCAATTATCATTTTTTAATAACCATGGACGATCGCCAAAAAATAAAACAGCTAGTCGATAACCTCTCCAAAGCGATCGTCGGCAAGGATGAGGCGATTCAACTAGTGCTGGTAGCTTTGTTCTCGGGGGGACATGCGCTCCTCGAAGATGTGCCAGGCGTTGGTAAAACTCTGCTAGCAAAGTCCTTGGCGGCATCGATCGCAGGTAAATTCCAACGGGTACAATGTACTCCCGATCTACTGCCAACCGACATTACAGGCACGAATATTTGGAATCCCCGCGATGGGGTTTTCGAGTTTTTGCCTGGGCCCGTGTTTGCCAACGTGCTCTTAGCCGATGAGATCAATCGCTCCACCCCGCGTACCCAATCAGCTTTGCTTGAAGTGATGGAAGAAACTCAGGTCACCGTAGATGGGGTTTCACGCCAAGTACCTACGCCTTTCTTTGCGATCGCCACGCAAAACCCAATTGAATATCAGGGGACTTTTCCATTACCCGAAGCCCAGCTCGATCGCTTTGCTCTGTCATTTAGCCTTGGTTATCCGAGCAAGGATGAGGAATTGCAAATGTTGCAACGGATGCAGACTGGTGAAGTGGGCGCAAGCAGACTAGAGCCATGTGTCACAACCGAGGAAGTACTAGAACTGCGCCGTCGTTGTACTAGCGTCACTGTAAATGACAATATAAGCCAATATATCGTCGATCTAGTACGTGCCACCCGCGATGACAGTGAAATTACCCTGGGAGCTAGTCCCAGAGGTACGGCTGCACTCCAGAAAGCTGCCCAGTGTTATGCATTCTTGCAAATGACGCTCAATCCCAATCGTCAATCTGACTATGTGATTCCCGATGATGTTAAATTTCTGGCTCCCTATGTACTAGGCCACAGATTAATTACGGCGGGTAGGCGATCGCCAAAGGGAATCATAGATCGCCTACTGCAAACTATCCAAGTTCCCTAGAGATTGGATCTGTATTTTTAACCACGCAGATCTAATCCAAGGTGACGGCATGGATAGCGATCGCTCTGGGATAGATAATATGTTCTTGAACCTGAATGCGCTGTTGGAGAGAGTTTGGCGTATCACCTTCTAGAACTGGGACAGCTGCCTGAAGCAAAATTGGGCCACAATCGACCTCAAGGCTTACAATATGTACGGTGCAGCCCGCAATCTTAACCCCATATTTAAGCGCCTGTTCGGCGGCATGAATGCCTGGGAAACTAGGTAGTAAGCTGGGGTGAATATTTAAAACTCGTTGGGGGAAAGCATCGAGTAGGACTTGCGTAATCACGCGCATCCAGCCTGCCATAATCACTAGCTCTACCCCATATTGGCGCAGCACCTCAATTATTGCCCCATCGAGATCTTCACGGCTTTTGTAGAGGCGATGGTTGAGTAAAACAGTCGGGATACCAAGCTTTTGGGCACGAGTCGCGCAGAAAGCATCAGGGTTGTTATAAATCATCACGGCGATGTGGGCATTTAAGTCACCATTGTTAATGGCATTGGCGATCGCCTCTAGGTTGCTACCACCGCCAGAGGCCAAGATGCCTAGTAGAATGGGTTGAGAGGTTTCAGCTAAGCTTTTAGTCATGCTCCAGAGGTATGTGGGGTATGATAGATAAGCGCTAATTATAGGCGTTGACTGGATCGGATTGCCACTAGATTGCCCTTAAGTCTTTGCCCTATGACTTTGACTATTGCTACAGATATTGCAGAAATTGACCGCCAACTGTCCAAACGCCCCATAGCCCTAGATCCTAGCGGCTACTTCATTATCTATGTCGATCGCGACAAAGAACTCATTGGCGCTAAGTATTTTACTAATGAGATCGACGAGCGCGGCCTAGCTGTCGATCCTGACACGGGTAAACCAATCCCAGTACGAGGAAAAGTAGTGCGCCAAGCAGCGAAACTCTTTGAAGCTAGAACTGCAAAAGAGCTATGCGTCGAGATCCTTGAACGCACTCAACCCTGTCCTGTGTCTATGCTCGATCATGCTGCCTATATTGGCAGAGAAGCGCAAAGGGCAGAGTGGGCATTAGTTAATCATCAGGAATATGTTCAGGATTGATGACAACATGTCAAGATAACTACGGATTACCAGGTGCGATCGATTACTATTTTTAGTCGTATTTTGCTGTATTTAGTCTCTATCTTTAAACTTAAGCTATGCAGCCATTAAACAATACCTGGTGGGAAATTCAGGTTCTTTCTAATCCATCGCTAGAAGAATTAGTGTTTTGGCGATTGCAGGATTTTGGCTGTAAAGGTACAGCTAGCCAATTCAAAGAAAATGAAGCCCTGATTAAGGCTTACTTACCGATCGAAAAAGCCTCATGGTTAGATTTATCTGCCCTGGCGCTCTGGCTGCGTGAAGATGCGATCGCGTCCAGTCAACCTGCCCCAATTGTAAAATGGGATTTAATCGATGATGAAGATTGGTCGAGTAGCTGGAAACGGCACTGGAAACCAGAAGAAATTGGTGATGTTTTCATAGTTTATCCAGCCTGGATTGCACCGCCTACAGATATATCAAGGCATGTCTTGCGGCTCGACCCTGGTAGTGCATTTGGTACCGGTGCCCATGCGACAACGCAACTCTGTCTGGAGGCGATCGAAATGCGCCTCAGTGATTTGCCCAAAGATCGCAGCTTCACATTTGCTGATATTGGTTGCGGTTCAGGCATATTAAGTATTGGTGCGATTTTGCTAGGTGCATCTCAGGTTTATGCCGTAGACACTGATATTATGGCCGTGAAAGCCACACACCATAACCGCGAACTGAATGGGATTGCTGGCAATAAGCTATGGGTAACAGAGGGCGATTTACTCGATCTACTTCAACATATCCCGGCGCCTGTTGATGGCTTTGCCTGCAATATTTTGGCAGAAATTATCATTGACCTCATTCCCTCCCTGCATAAGTTGATCGTACCCAAAGGCTGGGGGATTTTGAGTGGAATTTTGCTAGAACAGGTGCCCTCTGTAATTGATGTTCTGGAAAAACACAACTGGGTTGTAGGTGCGCTATGGAAGCAAAATAATTGGAGTTGTCTGAATATCCGTCGAGCAGAACAAATATCCTAAAATGCCAGATCGTACTCACATTCATATTCGCGGCGCTCGCCAGCACAATCTCAAGGACATCGACCTCACGATTCCGCGCGATCGCTTAATCGTATTCACAGGGGTTTCAGGCTCTGGCAAGTCTTCTCTTGCCTTCGACACCATTTTTGCTGAGGGGCAAAGGCGCTACGTAGAATCGCTCAGCGCCTATGCTCGTCAGTTTCTCGGACAGGTGGAAAAGCCAGATGTTGACTATATCGAAGGTCTGAGTCCTGCCATTTCCATCGATCAAAAATCTACTTCTCACAATCCTCGTTCCACTGTCGGTACAGTCACCGAAATCTATGACTACCTAAGGCTATTATATGGTCGAGCGGGTTCTCCCCATTGTCATATTTGCGATCGCAACATTGCACCGCAAGCGATCGATCAGATGGTAGATCAGATCATGGAAATGAGCGATCGCACCCGCTTCCAACTGCTAGCACCAGTGGTACGTGGCAAAAAAGGAACCCACAAAAAATTACTCGCTAGCCTGGTAACAGAGGGTTTTGCCAGAGTGCGGGTTAACGGTGAAGTCAGAGAACTGAGTGACAATATCGAGCTAGACAAAAATAAATTCCATAACATTGAAATTGTGGTAGATCGCTTGATTCGCAAAGATGGGATTCAGGAACGTCTCACAGATTCTCTGTCTACATGTCTCAAGCGGGCTGAGGGCATAGCGATCGCTGAGGTATTAACAGATGAAAATAAGGCGCAGCCATCAACTGCTAGCGCCACCTCTGAAGCTGAGACACAAAGCCAAGAACAGCAAGCAGAAAGCGTCAATCTAATCACCTTTTCCGAGAACTTTGCCTGTCCTGAGCATGGTGCGGTGATGGAGGAATTATCACCCCGACTATTCTCTTTCAACTCACCCTACGGTGCCTGCCCTGCCTGCCACGGCCTCGGCAGCATCAAAACTTTTTCCCCAGAACTGATTATTCCCGATCCCAAATTGCCTGTGTACGCAGCGATCGCCCCCTGGGCCGATAAAACTCACACCTACTATCTTTCTTTACTGGTGAGTATTAGCGAATACGCAGGATTCGATATTGGGACTCCTTGGGAACAACTCAGCGATTATCAGAGAGAAATTATCTTATTTGGGACGACAGAGAAAATATTCATCAAAGCCGACTCACGGTTTAGTAGTCAGAATCAGGGCTATTCCAAGCGTTTTGAAGGCGCGATCGCCATGCTTCAGCAGCAATACACAGAAGCTAATTCTGAGTCAATGCAGCAAAGGCTAGAACAATATCTGATCGAGCAGCCTTGCAGCACCTGTTACGGCACCCGCCTGAAGCCAGAAGCTCGATCTGTTAGGATCGGTGGTTATCGGATTACCGATTTTACCTCTGTGGCGATCGGAACTTGTTTAAATCGATTAGAAAATATCGAATTAGACGATCGCACAAAACAAATTGCCACGCTTGTACTAAAAGAGATTAAAGCACGCTTACAGTTTTTACTGGATGTGGGACTAGACTACCTGACGCTCGATCGCCCTACTATGAGCCTATCTGGCGGCGAAGCCCAACGCATCCGACTGGCAACCCAAATCGGTTCGGGGCTGACAGGTGTGCTCTATGTTTTAGACGAACCAAGCATTGGCTTACATCAGCGCGATAATGCTCGACTGCTCGCAACGCTGACTAAGTTGCGCGATCTGGGTAATACCTTGATTGTAGTAGAGCATGACGAAGAGACAATTCGCATGGCCGACCATGTGGTTGATATCGGTCCTGGCGCGGGCATACATGGTGGCGAAATCGTAGCGCAAGGACTGGTTGCAGATATCGAAAACCATCCTGATTCAATTACTGGCGCTTATCTATCACGGCGATCGCAAATTCACACACCCAAGGAAAGGCGCGAAGGTAACGGACGATATTTAGAGATAAAAGATGCCCATCGCAATAATCTCAAACACATCAATGTCAGGATTCCCCTCGGCAAACTAGTTTGTATTACGGGTGTTTCGGGTTCTGGTAAATCGACATTAATCAATGAGCTGCTGCACTCTTATCTAGAACATCACTTCCTGCGTAAAACCGCATTACCAAAAGGTGTTGGTGATATTGTGGGCTTAAAATCTCTCGATAAATTCATTGTGATCGATCAATCCCCAATCGGTCGCACACCCAGATCGAACCCAGCCACCTATACGGGAACGTTTGACGTAATTCGGGAGAACTTCGCCCTTACTACGGCCGCGAAAACGCGGGGCTATAAAACAGGACAGTTCTCATTTAATGTCAAAGGTGGACGTTGTGAAGCTTGCGGTGGGCAGGGCGTGAACGTGATTTCCATGAATTTCCTGCCTGATGTGTATGTGCGCTGCGATGTCTGTAAAGGCGCGCGCTACAATCGCGAAACTTTGCAAGTAAAGTATAAAGAGAAGACCATTGCCGATGTTTTAGATATGACAATCGAAGAAGCTATGCACTTTTTCGAAAATATCCCTCAAGCCCATTCTCGACTCAGCATGTTAGTAGATGTAGGGCTAGGCTACATTCGTTTGGGACAATCCGCACCTACTCTATCAGGGGGAGAAGCGCAACGGGTGAAGCTGGCGACGGAATTAGCACGCCGTGCTACGGGTAAAACGCTCTATCTAATTGACGAACCTACCACTGGGTTGAGTTTTTATGACGTACACAAGCTTTTAGATGTGGTGCAACGACTTGTTGACAAGGGCAACAGCGTTCTGATGATCGAACATAATCTTGATGCAATTCGCTCTAGTGACTGGGTGATCGACCTTGGCCCTGAGGGCGGCGATCGCGGCGGTGAGATCGTTGCAGAAGGAACCCCTGAGGAGATCGCGGCGGTGACTCATTCCCATACAGGTAAATATCTCAAACAGGTTTTAGCCCAGTATCCACGCACTTAAAGTCCTGACTTACGCAGTCAAATCTACGAAAACCAACAGAAGGGAGTTTGAGGGCGTTGCCCCCAACCCCTTGAAATCTGGGTTTTATCTTTCATGGTGCATAAATCCTGAAAATGTTATGAATCCTCAGTTAGTCAGTGCCGTCACAAGTACAAATTCTTAGCAGGCGATCGCAAGCTATCAACAGCAGCCATGTAAGTTGGATCGGTTTTTGGATCATTTTGAGCAAAATACCAGTGAAGGGATTATCTGGCAAATGTTTAACCCCCAATTTATACGCAATTTCCTGCATTATCCCATACGGTTTTTGCATAATACTTAATAATTTGTGACCAAGAATACCAATTTACTTCTTGGTAATCTGTAAGTTGACATTGGTGAAAGCCACAATCTCGGGTTCGTTAACTTCAGAATCTAAGTATTGGGGTAGCCCAATTTACCTTTTTAGAGTTTTGTGTCAAGGACACTACAATGGCAAACAAGATTGAAGACATGAAGGCGGCTAAGGATGGTCTAGTTGTAAAAGCCCAACTAGAGCATTTTGCTAAGATCGGCTGGGAGGCGATCGACAAAGACGATCTAGAACATCGTCTCAAGTGGCTAGGTGTCTTCTTTCGAAAAACTACTCCTGGGAAATTCATGCTGCGAATGCGAATTCCTAATGGCATTCTCACTAGTGAGCAAATGCGAGTTCTAGCAGGTGTTGTAGAGCGCTACGATCTTGATGGAGTTGCAGATATTACGACGCGGCAAAATATCCAGATCCGTGGTGTGTGCATTGAAGATTTAGTCGAGATTTTTGAGGGATTCCATGCAGTGGGACTGACTAGCGTGCAGTCTGGGATGGATAATGTGCGCAACATCACGGGTTCGCCTGTAGCAGGCATTGATGCTGATGAGTTATATGACACTCGCGAACTGGCTCGACAAGTGCAGGCGATGATTACCAATGATGGTGAGGGGAATCCTGCATTTACTAATTTGCCTCGGAAATTTAATATTGCGATCGCTGGTTGTCGCGATAATTCCACCCATGCCGAAATTAACGATATAGCCTTTGTACCTGCTTTTCAGGAAACTACGGATGGCAATAGCACCTTCGGATTTAATGTTGTGGTCGGTGGCTTTTTCTCCTCCAAGCGCATAGCGGCTGCGGTGCCTCTCAATGCTTGGGTTCCCCCTTCGGATGTAGTTGCCCTTTGTGAGGCAATCCTAATCGTATATCGCGATCATGGTCTGCGAGAAAATCGTCAGAAGTCCCGACTCATGTATCTAATTGATGCATGGGGACTGGAGCAATTTCGTGCAGAAGTGGAAAAGCAATTTGGACACTCTCTGCACCTTGCCGCAGCCAAAGACGAAATTGTCTGGGAAAAACGCGATCATATTGGCGTCTATAGGCAACAGCAGGAAGGTCTTAACTACGTTGGCCTGCAGATTCCTGTGGGACGCATCTATGCCCCTGATATGTACGAATTTTCCCGCTTAGCAGAAGAGTATGGCAGTAGTGAAATTCGCCTCACAGTCGAGCAGAATCTGATCGTTTCTAATATTCCTGATGCTAAACTTGATGCTTTTCTGCAAGAGCCAGTGCTGCAAAAATTTTCTGCTAACCCTACAAATTTAAGGCGATCGCTAGTTTCCTGCACAGGCAACCAGTATTGCCCTGTGGCGATTATTGAAACTAAGAATCGCTCTCTAGAACTAATTGAACACCTGGAAGCAGATTTGAGCGTGCCTCAACCCGTGCGCATTCACTGGAGCGGATGCCCTAACTCCTGTGGACAGCCACAGGTAGCGGATATCGGCTTCGCGGGTTGCAAAGCTAGAAAGGACGGCAAAATAGTGGATGGAGTTGATATTTATATGGGAGGTAAAGTTGGCAAAGATGCTCATCTTGGCGAGTGCATTATGGAAAAAGTGCCATGTGAAGATTTGCGAGAAGTTGTTGGGAAGCTTCTCGTTGAACACTTCGGGGCTTTACCTAGAAAAGGAGATGAGCAGCCTACCCCAAACCTCCAACTCGCTAACGTCGGCTAGTGATAATACTAGCTTTCACGCTTTCCTGAACAGCTGTAGCTAGCAGATATCGGTTTCTCTGGTAGCAGAACCAATAAGTCAGCAAAATCTCTGGCAGATGATTAGAGCTTTCCCTAAAGTTTTACATCAATAACTTCGGATTATCCTATTATTTACCTTAGTTTTCATGCTTCGCCAATTATTCTCATTTCAAGGTCGCTATCGCATTCTGCATCTGACCTGGTTTGCATTTTTTCTCACCTTCGTCTGTTGGTTCAACTTCGTTCCGTTCCAGACCACTTGGGCAGCACAAATACCACTGACTGAAGCTCAGATTAAAACAATTGGCCTCTGTAATATCGCCTTGACTATTCCTGCTCGCATTGTTATTGGGATGATTTTGGATCGCTATGGCCCTCGAATTACATTCTCAGCATTATTAGTCTTTGCCGCAATTCCCTGTTTTGCCACCGCATTAGCTCAGGATTTTAATCAGTTAGTAATGAGCCGATTGCTGATGGGGCTGGTTGGAGCTGGCTTTGTTGTGGGCATTCGCATGGTATCAGAATGGTTCCCGCCAAAGGAAATTGGAATTGCCGAGGGAATTTATGGTGGATGGGGTAACTTTGGTTCCTTTGGGGCGATGTCAGCCTTACCAATTATTGCAGCTTCAACTAGCTTCTTGGCTGCAGGTGCTTTGAACTGGCGACTAGCGATCGCATTGTCTGGAGTTGTCACTGCCATCTACGGATTTGTCTACTACGCAAACGCCCAAGATACACCTAGCGGTAAAGCTTTCAAACGTCCCAAGAAAAGTGGCGGCATGGAAGTCACCAGCGTCAAAAGCTTCTGGGCATATATGCTTTCTAATTTTGGATTAATTTTTGCCCTCGGTTTATTGGCTTGGCGATTGATGCAGTCGAAGTTCTTAACTATTGAAGGAATGTATATTGCATTCCTAGCCCTAGCTGCTCTCTATGCTTATCAAAGCTACCAAGCATGGCAAGTCAACAAAGAACTATTGCTGGGCAAAAAGTCCTACGAATACGATCAAAGGTTTAAATTTAGTCAAGTTGCCTTACTCGAATATACCTACGTCACCAACTTTGGCTCAGAACTAGTCGCTATTACTGTCTTGCCACCCTTTATCGAGAAAACTTTTGGCCTAGATCCTATAATTGCGACATCGGTGGTAGCTCTCTATGCATTTTTGAATTTGGTATCTAGACCAAGTGGAGGACTGATTTCGGATAAGTTAGGCAGCCGTCGCTGGACGATGATCTCGGTCACGCTGGGCATTGCTTTTAGCTATCTTATTCTCCAAGGTATCAACTCTAGTTGGTCG
>JANMRU010000103.1:0-2186 GCA_031388585.1 Pseudanabaena sp. SOY_30_concoct_251 | reverse complement strand
CTTTAAGTTTCAAAAAAGGAACTGTAATAGAATTTTCGCGTCCTTTGAGACGTTGTACCAATGGCTCAACATTTTCATTAACTTCTATTACCTCAGCAAATGAGTCATTCGATACATAAATAGGGCGCTCAAAATCATCTTTATTTTCTAAAGAAAAACTGTTGTGGATATGTACAATATCACCTGAACTGATACTATCGACACGTTTAAAAACATTTTGTCTTAACCAATTATTGAACTGATTAACTTCTGAATTGGAAAAAGCAATAAACTTTGTAGATATTGAATCTTTAAGGAATAAGTCTTGGATTAATTGATGCTTAGAGGTTTGTTCAGATGGAGATTCAATAAGTTTTATCCCATCAGTAGCAATATCCATTTGATTGAATATCTTTTCATTTATGCGCTCTGCTAACTTTAAACAGTTAAGAACAAACAAATCATTTTCTTTCTCAGGGAAAATATACTCAAGCACAACCTCATTTACCTGAAAACCAGTAACAGAGTGTAAGCGTTCGTTACATAGTGCTGACTCATCTGCTTTACCTCTTGTTATTTGAAATGGATCTCCAAGAAAAATAATTTGTCGTTCTGACTCTTTGAGGTTAATGAAACTAAGAAGATCTGTCAGGATTTGCCCACTGCCGTAGCGCGAATCATCTGTCTCAAACTTTGAATCTGAAATCAAGTGGGCATCACCAATAATGTAAAGCTGATTTCTAGTATCCTTGTTATCAGTTAGTGCATAGATAAATTTTTCGTTGTCAAGCTTTGGATTTCGCGAATAGATATGAGTATAAACACTGTCTGCTTCGACTAAATAATGTGAGGCTAGACGACGATTAGGTGCAAGAACAGAATAGTATCGACTTTTTTCTAATGCTTTAGAAGCAATAACATCAATTAATTGCTCTAAACCAGTTCCAATCATTCCAGAAATGATTAAAATTCGTTCTGATGATCCTAGAAAATTTTCAATCTGAGAAATTGCAAACTGAAAAGAGCTAGGTAATTCCCGTTCATCTATATCAACTACTTTTGTCGAAAAACTAACTGCTTTAGCCCCTGCTCCTACTGGTTTGTACTCAGGAATGGATAATGTCTTTGCAATGTGATCTAAATCCTGATTGGATAGACTAATTTCACGGCTAGTGATTTGTGATAACCGCTCTATTATATGGTCAAGGTCAACTATATGAAACCACCTTTCAATGTTGGGTGGTAGTTGGTTATCTTCAAACGTAATAGATTTGTGAAAAAGTACTAGCCCAGATATATGCCCCAGATTTGGTTGGTTACCAGAAGGGAAACTAATTCTCTTTAAGCTTTCAAGTAGTGCAAATTTGTTGTGTCTGATTTGAATATATGGATTTGGCTTGTTACCACCTCTAATTCCAACTGTATCTGCGAGCCACTTACCATTTTCAGAAAATTTAATAATTCCCCCATAGTCTTTGAAGTCAATAACAGTAATACTGTCTTTTTTCAAAATTGCTGCATCAATCTCAGAGCCTTGACAATGAAAATTGCCCAGGAGAAGAACAATATCTTCTGAGTTACCCCAAACTTCTTCTAGCCTGCCCAATAACGCATCGAATATGCGATTCTCATGCGTTGTTGTGTAAGGTTGTGTTCGATGTGTTTGGATAGCCATTGATTATAGTAACGGGTTGCGATATCTCAGTATAGACGTGCTGGGTCTAGCATCTTACCAATGACCAATGAAACCTCTAGCTACACTCCAACCCAAAAACTAGAGCCTTATAACTAGTTATTATACGGAAAATTTCTGGGTAACACCTTTTATAGGATGATTATACGGAAATTTCCGGCTAACACAACGTAATGCGAGAAATTTAAAGAGTGCGACTTCTCTATAGTTCATCTAGTAGAAACAATTGTTTCTATTAAGATTGGCGATTTTTATCTACAGATGGTAGGTTGTAAGAAAATTTCTTGCCTAAATCTTCATAGGTTTCAAGAACCTCCGTATAGATGAATACTCGTATATACTGAGCTTAGGTTATCATCTATGACTTTAATCGTTCCCTGACAATTTCCTCGGTTTCCTCACAACTTCCTCAAACTATTAGCCTATTCTAAGCTCAGGTCAAAACTTCCTACTACTCATTCTTACTTATATATGGTATTGGTAACTACTCAGAATCAAAAGATACAGAATAAAA
>JANMRU010000093.1:0-12100 GCA_031388585.1 Pseudanabaena sp. SOY_30_concoct_251 | reverse complement strand
GTTTATTGGCAATACTCAAAAGCTTTATACGGCAATGGTTTCATCCATATATGATGTCTCGTTTACACTGAGAATGTCGAGTCCCTCAGCGCCCATAGATTAGATAAACTTTATCTGGTAAAGCTCTTGGGAGTTCCAAAGAACTCTTAAAGGTCGTTTTTATTGTCAATAAGCCAATGAAAATAGGCTGTTAAGGGTTGTTTGGGTTAGTAAACTAGCCCCGAAATAAACCGGTGGTGTTCCAAAATGTCCCAAACCATAGATATCAGGCTATTAGGAGGATTTTCCCTCATCTATGGCGATCGCCCGATCGCAGGAATTACTTCGGCGCGATCGCAAGCCCTATTAGCCTATCTGGTCTTGCATTGCCAGACACCTCAGTCCCGTTCGCGCATTGCCTCAGACCTATGGCCAGAATCAACGGATGTGCAGGCGCGCACAAACCTCCGCAAGGAGTTAAGTAACCTGCGCCATGCCCTACCCCATTCGGATGAATTCCTGTGGGTGGAAGCCAAAATGCTGCAATGGTTGCCCAATAACAATTTTAGCCTCGATGTAGCTGAATTTGAAGCAGCTATGCGAACAGCAGAGCAAGCAAGCGATCTCCAGATAATTCAAGCTAATTTGGTGCGAGCGATCGAATTATATCGGGGCGATTTGTTGAACGATCTCGATTATGAATGGCTGGCACCTGAACGGGAACGATTGCAACAGATGCGCATGCGAGCATTAGATCAATTGGTTAATCATTTGGAATTACAGCATGATTATCAGGCGGCCCTGACCTATGCTCAGCAAATGTTGCGAGTTGATGCCTTGAATGAGTCAGCCTATGCCGCCTTAATGCGATTGCATGGTTTAAATGGCGATCGCGCCAGGGCTTTGCAAATCTACCATCAGTGCATGACCGTGTTGCGAGAGGAGTTAGGCATCGATCCCAGCACCTCCACTCGCAAGTTGTACGAGCAGTTACTGGAAGATGAAACACAGAATCATCGTTTTCTCTCTCAGTCACTTCCATCCATCTCTCCCATGCCATTGCCACCGCATCCCAATATGGCGCGATCGCCATTAGTGGGGCGCGAACAGGAGTGGAGCATGATGCAGCAGTGGGCAACCGCGATCGCTGAATCCCAAGTTCTATTACTCGTAGGCGAACCTGGGATTGGCAAAACTCGATTATTGGAAGAGTTATGCACATTGGGGAGTATCCCTCAAGTACTTTGGGGAAAAGGATTTGCCGCTGAGATCATGCGTCCCTATGGCATCTGGATTGATGCTTTGCGGGCATCAGCATCTGCTTTAGATATCGAGATTCCTAAAGAGTTGGGATTCCTCATGCCGGAATTGGGACGACGATCTCAAGGGTTGCCAGATCTGCCTCCAGCGCAATGGCGCGATCGCAGCCATTTATTTGATGCCGTCGTGCAACTGCTGGGGCAATGGGCAAATCAAGCCCCCTTGCTTGTGCTTTTAGATGACATTCAATGGATTGATGAAGCATCTTCGGCATTACTGCACTACACGATTCGATTGCTGCGGCATTCACCAGTTTTGTTTGCCTGTACAGCGCGTACAAGGGAATTAGAAGAGAATTCGGCAATCTTGCCAGTGATCCAAGCGCTCAGACGCGAACAGCGGTTGCAAACTCTAGAAATATCAGCCCTCGATCGCGAACAAACAGCGGATCTAATGCGAAGTACTGGGGCGATCGCGCCATTTGAACTATCTTTAGCCGTTGTGAATCAGGTATTTATTGATAGTGGTGGGAATCCTTTGTTTGCCTTAGAAATTGCGCGATCGCGATCGCAGGATCGCTCTACTCCTACCAACAATCTAGCTACACTAATTTGCGATCGCATCCATCAGTTAGATGACGCAGCGCGAGAATTTCTACCCTGGGCAGCCGCCTTGGGAAGAAGTTTCAAACTATCCACCGTGGCTCAAGTTGCCGACTATCCCCTCACAAAATTGCTGGCGGCAATCGAACAGCTCGAACAGCAGTCAATTATTCATCCCAGTAGCTCTCTGGGCAATGAAATGGGATATGACTTTGCCCATGACATTGTGCGTCAGGTGGTCTACGCACAGCTATCGGAACCGCGTCGTCAATTAGTGCATTTACAGATTGCCCAGCAATTAAATCGGCAATTGCAGCAAACTCCCCAGGCAAATGCCTTAGCAGGTGATATCGCGCATCATGCTGCTCTGGGTGGCGATCGCGCCTTAGCAGCTTCTTCCTGTTTAGCTGCCGCCGAGCGCTGCCTCAAATTATTTGCCTATGCCGAAGGCTTAGAACTAGCTCAACAGGGAATTGAGCATTGCCAATTTCTCGATCGGCTAGCTCGAATTCCCTTGCAGGTGAGACTGCTAAATATTTGTGTGAGCGCTGGTGTAAGGGGCGATCGCGCCGTGCAGATCGAAAACGAGATCGATCGGTTAGTCAATGAAGCAAAATCGCTCGGATTAAATGATGCTGAAGCGATCGGATTGGAAGCCTTGATGATTTTGCAGTTCAATCGTGACAATTTTTCGGGGGTTCACCAACACTCGCTGCGAGTTGCAGAAGCGAGTCAGTTTGCCACTCCCGCCGCCGCCGCTTTAATGCTTGCCCATAGTGGTTCCTGTCTGGCAGAAATCGGTCGAGATATGCCACGGGCCGAAGCTTTATTGCTAGAGGCTCAGTCGCTTGCGGCCAGGGTAGGGCTAGAGATTTGCGATATTTTCAGCGGTTTGGGAGGTCTCCATCTGCACAACGGTCGTTACAACGAAGCTAGAACGCTTCTGCAACAGGCATGTCAACTGACGCAAGTACAGGAAGACCACTGGCGCGAGTGTACCTATATTAGATATCTGGCTATGACAGAACTGGAAGCAGGCAATCCAGGGGCCGCATTACCCTATTGCGATGCAATGTTAGAAGTAGCGACCAAGATCGAAGGGGAGGGAAGTGAACATGCGATCGCGATCGCTCTGGCAGCCCTAGCACATTATCAGTTGGCACAACCCACCCCTGAAGATGCTTTGGTAGAAATGAATAGGGCGATCGCCACTTTGCAACAGGTCGATGCGAAACGGATGCTGGCCTATGTGCTAATTGGGGCGGCACAAGTCGATTTGGAATGCGATCGCCCTGAGCTAGCTGTAAATCGAGCCACAAGCGCTCTTCAAAACGCCCAGATTGTGAATCATCCTAGTGAAATTGCACTCAGTTGGGCAATTCTGGTTCAGGGGTTATGGGCATTGGGAGAACAAAACCAGGCGGTGGAACAGTTGAGAGAGTTACGACAAAATGTTAATTATCATGATTTAAGTTTTCTTGCCCTCACTGCGATCGAGCGAGCGATCCAGCAGATGCAGATTGGTCTTGCTGCGGAAGCTAGAGATCGAAATAATGATTAAATCTATTTCACAAAGGTGTCCTTATGTCTCTTGTTATTGTTGAAACTCTTGTCGATTATCCTCTCACTCCAGAGCAACTTACCGCTACCGATCTGCAAGTATTAGCTTGCTTGGATGAGCGTCAAGCAGCCTGGCGCTACTCACTGCTGTCGAGCGATCGCCATCGTATGCTTTGCATCTTTGAAGCCCCCGATGCGGAATCCGTGCGGGAAGCCTATCGCAAAGGTGGGGGAGGTTTTAAACAAATTTGGGCGGCTGAGCTAATTCTTCCCGATGGTAGACAACCGCAGCGAGATCCAGGCATTCTGAAAATATTTGAAGGAACATTTCCAGGTGGCTTTACAGAAGCGGAGTGGGACGAAGCAAATCGCCACGTTCTACCCTGCTATGCCGAGCATGGGGTGGAATGGGTGCAATCCTATGTGTCAAGCGATCGCACCCGTGTTGTTTGCGAACTCAATTCTCCCGATGCTGAGATTATTCGCACAACCCATCGCAAATTTGATATTCCCTGCGATCGCGTCTGGTCGGCAACGGTAATCACACCTCAGGAGTAAGCCGATGACAGATTGGTATAACAAGGATCTTGCCTATATCCATGATGTTGGCTATAGAGATTACGCACTCAAGTCCATGCCAGGAATTCTAGAAATCCTCAAACATAACGATATCCCAACTGGATTAATTGTCGATTTGGGCTGCGGCAGTGGACTCTCTACCGAGGTACTGGATCAGGCTGGCTATCATGTGCTGGGGATTGATATTTCGACCTCGATGATTGCGATCGCCAAAACCAGAGTACCAAATGCTGAATTTCGGGTGGAATCGCTTTTTACTGACGAGATTCCACCTTGCGATGCGGTAATTTCCATCGGTGAATGTTTGAATTATCTATTTGATGCCAACTCCGATGCGATCCTAGATTCACTTTTTCGCCGTATCTATCGTTCCCTGCCAGCGGGTGGCGTATTTATTTTTGATGTCGTCGTACCCGGACAGGTGCCACTAGGTGAAGTTGTGAAAAGTTTTACGGAAGGAGAAGATTGGATTGTTCTTGTGGAAAAACAAGAGGATTTAACTCGGCAGATTCTCACCCGTCGGATTATTACGCTGCGGCAAGTTGGCGAACTCTATCGACGTACCGATGAAGTCCATCGTCAACGGCTATTCAACACACCAGCATTAGCAGAAGAACTGAGTCAAATTGGGTTTCAGGTAGAAATGCGCGATCGCTACGGACAGTTTAGCCTGCCACCTGCCCGCGTCGCATTTATTGCCCGTAAACCTATGTAAGTAGAGGATCGTTATTGGATCGCTTTGGGGACGCTTTCGGATCGGTGGTGTGGATATTCTGAATTCACAAGGTTGAACAAGTCATCTGAGTCAACAACCTTGTTAATTAAGCAATACCTAAAATACGAGAGTACATATGAACAGAGTAGATTTTTCGGGACGCGACCAAGCAGGTACGGTAGCTTTCTACGTTCTTTTATGGAAAAGAAAGGGGTTGTCCTTACAGCTATTTGATGACTACTGGAGAGATGTGCATGGGCCAGTATGTGCTAGATTGCCAGGACAGCATCAATATTGGCAGTTTCATGTCGCACATAATGAAGGTGGCATTTGGCCAACTTTGGCAGACATTGAATATATCACGGAGGCGGAAGACCAGTTAAATAGTATTGCCGAGCTAACCTTTAAGACTATAGAAGATCGCAATACATGGTTCCAATCTGCAACTTTACTAATGGATGACGAACACAACATCTTCAGTCAGGCAATTGGTTACATCACTAATCCTGGGAATTCTAAAACCTATATCGATCGCATTGCCAACGGTAATCCCAATGGGAGTTTGGATGCAGTTAAACTGCACGTTTTGATTAAAAAACAAGACAGTGTTAGCGTTGCAGAATTTCGTCAGTTTCTGTGCGATCGCTTTGCGCTAATAATTACTAAAAGTGATTTTTTACTCAAATTCAGACTACATCTATTTGAAGAAGTAGATAACTCACGACCAGAGGCAAAAGGCGTAGCGCATAGTGAGTCACCTGAAAGACACTATCAAGCCGCTTTTGAAATTGCGTTTGCGAACAATTTGGATTTAGAATATTTCTTTGCTTCAGCAGAGTATGCGTCCACGCTCGCAGAGCAACCCAGGTATATCAAGCAGATCAGCACTTTCCCAGAAAGAGATCCCTATACTTTTGTTTATGACAGCAAATTGACTCTAACTGGACAACGTGGTTCCTCAACGGCTCAGCTAATCACGAAAATAGGTGCAGTTAATCAGTTGACGGAAGAGGTGCTAGACCTGATTTTAGGTAAAGGTGTGCGATAAATTTAGCCCATTCTCACAGTCCTAGCAGGCTGTCAAAATTTAATTAACGATGAGGAATGGCTTTGATGGACATTTAAATTAATTGCAAACTTACAGGAGAAATCCATGTCTACCTCCCAATTCAGTGTCGATTCGTTTCGCAGCAAAATTGCCACAACACAGCAACAGCAATCCAATTCCGCGATCACACAAACCACTGCCCAAATAAGAACGGCAACGATCGCCGACCCAAAATACATCATTGCCAGTTTAGTTCTAGCATTTAGCAATGACCCTGTTGCCCGTTGGATGTATCCCGATCCCTATCAATATCTCACGCATTTTCCCCGTTTTGTGCAGACATTTGGTGGCAAAGCCTTTGAACTCGGTACTGCCTATGCTAGTGATGGATATTCCGGTGCTGCTCTCTGGTTTCCTCCAGGGGTAGACCCAGATATCGAGCTGACGATTGGAATACTTCAGGAAAGCATTTTTGAGTCGGATCGAATGGATGTATTTGCCGTCCTTGAACAGATGAGTCACTACCATCCCAAAGAGCCACATTGGTACTTGCCGATAATTGGTGTGGAGCCAACTCAACAGGGGAAAGGTTATGGCTCAGCATTGATGCAATATCATGTGCCTGAGCAGTGCGATCGCGATCGCATTCCAGCCTATCTCGAAGCTTCCAAACCAGCCAATGTTCCATTCTACGAACGGCATGGTTTTGAGGTACTCAGCACCATGCAAGTTGGAGCATCGCCGCCGATCTTCCCAATGGTGCGCTACCCGCAATAACGACTATCCAGCAGAGAATATATTGGAGAAAAAAAATGGCACAATACAGACACGATTTGCCGCAATTATCGGGCGATTTATTCATCACCGATGGTGGTCTTGAAACCACACTAATTTTTCGTGAAGGACTGCAGTTACCAGATTTTGCTGCCTTCGATCTACTGAGGCACGACGCTGGCGATCGAGCGTTGCAAAAATATTTCCGTACCTATGCCACCCTGGCCAAGACCTATGAAGTGGGATTGATTCTAGAAAGTGCAACCTGGCGTGCCAATCCCAATTGGGGTGCTAAACTAGGATATGGTCGTGAGGCTCTGGCAGAGATGAATCGCAGAGCGATCGCCCTACTGCATGACATTCGCAATGAATACGAAACCAAACAATGCCGCATAGTGATTAGTGGTTGTCTTGGTCCCCGTGGCGATGGATATATTCCATCTGATGCCATGACTGTGGATGCCTCTGCGGCATATCATCGCCTGCAAATTGAAGTATTTCGGGAAGCTGAAGCAGACATGGTAACTGCAATTACGATGAACTATGTTGAAGAAGCAATTGGGATTACGCTTGCGGCTCAATCGGTCGGGATGCCTGTAGCGATCTCTTTTACTGTGGAAACCGATGGCAAGTTGCCAACAGGACAGACTTTGCAGGATGCGATCGCCCAAGTTGATACCACAACTAACAACGCACCCGCCTACTACATGATTAATTGCGCTCATCCCACGCACTTCGCAGACGTACTGATAACAGGCGAATCATGGTTAGATCGCATTCGTGGGATTCGGGCTAATGCTTCCACTAAGAGTCACGCAGAACTGAATGAGTCGGAAGACCTTGATGATGGTAACCCTGAAGAACTTGGCAGTCAGTACCTCGAACTGAAAGACAAATTAAAGAATTTGAACGTGTTGGGAGGCTGCTGTGGCACTGACAACCGCCATGTCGAAGCGATTTACAAAGCTTCTCTGCCAGTGTATTGGGCACATCTCTCAAATAGGAAATTGATCTTGAAAACCTAAAAGGAGTGTTTAAAATGAAAGACGAACAACCTGAAGACGTTCTTCAGTTTTGGTTTCCTAGCCGACCTAGCGACGATCGAGCAGCTATGGTTCGTCAGTGGGATTGGTGGTTTCGCGGAGGTGGCGATGCCGATATCATCAAGCATTTCTCACCGCTACTGGAACGAGCGACACGGGGTGAATTCGACGACTGGTCTTGTGAACCGCGATCTCGGCTGGCTTTGATTATCGTCCTCGACCAGTTTTCGCGCACGATCTATCGAGGCACAGCTCAAGCATTCGTCCAAGACTCTAAGGCAACTGCGTTGGCGATCGAAGGAATTGACATTGCTCACTACGCAGCTCTTGAGACACCCTGGGAGAAGACTTTCTTCTTACTACCACTGGGACATTCCGAGAATCTCATGAACCTGGATCTGGCGGTTAAGCTTGCTGACGATCTCGTAAAGGAAGTGCCACAGGAGTATCAAGCATTGCTAGAGTTCTCTGCATCGCAAGCACTGCGACATCGAAATGTGATTGCCCGCTTCGGTCGTCATCCGCATCGCAACGATGTTCTAGGAAGACAATCAACCCCTGAGGAACTTGAATACCTTGCAAGTGAACAACTTGTACATACGCGCCCGATGCCACCTCACCTATCCCAATTTCTCTCTAAAACCTGAGAAGGAGTTCACAATATGAAACACAATGCCGCATTGTTAATCCTACTGACTACGTTAGGATTGTCTGTCCATAGTCTGATTTCACGCCAGTGGGCGATCGCTAACCCACAGAAACACGATCATGCCAGTACACCATTGGCAAAGAATGCATCCAATCAGAAACGAGTTACGCTTTACAAAGGATTGAGTAACCACCACTATCCAATTTCTACAAAAAACTCGCAGGCACAACGCTATTTCAATCAGGGATTACTGCTAGCCTACGGGTTTAATCACGCCGAAGCAGCCCGCGCCTTTCAAGAGGCGATCAAGCTCGATCCCAACTGTGCAATCTGCTACTGGGGTCTTGCTCTGGTTCAAGGTCCCAATATCAATGCTGGGATGGAGAAAGATGCAGTTCCTCTGGCTTGGGAAGCTCTGCAAAAAGCCATGAATTTACGCAAATATGCCAGCCCACGCGAACAAGCTCTGATCCAGGCTTTAGCAAAGCGCTATACCTCACAACCGGTGGAGGATCGCAAATCCCTCAATTTAGCCTATGCCAATGCCATGCGAGAGGTGGCGCAAACCTATCCAACCGATCTGGATGCGGCGACTCTCTTTGCCGAAGCCTTAATGGATACAACTCCCTGGGATTACTGGCAAGAGAATGGGCAACCAAAACCCGAAGCAGTTGAAATTATCAAAACTTTGGAAGCTGTCCTCAAAAAGAATCCCAACCATCCGGGTGCTAATCACCTCTATATCCACGCTGTAGAAAAGGAGCGCCCTGAACTGGCTCTGCCCTCTGCCGATCGCCTGTTGAGTTTATTCCCAAATGCAGGTCATCTCGTCCATATGCCCTCCCATATCTATATCCGCACCGGTCGCTATCATGATGCCGTGCTTTCCAATCAGCGAGGTGTAGCAGCGGATGATGCCTACCTATCTCAAACCCAAGCCCAGGGGATATACTCACTAGCTTATAAGCCTCACAATCACCATTTTCTCTGGTTTGCCGCTCTGATGACTGGACAAAGTCAAATTGCGATGGAAGCAGCAGAACAGACTGCCAAGGTCGATCCAAAACTTATGGCAGAAGGAGAGTTAGCAGGGTCATTGCAGCATTACTCGATGATTCCCTTATTTACCGAAATTCGGTTTAGCCAATGGGATAAGATTCTGGCAAAGCCTGCTCCTGCACTGGCGTATCCAAAAGGGATTTGGCATTATGCGCGGGGTATGGCATTTCTAGCTAGGGGAAAGACAACCCCAGCAGCAAAGGAACTCAAGCAATTGCAAGCGATCGCCGCCGACCCTGCCCTCAAGGAGATCAAAATCTGGGGCTTCAACGCCACCGCTAGCATTCTGGGCATTGCTACAGAAGTGCTGTCAGGGGAGCTGGCCGCTAAACAGAGGAATTATGAGAAAGCGATCACCCATCTTAAAACCGCAGTCAAGCTGGAAGATGCTCTGGTTTACACCGAACCCCAGGACTGGTATCAACCCACCCGTCAAGCCTTGGCGAGGGTATTGCTCAAGGCAGGCAAGGCGAAAGAAGCAGAGCAAATCTATCGCGCCGATCTAAAGATCTATCCTGAGAACGGCTGGTCTTTGTCTGGATTGGCTCAAAGCTTACAAGCCCAAGGCAAAAACAAGGAGGCCGAATCAATTCAGAGTCGATTCCAAACTGCCTGGAAACACGCGGACATTTCACTAACGGCTGCAAACTTTTAGAACTCATTTAAGAATTGCTTTGATCGCCCCGTTCGGGGCGATCGCTCTTTGGGGAACAGGCTGGCTAATGTCTACAGCAACATATTGTTGTCTACAGCCATTTGGTGTTTTACTATCTACAGTATATTGCTGTGAATAATGAATGCCAAACCCACATCCCAGACCTGAGAACCTAAAGGCACTACCCCGTTGCGATAGTACTACCGCACCACCTGAAATAAACCCCGGTTTTCACCCCGCTACTTTATTGATAATGCTCAGAAGCGTCGCCAGGAAAACAACTCAGGCCATAGTGACTTCTCATTTACACCGAGAATGTCGGGGGTTCGAGTCCCTCAGCGCCCATAGTTAAAGTTCACTCACTAATAGCTTGTTGCGACCAAGAATTAGAGTTTCTCGACTTCTCGAACTACGAGGGACTTAGCTGATGCCGATGGTAGATGCAACTTTGTACGAAACCGATTTTGAGGCATGGGTACAGCAACAGGCCGAGTTATTCAAACAAAAACGATTTGAAGAATTAGATTTAGCCCATCTGGCGCAGGAAATTGAGAGCTTGGGCAAGTCAGAACGGCGAGCGATCGCCTCCTGTCTCACTGTACTACTGACGCACTTGCTGAAGTGGCAATATCAACCAGAAGCACAGCAGTATACGTCGGATGGTCGCCCCAAAGGAAGTTGGGTAAGTTCTATTACCTATAGCCGTATCCAAATTTAAAAACTCTTAGAAGATAGTCCTAGCCTACATAACTACCTTAATACGGTGATTTCCAGTAGTTTCCAAGATGCGGTAAAGGTTACAGTTCGCGAGACTGGACTTGACCAGTTTCCAGATGAATGTCCTTTTACCATTGAGCAAATTCTAATCCCTGATTGGTTCCCAGAATAACTATACAATTTACTCCCTCTTTTATAGCTAACGCCTAGATCGTTAGGACAGAATTTAATTGGGGGTGTGGGGGCAACGCCTCCACGGAGGGGTTCTACTCCTCCACCCCGTCAACCACCTAATTGGCGATAGCTATAGCTGGCTTCTCAGCATAAAGTGTTTAGGAGTTGATGTCACTGAACGTAGTTTTTTAAAATATAATTATTTCAAAACTTTTTGGAGCTGCTGATATTGTCTTCAATCTATGATGCTGTATGCGACAGCAAATTTGTTGAAGAACTGCACCAAACTGATGCGAAAGAGTTCTGGGCAAGAGCGATCGCGCTTTTAGAGCAGCTATGCCGATCGATGCCCGTCCAAGGTTTACTCTTTACCCACAATCCTCAAATATTTGCCAACAGCAATTCTCTGGGTAACCTGCAAATCTGGTTTTTCACACCTAGCAATGCTGCACTACTCGCAACTAAGTCTTTACCTATTCAGAATACTCAGATCGTCAGGCTCTCTCAAAACAATGCGATCGCCAACGAGTGGTTTTGCCTGATCGTGACACCGCCATTTAGCTTGCTAATTTTAGCTTCAGAGCAAAACCATAGCTGTATCTATTCTCTGCATCCCGAACCTATTCAAAAAGCGATCGCTGTCCTCAGAGGAAGAATTCATAACTCTGCTCAACTGACATTGCTAGCCCAGCAACTAGAGCAATTTCCCATCGATATGCCAACCTACCAAACTATCTCTAAATTTAGTGCGTTACTACTCTCACAATCTTTTAATCAGGATTTACCCATACCCGAAATTCGCGAAGTGGAGTTAATTCGCGCCATTACCCATGAGGTCAAAACTCCGCTGACAACCATCCGCACATTGGTCCATTCTTTGCTTCGACGCAAGGATACGCCCTCTGCGATCAAGCCCCGCCTAGAGCAAATAGCGATGGAGTGCTCAGATCAAATAGATCGCTTTAATTTGATTTTTGAAGCAGCGCAGCTAGCCACAGCTCCAGTACCTCTAGAACAGATCCAGCTTAAAGAGATTTTACTGCATAGTATTGAGCGTTGGCAGGAACAATCGCACCAACGTCAAGTGGCGATCGATCTCGATATTCCGCCTGGGTTACCAGCCATTATTAGCAACTCCCATCTATTACAGCAAGTGCTGAATGGTTTGGTAGATCGCTTAACTCGTGGGTTACCTGCTGGCAGTCATATTTTAATTAAAGTATCAGTCGCAGGAGAGCACCTAAAGCTGCAATTTCAATCTCAATTTGAAGACGGGATGATACCAG
>JANMRU010000280.1:0-2450 GCA_031388585.1 Pseudanabaena sp. SOY_30_concoct_251 | reverse complement strand
GGCAAGTCGGTTAAATTTAGTTGGGCGTTACTTCCAATCGGTGCCAGGATTTGGCAAGCCAGAAGCGATTGTGAATCAGTCACAAGCTCCTAATTTCTTAGCATTACTAGGAATGGGGGGCAGCGACCCATTCTACGCCGTACTCGCTTACCGTCAGGACTGACATCAACATCAACCCGCTGTCCATGTTCTGAAGCATTTAACAGTAAAGTGCTTCTATGCGTTCTAGCCAACCATTAAAAAACATACATTCCCTACGGATGGCATCTAAGCCTATATCGAGAGCAATTAGAGAGCCATGGTTAACCTTCTCATAGTTACTGCATATACCAATAATTCGCTTAGAAGGAGCTGTTTTCCTTCCGTCGTTGATATGTTCAGGTGAATCAAAACTACTACGAATATTGCTCAATTTACCTATAATTTGAGGATCGTCAAACCAGTTCTTGAATGCTTCAGGGGCACTGAATAAGAGCCCTTCAAACTCATGGATAACAAGATTAGCGATAAAATTGTCTTGTGCGATATCTAGCTGAAATGCTTCTTTAACTAACATTGCTTTCTGAATTGATGAAACATCAATACTTGATGACATCTCTGGGAAATCCGATGGTAATGCGTAAAAATCTAGTAGTGTTGTAACCCAGGCAGTAGGGTCTTGTTTACACATCTTTTCAACCTGCCCTTTGACCTGGTGGTAAGAGACGGCACCCCCTTTGACTGCTTTACTGGTACTTAAAATAATCGGAATTAGGCAGATATTCTTTTGCAAAAAATGTTCGTATAGAACTTGTGTTACAAAAGTTTCTTCGGTTTGACCTTCGCAGAAAACATACACTCTGATCATCTGGACGGTCTCCCACCTAGGATGTTTTTCTGCCACAGTTCACCCAGTGAGTATTCTTCCAGCCAGGTTTCCAGTTCGTTTTTGTCAAGGCGATGCAAGTGTGTCCATCCTTCAGTACGATCGGCAACAATCACCTCGTCCACCTCAAATTCGTTGAGCAGTGCTACTGATTGAGTTGAAATAACGATCTGCTTCGATTTGGAAGTAGAGCGAATCAAAGCAGCTAAGACATTAATCGCATAAGGGTGTAAACCCAATTCTGGCTCATCAATTAAGATCATCTCAGGCTGAAGTGATTCTGGTTGCATCAAAACCGTTGCGAGACAAATAAAACGCAAGGTTCCATCTGATAGGTGATGCGCTTTGAATGGCACATCCTCACCTTTCTCAATCCACTCTAGTTCGATTTGATCGGGCTTGCTTGGTTGTGGCCGCAGAAAAAAATCACCAAAAAAGGGAGCTACTAGTTGGATGGTTTTCACAATTCTCTGATAGTGCGTTTGATACTGTTCTTTGAGCAAAAAGAGGTATGCTGCCAGATTCTGCGCATCCGATCGCAGATAGGTATTATCATTAATAGCTTGACGCTGTTTTACTAAAGCACTCTCACCAGTGTCGTGAAAATGATAAAGTTTCCAACTGTTCATTGTCTTTGGTACAGTAGGGTTATGGATTTGTTCCCGATTTTCCATCCTAGTTTCGTCATGTCCAGCCCCAATGTTCCAATCTGGCATTATATTCGACCAATAGCTCTCTTTAGCAAATATCATGCGATTATCGAGAGTTGGTTCTAACGCAAATTTATAGCCATCACTACCAAAATAAAGTTCTGCACTGAGTGCCTTAGTTTTTTTTCGCCCAAAGTGCAGTATTGCATCTGGCCCACCTTGTTTGCTAACGTATATCTGTAGATTTTTTGTCAGTAACTGCTGGATCATCTGAAAAAAGCTGATAAAGTTTGATTTACCAGCTCCATTCGCACCGATCAATACATTTAGTTCTTTTAATTCAAGATCGCATTCTCGGATTGATTTGAACCCTTTTATTGCGATGTGAGATAGATGCTTTGGGTTCATCTCTTCATCCCCGTTTTTTGTGGATTCATCTTCACTAAATTAGCTCCCTTCTCCATCTGAAAAATCCAATCTCCTGCTTTTTCGTTAACTTTTCGATAGCCTGCGCCACCGCGTCGTTAGCGATACACATCTGGGCGTAGTGGGATAAAATCATTCACTATGCCATCTTGCCAGGTAATTACCATATTCCCCTGACTTTGGTAGATCCGACAAGGCATATAAGCTTCTACTCGCTTAGCTCCATTGGCCAGGTACTCACAATGTGCCTTGACAGTATCAGCTTTAGCTGCGGTTGTAGTACCCAACATCGAGATCGCAATAATTAGCCAAGTCTGAGTTTTCATAGTTTAGTTATTTGTTGCAAAACCCCTTTATGCTTGCGATCTCAGCATGGATTGCTCATCTTCTACTTTCGGTAAAATTTTTGCTAGATGAGACGGTGAGAGTTTGTGTTTACGAGTAACCAGCATGGCTGACTGACACTTCACGGCTAGTTGATCGGTGTATTTCCCAAAAGTTCGTCTTTC
>JANMRU010000058.1:0-2009 GCA_031388585.1 Pseudanabaena sp. SOY_30_concoct_251 | reverse complement strand
GATAATTTTCCGTCATTTCCTCCACGTTGTAGCGCAGCAGTGGCCCGTGACCTGTGGCAACCGTACCTATAGGCGGTAGTTCGTCCATGCGCTTCATGGCAGCCAGTACCGACCTGGCATTTGGCCCCATCAGGCAATCATAGTAAAAGCGATAATCTGGTGCGATCGCTTGGAGATCCTCATCATAGGTACGCTCATCGCAGAAGTGCATCCCAAAAACATCGCAGGTATAGAGAACCAATGTCTTGAAGTCGTAGGTCAGCATTGTGTCTGGCCAATGCAAGTTAGGGGCGCTCACAAATTGCAAGACATGACCGTTCCCCAAATCGATCTGGTCGCCATTTTTAACGATTTTTTGTTTAAAAGGTTGGTGTACTAAATTTTCTAAAAACTGGATGGCGACTTTTGAACCGACCACTGTTACCTGGGGAGCCAACTCCAGCAATTCTTTAACGAGGCCGCTATGGTCTGGTTCGGTATGGCTAATAATTAAATAATCGATTTGAGCGGGGTCGATTTCCGCTTTTAGCGCGTTGATGTAGAGCGCGCGAAATTTGGCGTGGGAGGTATCAACCAGAGCGGTTTGTTCGCCCCTAATAATGTAAGAGTTGTATGTCGTACCATTTTGCAAGCCAAACTCGATATCAAAGCGATCGCGATCCCAGTCGAGCGATCTGATCGCAGAAGTATCAGAAGCAACCTCAACCGTTTGCGTCGTCAACCTGCCTTTAGTAGTAGGAGAAGCAGTGAGAGCTACCATGATTTTGCCTCCAAAGATTACAAATAAATTAATCGTTTGTTAATTTTTCTGCTCTTAGTTTACAACTTGCCATAAACTTCGTCTAATCAACAATTGCAATGGTTTGCATCAGGTTTGCCAATTGACTTAGGATGTACTACTTTTGCGATCGCTTGTCATCTACCTTTAGCTATCAATTCATACATAACATTTAAATTCCTCCATGACAGATTCTCAATTACCCATATCTGAAATTCGTGTTTCCTGGCAGGAATATCATCGCAAGATCGAGATTTTAGCTCAGATAATTTATCAATCTGATTGGGAATTTAATCAAATACTCTGTTTGGCGAGAGGAGGGCTGCGCATTGGCGATACCCTATCTCGCATTTACAATCTTCCCTTGGCAATTTTGTCTGTTACTTCCTATGGTGGTTTAGGCGATCGCATTAGAGGCGAGCTAACTTTCTCTCAAACCATCTCAATGACTACACCAAAGTTAGGGGATAGAGTGTTGTTAGTTGACGATCTAGTTGATTCGGGCGTTACTTTAGCGCAAACCTTAAACTGGTTGCAGCAGCACCATGAATATGCGATCGAAGAAATCAAAACCGCAGTAATTTGGTATAAAGCCTGCTCTGAAATTTCACCTGATTTTTATTTAGATTTCCTGCCCGATTCACCCTGGATTCACCAGCCCTTTGAGATCTACGAGCAGCTACAGCCATCTGACCTATCCGCATGGATAGCGCAAGATTTATCTAATTAGGATTCTATATAGCTGGCAATAAATATCGGCTCGTTGTGAAAATTAACTTTGATACACAAATTATTTATATTCGCTTTATCGGGACTCACAAGCAATACGACATTATAGATCCAGAGACAATATGAACAGCATTGTTATCAAGCCAATTAAAACCGAAGCTAATTACGATGCAGCTTTAGAGAGAATTGCATCTCTGATGGATGCTAAGACTGCTACGCCTGAAGCTGATGAACTCGAAGTGCTAGCAACTTTAGTCGAATCCTATGAAGCCGAGCATTATCCAATTCGCCTACCCAATCCGATCGCCGCAATCCGATTTCGTATGGAACAAGCTGAAATGAGTGAAAGCGATCTGATTCCTTATCAGAAATTTGGGTCTAAAACCCCGTCCTTTAGCGTAGCGGAGGACGGCTTTAATTTAACATACGCGCTTGCGCCTCTCCAAAGTTTAAGCTATAATAGCCAGCATAAACCTTGACAATCTGATGTTAGTATTTGAGT
>JANMRU010000048.1:0-9787 GCA_031388585.1 Pseudanabaena sp. SOY_30_concoct_251 | reverse complement strand
CCTTCCTCTGACAACGGAGTATTTGGAAATTCCATTCAAATTATTGCCTAGGCAAAATCTAAACACCGAAATGATTAAATTGCTGGCTTGAACCTTAGCCCAAAAAACAGGGCGTGCATTGCGCGCCCTGTTTTTTTGTATAGTAGATTTTGTTTGACTTTCTTGTATTTAGGGATTAATACCCATTCGGTAGCGATCGCACTTATTCGTCGTAGCTAACTTCCGAAATCTCTAGATCTTGCTTATCGCCAGCAAAGGGATTGTCTGACGTGAGAAAGAGCATACAATGACATTCCTTGCGCTCTCGCATAGGGACACAAGGACAGTTCCAGTAGGTAGATTTCACTTCTGCTTCTTTATCCTCATAAAAGCGACAAGGACATAGCGGCGAACCTAACTCATCTTTATGCTTGGCCAAGCCCTCAATAACTGCATTGGTAATTTTATGGTCTGAGCAAAAATATGTGCCCGTGCGCTTTGCATAAGTTTCAGAAAACTTGCGCATCGCTTCAAAACTCTTGCTTGTAGACTTATTTTTACCGCGTGGAGATTCTTGAGGTTGCGTACTTGTCATGGCATCGTAAAGGTTTATCTATTTAACCTACGTATAACATGAAACGGGTTCCAGAAGTATCTGTAGATTTTTGGCTCGTTTGTGGGCGAAAATTAAGACCTATAGCAATCAGTTTTTATTTGTTTGGCGTGAAGGGGTGGAACTCCTTTGTGTGGGCTGTGCCCACACAAACCCAACTTACAATTCATCTAGGATTGCTATAAGTAAATTTTGCGATCGCTTACGGATAGTCTAATGCCAAAAAAACGTGTCTTATCTGGTGTTCAGCCAACGGGCAACTTGCACATCGGTAACTACTTGGGAGCGATTCGTAACTGGGTAGAAAGCCAGGTAAATTACGAGAATTTCTTTTGTGTGGTCGATTTACATGCAATTACGGCACCGCATAATCCTAGCGAGCTAGCTGAAAATACCCGCCGCATGGCAGCTCTTTACATTGCGTGCGGAATTGATCCCCAGCTATCGACTATATTCGTGCAATCACATATTTCTGCCCACGCCGAGCTAACTTGGTTGCTCAACTGCATCACACCGCTTAACTGGCTGGAGCGCATGATCCAGTTTAAGGAAAAAGCCATTAAACAAGGTGAAAACGTGAACGTCGGCTTGTTAGATTACCCCGTACTAATGGCAGCGGATATCCTGCTCTACCAGGCCGATCTTGTCCCTGTGGGTGAAGACCAGAAGCAGCACCTTGAACTAACCCGCGATCTTGCCATCAGAGTTAACGACAAATTTGGGGGCGATCGCGCTACACCACTACTCAAACTTCCAGAATCTCTGATTCGCAAGGAAGGGGCGAGGGTAATGAGCCTTACTGATGGCACTAGCAAGATGTCTAAGTCAGACCCATCAGAAATGAGTCGTATTCACCTGCTTGACGATGCCGATGCGATCGCCAAAAAAATTAAACGCTGCAAAACAGACGCAATGCGCGGACTAGAATTCGATAATCCCGAGCGACCTGAATGTCATAACCTCCTATCGCTTTACACAATCCTTAGCGGCAAAACCAAAGAGACGGTACAGGCAGAATGCTCGGATATGCGCGGCTGGGGAGATTTCAAACCATTACTCACCGAAACGGTGATACTTAGTTTGCAGCCAATCCAAACTAAGTACCAAGAGGTCGTGAATGAACCAGGTTATCTAGAGCAGGTGCTTAAAGAAGGACGGGAAAAAGCTGGTGCGATCGCCTTTGACACGCTAAAACAAGTTAAATCAGCTTTGGGCTTTCTGCTACCCTAACTCAGCGTGGCTTTTTGTTGACACCTAGAATAATGAAGCCTTAGGTTACGAGATTGAATTTGCCACATCCCTAAAGCCACTGACCACCCCGAAAACGCCACCGTGGGAAAATAAGTCGCATTCTCAGAGACCTCCTGGTATACCCTCCTTGGTTCATGGCCTACGACAGTTTGAGGCAATCTTCATCGGATGGAAAACCGCTCTGGGTGGACTTGTGTGTACACCGTAGGACAAAGGTGGAGAAGATTCCTGCCGATTTGCAGGGTAATGAAAGTGTTGAGCGAAAGTATCAGGTTTTCGATCGTTGCAACTTTGAGAAAATATAATGAGAAGTCTCAGTATCTCAGTAATTTTGTAGTATTTGTCGCTTACGCTGAACTAAATATTAAGAATCACTACCTATCTCCGCTATTGTGTTCTTAAGAATCACTACCTATCTCCGCTATTGTGTTCTAATGTACTTACGTAGTACTCTTATCTCAATTAATTTTGACTTTAAACGTTCTCACTAGGAGCAAAATTATGTCAATTCAAACCAGTAGTTCAGTCTTGGGGAATTACCTGCAAGGAGTGCAGCACTTTGGCGTAACCGTTGATGACATGGCAAAATCTATCGAGTTTTATATCGATATTTTAGGTGGTAGGATCGCTATGAGCGGTGATGGATTTGTTGGTGAGGTTTTACACAACACGATGTTTCAGAAAGAGGATCTAGAAGCAATAGAGCGAGGCATAAATCCGCGTGAGCTTGGGGTTCCAGATGTAAGAGATGGGTCAAAAGAGGCATTAGATGTAAGGTTTATTTCCTTTGGTAATACCGTAGTCGAACTCATCCATTTCCGCGATGCTAAGTTGAACCCAAATGCTCCAAATGCAATTAATAAGCTTCCTAGCGGTATTGGATATGCAAACGCATCTCATATTTCTTTTCATGTCAAGGACGACGTGGATCTAAATAACTTTGCAATTATCCTAGAGGAAGAATGCCAAAAGCGGGGAATTGAGGTCGCCTGCAACCGGGTTATCCATGTCAACTCGGATGAGGAAAGGAGAAAAGTTGCCCTCAAATACACTGCCAACAAATTTTGGAACGATCCTAACCCCGATTACTTTGTTGAAGGCTACTCGGACGCAGAATTCGGCGATTTTCATGGCTGGTCGTTGTTTTACTGCAAAGGCCCAAACGGCGAACAGTTGGAATTTAACCAAGTGACACGCAAATCGAGAGAGCTTTTTATCAAGGCACAGCAGGAATATAACCAGGCAAATGGAACGAGTTTTAGTTGGCCTGCTGCAATTTCACCGATAGACTGAATTGATGGCATCACCTACAGCCACTGTCCGCCCCGAAAACGCCAACGGGGGAAAATGAGACGCATGATCGATTGCGACGCAATATAAATCCCTAACCACACACAACTGTAATGGAAGATAAATACTCCTAGATTGAATTCCAGCACTCCAGGTAATCCAAACTGGATATTTTTGAGGATGCTCAACAGAATCGCTAAAAATATGGCTTCCCAAATGCCAGCCACTAGCTGATAAAATCCAGGCCAGTCGCGATCCCAACGCTTTTTTTGGATATAGTCATACAGCACATCCCAAAAAAATACACCAAAAAATGCGATGTAGCCCAAAATCCAGAAAGGTATAATAGTATTGAGATTCAGAGCAAAAGGTATTGTAATCAAAGCTCCTACAGTAGCAAGTAGGAGTAAACGTGTTTGCCATCTACCAAGAAGTGTGGGAGTCATTTGTGTGGGATGTGGGGTTGTAGAGTTTGTCTGTTAATAATTCTGCATTCTTCGCCCTTCACTCCTCATGTGGGAGGTTTGTTGAATACCCATTTGAACCATTGCCAGAGCGATCGCAATCCATTTAGATACTTCAACTGCGGAGCCCGCGAGGCTGTCAAGTGATCGACTGCGACAATCGCAGCATATTCTAAACCCAAAAAGCTATCAACGGCAGCGTATGGTCCGCCTAGCGTGGGCGCGCCTGCGGCATAGATGCGTCCGCGATCGTTGCGCATTTCTGCCAGTTCGAAGTCATTGGTGACTGTAAGGCGACCGAGGCCATTAATTGGAAGTTGGTAGTGATCTACCAGGTCTGCGAATAGAGGGTTTACCTTCACTTTGGCATCTAAACCGGTAGCATCAACGATAAAGTCAGCTTCCAGTTTGATTTGCCCTTTAAACCCGCGTTCGTGGATGTAAGTAATGGTACGCTTTTCGGCGGTCTGTTCGACTCGTTCTACTTCTCCAAAAGCAATTTGATACCAACCCTGGTCTATCCCTTCTTGGACGATGCGCTTCCAATCACCGCGATCGGCGGTTGTGGTGCCGCCCCAATCTGCAAGTAATTCTTGGCGTCGTCGGGGATCGGCTGCTTCTAATTCAGCGCGTAGATCTCCGCCCCAACAAGCCTTTGGCCAGTTAAATGGTTGGAATTCATAGTGGTTTTCCACCTGACGTTGGGCGGAACCAT
Source organism: Pseudanabaena sp. SOY_30_concoct_251 (assembly GCA_031388585.1). Lineage (GTDB taxonomy): Bacteria > Cyanobacteriota > Cyanobacteriia > Pseudanabaenales > Pseudanabaenaceae > PCC-6802. The sequence goes on along the minus strand of JANMRU010000048.1, from coordinate 5,475 downwards.
ACTTGTTGCCTTTAGGTTTGGGCGATCGCATTAAATGCAAAAGAGAAATCTTGGGATTCCTGCGTCTAGCTTCATAGATACGTTGGACGATGCGTGATGCCACAATTCCTCTACCCCGAATCATCAACGTCCCACCATTTTTTTCTAAGTAATTGTAGACATGCTCGTGTTCCTCATAGGCATTGACCACAGAAGAAAAATCGCCTGTACTGATTCGATATTCCTGTAAATCTGGCAAAAACTGAATGGCAGCGTAGCCTGGGGATAGATGAACGTATTGACTCAACCAGAAACAATGTTTGCCTTGCCCTTGGGAAACGGCGATCGCATAGCGTCCATCCGTAGTTTGGCGAATCGAGAGGATGCGACCATATTGATAGATTCGCTCCCAGCCGATCCGCTTGGTTTCGCGATCGATCGAAGCAAATACGTTACCCGATCTAGGTGTATAGGTTTCTGCCAAAGTTGGCTCTGCAAAAACCTGCCAGAGATATTTTAAAGCGGTATCAGCGCGACCGTGCGTCAGATCATGCCAGGCTTCGCGGATGGCATAACTAGGCCAACCCCAAATATTGTCGGGGCAGGAATCAGAATTGGAGCGTAACCTTTCATGGGTAGGAATTTGCGAATTGAGGCAGAGTCTCTGATAGCGAGCGTAGGGCTTTGGTTCCAAGCCTAGGGCGACGATTTTGTCAGCGTCAACACCGTAAATTCTGAGTAAGTTTACCCAGATAAAGCTTCCCAAGCCAGCTCCGACTGTAGCATAAGTTGACTCATAGACAGGAAGACCACTAGCGTAGAGATCCTGCACGGTGATTTTTTGTAATTGAAAACTTGGTGGCGGAAATGCCTGCACTGTCGCCGCAACGGCAGGAACAGCAACAGTAGCGGCGATTTTAGGATCGGGATTACCAGTATTGGGATTAAAAAGAATGGTGGATGAGCCTACTGAGGCTTGAGGCGAAGTGACGGATTTGCTGGCGTTAGTAGTTACGGTAATTTGATATGTGCCAATTTGGATGACATCACCGTTTGCTAGTATGTGACTGGATTGGCGCTGGTCATTGACAAAAGTACCGCCAGAGCTGCCTCGATCGCTAATCTCAAGTTGCGAATGACTATTGGCCACAATGTCGATCAGCGCGTGGTAGCGCGAAACTTGCAGGCTATTGAATTTCAATTTGGTCACTGACAAGCCATGCATTTGTGATGGCATCCGAGCCTCTTCTCGGCCTAGGGCGATCGGAGGTTGATATAACTGTTTATGGAGTTCGCCTGTAGTTTGGTCTTCCCACGCCAGCTGAACTGTTGGGATGGGAGGTGGGGAAGGAGTAGGCGAAGCAGGAGTTAGAGGTGCTGTTACTGTCGGTATTCCCGCAGAAGGTATTTGAGCCGCAACGATAGTAGGGGCAGAAGCAGGGAGCGAAAACTTGACGGTAATTTCACTGGTGCCAATCCCAATGCGATCGCCGCTATTTAAGGCAATCCGAGGCTGCTTAACGCCATTGACGGTAATGCCGTTAGTGCTATTTTGGTCGATTAGTAGGAGGCTATTTGTCCCACTAGGGTCTAGAGCAATCAGCGCGTGGTAGCGAGAAATTTGGCCATCAGCAATCACGAGCGGTGCTACTGGTTCTCCTGAAAGCTCTACAGGCAGACGTGTTGCATCTTTGCCAATTGCGATCGGTGGCGTGAACTCTTCTTGCTGTTGCTCTTTAGTTATAGGAACTTGCCAACTTAGTTCGATCTTCCAGTCACTGGACTTCATTCTCACCGCTCCAACTAATTTCTAACATGCATAATCACGCTGGGTGCTGCAGCGAGGGAAGTACCGCACCAGGGGCAGACTAACTTGAGACGATCGTATGGGGAAACGCGCTGACATGCAGCGTTAGGACACTTAAGGCCATATTCATCCTGTTCTGCATGTACCGATACCTGCTTGACTGTGAGCAAGACTTGTCCCAGATAAATTTTACTACCCTGGTGCAAAAGTGCTTCCCCTTGCACTAGGGTTCTACCATCCACAACTGGAGGATTACTATCGCGTAAATTACGCAGGTAGAAATGACTATCTGCGTCACGAAAATAGATCATTGCGTGCACTCCTGAAACTGTAGGATGCGTCAAAAGCAGATTGCAGCGAGCGGGATCGCGACCGATCGTAGTCGATTTACTAATTGTTTGGGTTTGTGATGCCCCTGCCTGTGTCCATTCTAAAATTAGTTCGCTCATCGTCTTGGGGGTGCTGGCATTTTGTGTTTAGTTTAGCGGATTATGTATGGGTGGTGTGCGATCGCGATCGCTAGATCTTCAAGATTGCAGGCAGGAACTTGTTTTGCTATCAATTGGGATTGCTGGTTGAGATTGACTGTAAAGCGACATTTGAAATTGGGAAATCTTGCCAACCTGCTCCATCAAAATGCCACCATTCTGTGGCCAGGGGAATAAACCCATATTTGGTCATTACGGCGGCCAGTAACTTGCTGTTTTGCTGTGCCTGCTGGCTGGCAGTGGTATCGTCACGATGAGCTTTAGGGGTAAAGTCATCATAAGCTGTAGGCATTTCCAACTCCTTCGCGTTGCGATCGACGAGCGTGATATCTACCGCTGCGCCACGATTGTGTCGCGAACCTTTGGCAGGGTTAGCAACGTAGCGATCGTCGGGTAACACTTGCCACATTTGCCGTTGCACGGATAGGGGACGGTAGCAGTCATAAACCTTAAGTCCCAGATTTTGCTGTGCCAGGTCTGTTTGCACCCGATCCAATGCTTTAGCTGTAGCGAATCTTAGAACACAACGGCCGACTGGATAAAGCTGCCGCTGCATAAAATTATTTGTGGTGGCATAGCGTATATCTAGCACGATCGACCTATTCACAGTTTGGATATCAACTAGAGCATCGTTTGGTATTGGCGATCGCGAAGGAGATTTTTCGTTTGTCTGGGTATTAATCTGGGTATTGGTCTGGGAGGTAGATTTTGGCACGCTTGTTACTGATGAGGCTTGTTGAGGGGGTGGAGTCGGTTGGCAGGCGATCGCGACAAATATTAGCAAGGCGATCGCCACTATCCTCAGCCTGGAGATTATTCTGGCTACTGAACGCATTCAGATTCCTCCTACTAGTTAGCACAACCCGTACGGCTTTTAGCTACCCATCCAGAAATTGGAGCGCTAATTTGCAACCAGCCTTTTTGCTCGCCTATAACTTGTAGCTGAGTACCGTTTCCCAATTTCCCAGCGATCGCAAACTCAGTTCCCGCACCACTACGAACGTTAAGAGGTGAGGTAGGATCGCGGCTAACCCTAATTGCCGAAGCATAGCAGGGGTTTTGGGCTTGATGCTTTGCCAGATTCTTTTGATAAGCCAAAACAAACTGCGCATTTTGCTTTTCAGTGTCGTTAAGTAGGTTATCTGGGAATCCCTCGGGTTCATAGACTGGACGATACCAACTCTGGCGATCGAAGTAAGTTTGCAGCTCCGCATCTTTAAATCTGCGCCCATGGCGGGCAAATATGGCGTTACGAAACAAGTCCAGCTCGATCTCGCTAAAACCATCTAGATCTGGCTCGGCAATTATGCGGCTGGCCAGAAAATCAAAGTTAGGTTCTGGGGGTGGAGGTGAGGTGGGTTTAACTATAGGCTCGGACGTTTCAGGTTTTTCAGGAGAGCTAGGTATGCTAGGCGTTGAGGTTGGGATAATCGGTTTATTGTTGATGTTGAGGGGATTAGCAGGAGTACTTGTAGCGGTTTGGGGCGATTTGGGCAAGTTGAGAATTATCACTGGGACGGCGGCGGCGATCGCCACAGCGCTACCAATACCCAATGCTATTTTCCATGGGAATTGAGATTGGTTTGGCGGCGCGATCGCAATTTGTTGGGTAGGTGGTAACAGCTCGTTTGGATATGCTGATTCGCGATCGTGAGGGGCTGACACTTCAGTTTCGGCGAGCGGTTGAGCGATCGCATGACTGAGTGGCTTTAGAGCTTCTAGAACCTCGGTAGCGGACTGGTAGCGCGTCCGAAAATCATAACGCACCATTCGATCAATTACTGTAGTTAATCCGGAACTAACGGGCACAAAGTGGTGCCAGACAACTTCACCAGTCGTCGGATCGTCGCTCAAACGCTCAGGAGGGATACCTGTAAGTGCTTGAATGGCGATTGTGCCCAGGGCATAGATGTCGCTGCACGGACGGGGTTTACCGCTAGATTGCTCGCTGGGCATATAACCAGGCGTACCAATTGCCACCGTTAAATTAGACTCAATATTTGTGGCATCTGGGATGGCTATTTGGCTGCGGATTTGCTTCACGGCACCAAAATCGATCAAGACGGGCTTGCCGTCATGGTGGCGGCAGATCAGATTCGCAGGTTTAAGATCGCGATGAATGACATTTTGCTGGTGGACGAATTCTAAGATTGGCAATATATCCAGTAGCAGCGCCACCACATAAGGCTCGGGCATGGGCTGGGTTAGCTCTTCTGCCAAGCTATTGCCCACAATCAGCTCTTGAACGAGATAGAACTCTTGATTTTCTTCAAAGTGCGCCAGCAATTGAGGAATCTGGCTATGCTTGCCCAACATGTGTAGCACTTTAGCTTCGGTCTCAAACAATCGGCGGGCTGTCTGCAACACAAAGGGATCGTTAGATTGAGGTTTGAGCCGTTTTACAACACAGTGCATCCGATCGGGAAGTTGCAGATCTTCAGCGACAAAGGTTTCGCCAAACCCGCCGCCGCCAAGCGTCCGAATAATCTTATAACGTCCGCCAATCGTTTTGTCCAGCATCTTTTAAATTCAGAACCACATGATATAAATACTAACGCTTTTACATTTTGGTTTCTGCTGCTCTCTAATAATTTACCCACCGCACCTAGAACTAAAAGAAGATTTATATTTAAAGGGGTTTGGGGCTATGCCGCAATTGAGGGCATAGCCCCAAACTCACCATATAATTCTTTCCCGAAATCATTCAACAAAACATCAGTAGTTTAGATCGCGATCGCTGTTTCCCATGACAGCTATTACAAAAATTGATACACCTGAGGCTTTAGCGAAGTTTACGCTCAGATTCCTGAATGGGTACATCATTAATACTGGCCTCTCGCCTCTGCATCAAGCCATTTGGAGCGAATTCCCATTGCTCGTTACCATAGGCGCGATACCACTGACCAGAATCAGTGTGATACTCGTACTCAAATTTTACTGAGATGCGGTTGTCGGTGAAACTCCATAACTCTTTTCGCAAGCGATAGTCTAGTTCGATGTTCCACTTGCGGGTGAGAAATTCTCGGATCTTCTCTCGCCCAGTAAAGAATTCTGCCCGATTCCGCCAGATAGAACCTTCTGTATAAGCAAGCGCAACTCGCTCGGGATCGCGAGTATTCCAAGCATCCTCTGCTGCTTGAACTTTGGCTTTGGCAGTTTCCAACGTGAATGGTGGTAAGGGAGGTCTATTTTGCATTTTCC
>JANMRU010000046.1:0-2065 GCA_031388585.1 Pseudanabaena sp. SOY_30_concoct_251 | reverse complement strand
TCCTTCAATTAGGTTGTGAGAGCAAAGGATCTGTAAGGCTTCTAAGATTGATGTTTTGCCACTATTATTGGTGCCGACAAGCAGGTTTAATCTGCCAAGCTGCTGAAGCTCGAATGTTTCGAAACAACGAAAATTTTCAATTTTTAACGACCTCAGCATAATTTGACCGAACCGCAAAAACTACTGTAGCTATCAAATAAAAAGATATAAAAAATAAATGTTCCCCTACTCTACTACTCGCACGACATGTGCAAAATTGTAGTAGAAATTGTAGGGGAATAAGTTTTAATAAATTAAGCTTGACTTAAATTCTTGTTTATCGAACTGAGCCCGCTAATTCCAAACATTCTTCTGGTGGTCTGAGACTAGGGAATAGGAAATGATTCTCTTCAACGTACTGTGCTCCGAAAAGTCCCTTTTCAGCCCAAAAGTACCTGTCCGTGGTATGCTCGTTCCGCCTAACTAGCAATAATGCTGGTGGCAAAATTCCTGAAGAGTGGATAAACTTGCGTGCCGCAGTCACGGGCTTATCCTCACCACTGTCGATACTGAACTGAGGGATATGCTCTAGAATCTTTCGACCCTCTAGACGACGTCTACTTTTGCGCTTACGTCTTCTTGCCAAATCTATTACCTCCTGTTAAGAGACCCTGTACACGATCTACGATCTGTATGTGATTAAGGTTACAAAACCTTAGGTTATTATATCTAATCCTAAAGGAAGAGTTCAAACTTTCTTTACAAATGTTCGTTAGTAATTACGATTTGGGTATAGGGTGGGAAATTGGTGCATCTTCAACCTCAAAATCCATATAGGTATTGAGTTCCAAGCCTCTGGGGACAAGATAATCGCTCAGCTAAGGCAATATTACTTAAGCCCATTAGAGTCTATCCGAGGAGGGATAGCTTAATATTTCTACATAATTTGCTTAACATACGGTTTATTTGGTGCGATCGCTAAAACTTTGGGGTAATTTCGCTGTTTTTGTGGCTTTTAAAAGTTTTAAAAGTTTTTTATAGCGATCGCCAATTAGGTGGTTGACGGGGTTGAGGGGTAGAACCCCTCCGTGGGGCATTGCCCACACCCCCAATTAAATTCTGTCCTAACGATCTAGGCGTTAGCTATATTTACAACTTTAAAGTTGTTGCCACTAAATGCGCGCAGGCAAAACCAGAAAATGCTACAGCATTTAAACCTTGCCCAGGAAATGTACTGTCACCCACACAATAGAGATCGGGTATGGCAGTGCGATTAAACGGCATTCCCAATAGTCCCATCAGCTTGCGATTGGGGATGGGGCCGTAGGTGCCATCGTAACGACCGAGAAAACGCCTGTGCGTGCGCGGTGTCCCGACTTCCTGGTAGTCCAGACTGGCTGCTAAACCAGGGAAAATCTGTTCCAGGCGATCGATTAGGCGATCTGCTGCAGCTTCTTTGTGTTGTTCATATTCGCTTTGACTTAAGCCTTCCCATTCGTGCATCCAACTGGGCGTGAAGGTATGCACGATGTGATGATCGGGTGGTGCAAGGCTAGGATCTAGCAATGTCGGGATTGACACAAAAATTGTGCCCTCCGATTTTTCCAGGTTTGCCCAGTCTTCGAGTAGGATATGGTGGCAATCTGTACCTGCGGGAATCGCCTCAGCTTTTACACCCAGGTGCAGACTGAGGAAGCTCGGCGATCGCTGATATCTTTGCTGCCAACGTTGTTCGCCAGCGGGCATCGGTTCATCTTTGAGTAAATGCTCAAATGTATCCCAGCGTGTGGCGTTGGAAACTACGCGCTTTGCGGTGAGGGTTTCCCCATTGGCAAGCTTGACCGCGATCGCACCGTTAGTTTTAGATTTAGGCAAAATCTGCGTTACCCTCGCACCGTAGCGAATTTCACTGCCTGCCTTTGTTAATCCGTCCACTAATACTTCAGCAATGCGCCCGACACCGCCTTTAGGGTAGTTAATGCCGCCATAGTGGCGATCGCTAAATACCATACCAGCATTAATCATGGGCGTTTTGTCGGCGGGCACAACCGACCAGCAATAGCACTCCATATCAATGAATTTGAGC
>JANMRU010000014.1:0-3834 GCA_031388585.1 Pseudanabaena sp. SOY_30_concoct_251 | reverse complement strand
AAAAAGCATGGAAACTATAAATATCCATCAAGCTAAAACAAATCTATCTCGGCTATTATCTCGTGTGGAGCTTGGAGAAGAAATTATTATTTCCAACCGAGGGATTCCAATTGCAAAATTGGTTCCATTTCGCACATCATTAGATCGCCGCTCTAGTTTGGGACAAGATCGAGGAAGATTTTTAGTGCCAGACGACTTTAATACACTTTTGTCAGAAGAGATTTTAGCTGCTTTTGAAGGTGATGTAGAGTGAGACTTTTGCTAGATACGCAATGTTGGCTATGGTGGTTTTCTCAGCCAGAAAAGTTGAGCGCGCAGGTAATTGAACAAATTGTTGACGAGACAAACGAAGTTTGGTTCTCAGTTGCCAGTGTCTGGGAGATAGGGATTAAAGTTGCGATCGGCAAGCTTCCGCTTCCAGAACAAATCGATGATTATATCTCTACACGGATGACTCAATTAGGAGCGCGATCGCTAGAAATTACAGCCTCTCATGCTTTGCGGGCGGCGGCACTGCCTTTAGTTCATCGCGATCCTTTTGACCGAATGTTGATCGATCAATCTCAGATAGAGGCTATGACGCTTGTGAGTGCAGATTCAATATTCAACAGATATGAAGTTTCGGTAATCTGGGCAGCCAGTTCGTAAAGATATAGATCGCCAAGTCAGACAAATTCTTTTTTAGTGTATTGATATGTCTGTCTAGCGGCTAAAGTCAGCGGTTGTAGATATCTTTAAACATAGCAGAAAGATCGCCCGCCAATCCACTGCACTGTCATGTTAGCCTGTACTTTGCAGCGATCGCACTTCATAGAGAACATTAACCACCAAAGCTTCTACACATCCACTTCAATGGTCAATCAGATTTTTGAGCAATGATATAAACATGATTCTCAGGATATTGATCGTATTCGAGGTGAAGACAGGTACAATGCTGCTCATTCAGAATCTTTAGGAAAGCATTTACGCCCAGCGTGCTGTACTCAAAGTTCTGGTATTGAAATGTTCCAAAAGCCTCACTTTGTTTAGATCCACCCCCACATGTGAACATAAGCACGCCATCACCTTCAAGCGCATCGCATAGCTTTTTCACGACAAGTTCCTGCATATCTAACGGCAGATGAAACGTGCTGTCCCAAGCTACAACCAAGTTGTAAGATTTGGGCGGACTCCAACAGCAGATATCTTCCCTATAGAAGGTGATGTCTGGATGCATTTGTTTGGCTAAATCAATCATTCCCTCAGAAATATCAAGTCCTTCCACCTGAAATCCATGTTCGCTTAGAACTTTTAAAAAACGCCCACTGCTTCCACATCCTATATCAATAGCCAAATGCTTCTTAGGAGCGAATTTGATAGCTCGCTCCAACTGTGCAACACCATAAAGCGAATCTTGATGCTGAGTTTGCCACCATTGGGCAATACGATCGTATCGAGCGGCTGTATCTTCTGGATGCATGTTTAGCCTTACTCATGGCTCTCTAAATTCTTTTGCCCACGAGTTAATTCAAGCTACGCTACAACTAAAAATCTAATTAGGATAAATATATATTAAACCGCTAAGCACAATATAGTACGCTGAATTGAAGCATATTACCGCATTTAGCATTCTAGTACTTCTTTTTAGCGCATGCTGCGGTCTAATTAGCAGTGTGAAGAGTCCTTAACCGCTCTGTGGGGTAAACACGTCGGAATTCGGGAATAATACACCTCAGAGCGGCCTAGTGCCGCTAGAAAAGCTGACTGCTGATATAGCTCCTGCCACTGTAATAATTTTCGGGTTAGGATTAGACAAGCTTATCCCTCACCCTTTTTCATGCAGCAATTACTTTACCTTGAGATCCCTACGCCTAATACCGATTCCGTGCGCTCCTGGTTGCGCGATCGCTTTGCTGCACCCGTTGGTGACAAACAGCTTACCCCCGACGGGTTTACAATTAGCGATCGCCCCGCCGACCCAACATCAGAAACCTCAGCCCCCCAACTGTGTGTATTTGTCTGGTCATTGCAGCGTACTACCTACCTAAAAGCCTTCCGATGGTCGGAGCGTGCGGTCAAAGGTGAGTCGCAAATCTTGCAGACACTGACGCAACAAATCCGTGACGCTTTTCCCTATACATATTCCCAGCCACCCGCGATCGCACCTGGTACTTCCATATTTGAGTCACTGGCTTCGCAATATCCCCTCACAGTCAAGTATTTTCAGCAATTTCCCAATGGTGAATACGACCTCAATCGTGTGTATTGGTGGGAACAGCGCTGGCGCGAAAGTGTCAAAAATCCACAACAGCCCAAACAAGTGATTTACAGAGAGTCTAATTCCTCTAATCCCTCTAATCCACAATCGATTCCAGCAGCGATCGCAGAGTCAACAAAACCTGAATACGATCTGATCTATTTGGGTGGTGCCCTAGGTGTAATTCATGCTGCCATGATGGCAAAGTTGGGATATCGTGTCTGCTTGGTCGAGCGCCTCATCTTCGGACGAATGAACCGCGAATGGAATATCTCTAGAGCTGAGTTTGAGGGTCTAGTTGAATTTGGTCTATTCACACAGGCAGAATTTGAAAGCATCATCCTGTGCGAGTATGTGGATGGATTTAACAAATTCTTTGATGGCAATAATTCATCCCATTTGAAGGCAGATGTTCTGCATACTCCTACGGTTCTGAATGTAGCGATCAATTCCAACAAGCTACTACATATTTGCGGTGCCAAACTTCGAGAGTATGGCGGAGAAATTATCGATCAGACTGAATTTGAGAAAGTAATTGTGCATGGCGATCGCGTTACAATCAAAGCCCGAAATTTGACGAACGATCAACACGTAGAGATTACGGGCAGAATGCTTGTCGATGCCATGGGTTCGGCTTCGGCGATCGCGCAGCAAATCAATTACGGTCAAGCCTTTGATAGTGTCTGTCCTACAGTTGGTGCCGTCCTGGAAGGTATTGGCCCCGATGTCTGGGATGCCACCTATGGCGATGTTCTATTCAGTCATGGCGATATCTCTAGGGGCAGACAGTTAATTTGGGAGCTATTCCCTGGTGATGGTAAAGAGATGGCGGTTTATCTATTCCACTATCATCAAGTTCATCCCGAAAATCCCGGCTCCATGCTCGATCTATATGAAGACTTTTTCACGATCCTGCCGGAATATCGCCGCTGTGACATGGATAAACTGGTATGGAAGAAAGCCACATTTGGTTATATCCCAGGCCATTTCAGTATCAATGCTAATTCGCGTCGCATCGCATTTGACCGCTTATTGGGAATTGGTGATGCGGCCTCCTTGCAATCACCGCTGGTATTCACGGGCTTTGGCTCCCTGGTGCGCAACCTGCCGCGATTGACGACATTGTTGGATACAGCACTCAAGCACGATCTCCTGGCCGCAGATGACTTGGAACAAATTAGCGCCTATCAGAGTAATATCGCCGTGACATGGCTGTTTTCTAAGGGCATGATGGTTCCCACGGGTAAGCATTTACCGCCGGAGCGGATTAACTCGATGCTGAATATTTTCTTTGGTGTGATGGCGGATCAACCTCAAGCCGTCAGCGATCGCTTCATCAAAGATCGTTTAGGCTGGCTGATGTTTAATCGCCTCGCTGTAATTGCAGCCACTAAAAATCCTGCCCTGATTGCCTGGATCTGGGAAATGGCAGGAGCGGGTGAGATGACCAAGTGGTTAGGAAGCTATGCTGCATTTACTGGCAGTGCGATCGCCAATGCTCTGCTGGGTGGCTGGCTACCCCAATCTTTACGCCGCCTGCAACCCTGGATAGAAGCTAAATCCCCTAAACTATGGCTGCGTTTGCTAGCCTACAGTTA
>JANMRU010000010.1:0-3524 GCA_031388585.1 Pseudanabaena sp. SOY_30_concoct_251 | reverse complement strand
ATCTAAGGTGATGACGTTGGTTGCATCCGTGATATTTGCCGTGGGAGTAAGGGTAGCTGTCCAGGTAATGCCGCCATTTGAGGAGCTAACAGGGCTGAGCGTACCATTAGCTACTGTTAAATCGGCATTGGTAAAGCCTGTAACTGCCTCGGAGAATGTAATGGTGACTGGTGAAGTCTCACCCAAGATCAAGGACGTGTCGGTCACCGAGATGGTGGCGGTAGGCGGGGTGGTGTCTGGCGCGGGATTAACTGTGACTGTATCTACATCCTGAACTGGAACGGCGAGGTTATTTCCTGCGACATCGCTAATGACCGCACCTGCAGGAATGCGGAGCAAGATTGTGCCCGTGGTGCTGGGTGTGACCTGAACTGTGAATATGCCAGAGGTAGGTGTGGTCTCGGTAATCGTTCCGATCGCAATAGTAGCCGTGCCTGCATTATTAAAGTCAGCAGCAGTGACCGTAGCTGCGTTAATATCTTCGCTGAATGTAATTGTGTAGGTGAGGGTTGTGCCGACGAAAATAGTGTTATCGGCATCGCCATCATCAATGCTTGTGACCGTAGGGGGTGTGGTGTCAGGGATGGTGACTGTATCGTTATCTTGAACTGGAACAACGAGGTTATTCCCTGACACATCGCTAATGACCGCACCTGCTGGAATGCGCAGAATAATTGTGCCTGTGGTGCTGGGTGTGACCGGAACTCTGAATACACCCGAAGTAGGCGTGGTCTCGGTAACTGTCCCGATCGCGATCGTAGCCGTCCCGGCATTATTAAAATCAGCGGCGGAGACTGAAGTAGCGTCTTCGCTGAATGTAACCGTGTAGGTCAAGAGAGTACCAACGGGCACTGTATTATCGGCATCGCCATCGTCAATGCTCGTGACCGTGGGTAACTGGGTATCAATCGCGTAGTTATTGGAGCTGGTTGTGCCAATGCCCGCATTACCATCTAGATCGGTAAAGCCTGAGTTGGTTGAGGTGATGACGTTCGTTGCATCTGTAATATTGGCAGTGGGCGTGAGAGTAGCCGTCCAGGTGATACCACCATCGGAAGAACTCACCGAGCTGAGCGTACCATTTTCAACGGTCAAATCGGCATTGGTAAACCCTGTGACTGCTTCTGAGAATGTGATGGTGACTGGGGTTGTTTCACCTGCGGTTAAGGTCGTGTCAGTCACCGCAATACCTGCCACCAAAGGATGAGTCAAAACATCATCGGCAGCAAACCCCGCTGTGCCACCACCATTAGCCCTGACCTCTAGCCTAGTGAGAGGACCCCAATTATTTGCACCGCTCAGGTTAACTGTATAGACTGGCACCCCAGAACTGTTGAACAGGTCGGTATCAGTGGGCGTAACGTTATAAGTCCTGAGCACATTACCAACTGCCTCGGTGCCCTCGATGGTAAAGCTGGTAACGGGGCCAGTATTGGTGTAGTAGCCCACCTTGAAGCTATTCACATCCGTTGGAGCACTAAATGCAAAACGTAACGTTCTGATTAGGTTATTCCCACCAAAAAAACTTCCATTAAAGAGTCCGACATCTGTTTCCGCGCCACTAGCATTCAGGCCGGTAGTGATCATCGTGCGGCCAGCAATTGTTTCGGTGACAGAGGTACCACTGTCGAGCGCACCGCTATATCGAAAGTTGGCCAGTACACCTGCATAGGCATGACGGGTTTGGGCATCAAAAGCGAGGGTTTCTACGCGATCGCCATTTTGATACGTTAGATGCCAGTTCTCTCCCAGGTCAGCATTGCCGACTTTGCCCGTAGCAGCAGCAACCTTAGCGCCAGTTTGTTCGCTGAGGCGGTCAACAAAATCTCTATCTTGGCCGACTTCACAGGCATAGAGTACCAGCTCGCTCACTCCCCAAACTTGGAGTTGCTCCTGATATTGGCTGAGGTTGCTGCGATCGAGAACTCCATTGCCCAGATGTAACTGCCCATTGCCCTGATGATACGAGCCATGACAAACCAAATGTAGAGTTTGGGCGGGGGTTGCTGCCAGGATGCGGCTAATTTGCGCGATACCGTCTTCGCTGTCATTCAGCAGCACCACTTCAGTCCCAGGCAGCACACCTGCAATTAGCACCTGAGGGTTTTCGACATCGGCGGCGATCGCTACCAGCATATTCGTTTTAGGTGGGTTAGGCAGCGCAATCTGGATTTGACAAGCAGCGAAGGGGAGTTTCATAATCCAAGACCGATCTCTCCAGGAAGAGAAATGTACACTGTCTGGACTATAGTTGGGCATGACAGAGACAGATTCACCAAGCAAAGAAGCCATGATTATTACTCCCATTCGTTATGATTAGGTCGGCCAGGTTTTGGGTTTAGCGCCCCAACAGATACTCATCGAGTAAAGCACTTTCATATGAATTGGTTCACTATTCATATGATTTTTTTAAGCTGCTAATACCTACATTTAAGGGGTCAATTAACGCAAAAGCGCTAAAAGACATAAATATGTAATATTTGCCACAAAAAACTTCAAACACTTCAAAATATTAAGGTGTTTGGTTAGCGATCGTAGAAGTCTTAACCAAGATAAAACAGGACTTAAATCCCAATAAAATAAGGCGATCGCCTTATCTCTCCAATAGTAAGAAGAATTAGCGATCGCTCTTCATTCTCATCAGTTCGCGATCACAGCTTGTGGATTACATTATTTTCGATTGACTCATCGTCAAAAAAGACTTACTGCACTAACAATTGCAGCCTAGAAAGGCAATCTAGAGCGAGATGATGGTACTCGTCCCATCTTGCCTACTATTTTCGATAAAGTTTGCGATAGTTAAGCCTGACTATAACGAATTCACCAAGCAGAGAAGCCATGATTATTACTCCTGTTTACAACAAATTAGGTCGGACATTTTTTGGATTTAGTGAGCAAGACATAGTATCCCTTTTGCCTTGGTGTAGCCATCGTAGTCTTAGACGACCATCATGGTTTTCTATCGTGATTTTCATCGGGGTAGTTTTACAACCCAAACAACCCTTAACAGCCTATATCTAATGTCTTATTGACAGCAAAAACTACTTTCAGGAGATACTTGAAACCCCCAAAAGCCTTATCAGTAGCGCTTCCCCAACCTATGGACACAACTGGACTCGAACCAGTGACCCCCACGATGTCAAGGTGCTATTCGTAAGGTTTAAAAAGCTCTATCTCTATGGGATATAGCATTGTCAACAAGGTGGGCGTACCCACACCGTAACCAAAACGTGGCTTTTGCGCGATACTCACTCTTGATGATTCAGTCAGCAGAGTTAGTCTTATCAATGCCTACGACCATTTCTGCAGGTATAAGTCCAACTGGAGTTTAGACTAAATTGGAGTCAGTTTCCCTGCTTCAGTCCATTGAACAATCCTCGAAAAGCTTGTGGAAGGGACGGTACAGTAGAAACTATCCTTTATCGCAGGAGATCGCAGGAATTATTGAAGGGTTTGGGCATAACTGCATCTGCAACTAACACCTCAATAAATCGGTAAACTAACCCAAAAGAGACCTTAACCAA
>JANMRU010000515.1:0-9912 GCA_031388585.1 Pseudanabaena sp. SOY_30_concoct_251 | reverse complement strand
GGGCTTCGGGAAAGCCATTTTAATCAGCCTAGTAACAATAAGGGTTCAGAACGCTGAAAAATCATGAGCAATGACTGCTAGAATCATGAAACCCAAATGGAGATTGGGATTGTAAATAGGGTAATAGATCTCAAATGGGTTCTGTATAATAGTTTGAACTAAATTCTCAAGCCACGGAAATTCACGCGATGCCAGCAAATATAACACATCTCTTCAAACAGTAGCAAAGAATGGCGAATACGGCTCTCCAATGTATATAATCCGAACTTAACTCTTATCAATTTAACTCAGGATTTTGCAGATTCTTGCCTGGATAATTAGCAGACAAAGGATTAGCTTTATCATTGTCAGTTATTAGTCTAGCGGCTTAATTGTTTATTGCAAGATGTCAAATCGATCATATATCAATTGAGACAACTGAGGCTATCTTAAGAATCCTGTGCTTAAGGGCTCTGAGATAGTGGCGGAGCCAGTAGTTTGCTGAGTGACTCTGCCAGTAAAGGAGTTCAGTCATAGAAGGCTCTGGCGATCCACCGATCATTCGACGGAGCAAACGAACAGTTTCCGAAAGCGGAATATTCATATTGCTTTGGAAGACAATAAAGAAATACTTTGCCGATGGATCAAATGCTTTCTTGAGCCAATCGTCACCCAACTTTGAAAACTGATCTTTGTGCCAAATGGAATCTGGCATGTAAAGGACTGTATTACTTTTGGTGTATAAGGAGTGTGCTCGATTGCAAGACAGTAGATAAGTCCAATAGAGGGTATACTCTGTCCAAGGCTCGGGGCTTTTAAGTAGTGTGACGCTCCAGTCTGTGCCTGAGTAAATTTCATGAATCCTGCAAATCAGTTGCATCACAGATTGGGTGTGCATTAGCTCGGGCGTCACACCAATAACGAGTTCATCTGAACTCACTGCGTCAGACACCTGCAGGATATTCTCGCTACCCCGCCACCAGTCAGGATGCAAACTAGCTGGTTCCTTTTGCCAAATTGCTCTGCCTCCTTGAATTAGATCGGAGTAGTCAACTTGTCGAATACAAATTACATCTGAGTCAATTATCAGATACCATTCTGTCTTAATCAAGGGCGCGATCGCAAGCTTCAGGATTTGTTGCTTGTACCAGCCGCGAGAGCCAGCGATAGAAGGACAAAGCTGATCCTCATCGACAATGCGGAATGAAAAGACACACAGGGCAGTAAGTTGTCTGGAAATCTTGTAGATGTCTTGTTTCGACGCAATAACGATTAATTCGAGAATGCATGATTTAGCGATGAAGCGCTGAAGGGAAGGTAATCCTAACGCAATAAATCTGTCTAAATCGGAAGATTCTCTATTGACATCAATTCGGATGGGGAGAACTAAGGTAAGCTTTTCCATAAGTAGTCGTATGAAACAAATTGGGTATAGCTTTTGCGGCGCGTGGGATTGAGACTAATTTCTACTGCGAGATAACTGACTTTTTTCATCAAATAAGGATTTAAGGCTTTTTCTCTCTTGTCAGGGTTGAAATTCAGTAAATAACTTAGATTTATGACAAACTCTATCCATTTACTAGTCAGTTATTAGAGATGATCGTCAGCCGTTCAGCGAACTCTTGAAAATTCTTGCTAAGTTAGCAGAGAAGACCTCTAAATTATACTTATTTCTACATAAATCATAGCCTCGATTTCCCATTTCTCTTGCCTCTTGTGGGTTGGCTAGTAAGTATGATATCGCTTCTTGCCATCCATTAACATCGCCTGGATTGACCCAGATTCCGATTCCTTCCTTTTCAATATCTATATCAACTTGATTGTTCTTAGTCATGATCATTGGCTTTCCCATAGCCATAGCATCAAGAAGACTTGTTAGCCCTGCCAGACTATCGGTATCTATTAAAGGAATGGCAATTGCATATGCTTTCTTATATTCGGCCAGGAGATCTTTATAAGAAATTGCATTGTTGGTTGAATGATTAAATTGAACAATAATATTAGAAGGAAGATCGGAAATAGTAGGAGCACTTTGCGCTGAGCAATAAATCTTTAGGGGACTATTTATTCCCAAAAATGCCTTAACAAGCGTGTCATGATCTCTGCTTGATTTCCCCGCACTTACAAAAAATCCAGTTTCATTATCAACAGATCCTCCACTACTCTGTTTTTCATAAAATGGGAGATCGATACCCCAATCCAGTAAGCATGCTTTCCCCTCATCCACATTGAACTCTTTTTCAAGTTGGCTCATGATTCTTTTGCTTATGCACAAAAGTTTCCAATGTCCTTTAATAAAAACAATGCTTTCTCTACCCTTAATCATTGGATGATGAACAATGGCAATAATTGGCTTTCGAAAAATGCCCAAGCTGCGAAGCAATGAAAGAAAGAGGGTGTTGAATTGACAGCCCGAATAAACAAGATCGTATTGCGAATATCTTAAGAGAATTCTCAGTTGTATATCTAGATATCCCCCGAGCTTAAATTTGGATCCGATTTTATTCAGAATTGAATATTTTTCATGAGGCAGTATATCAACTTCAATACCGTATTTTTGCAAATGCGTAACTCCCCAGAGATGATGCCCTGGATATTCTCCTCTATCCCACTCTTCCCAAGCTTTATCCATTGGGTAGTTATTAATGAATAGCACTTTCATCTCAAGTAATCCTCGTTCAAAAGTACGTTAGAATTCATGTAAATTAATAGGATAGTAATTAATCAATAAAAGGTTTTCATTGTCTTTGAAAAATTGCTATACGGAAACTTGAGCTAAATTGCCTAGAATTTCTAGGGTTTCTTTTACCATTTTCTCTTCAGAGAAGTCTTGAGCGCGCAATTTAGCATTCTCAGCCATTTTCTTCATTTTTTCTGGATGTCTAAGTGCCCAACGAAGTGTTTCCAACAATTCACAGCTATCTCCTGCCCGAAATATGAGACCTTGCACCTTATTTTTAATAACCTCTGGAATGCTAGTAGCATCTGAGGCAATAGTCGGCAAACCAAATGCCATTGCTTCAACCAGCGAGAATGGTAGTCCTTCGAAATGAGTTGGGAAAACAAAAAGATCGGCTACTTTTAGTAGCCTTTGTACATCAGAACGATACCCAAGAAACAGTACCTTTTCTTCGACACCATATTCTTTTATCTTCCTAACTAAGCTTTCCTTTTCTTCTCCTTCTCCTACCCAGACAAATCTTAAGTCGGGGAATTCTTGAGTAATGTGGGGAATTGTAGGGATAATATCACCATAACCTTTGTGCTCGCTGAGACGACCAACGGTCAGAGCTATCCTACTGGCTGATGATATTCCAAGTTCTTCTCGAACTTGATGGCGCAAAATGCTTTCATCTTCTTCATTAGTATTGTCTACTTCCGAAAATACTTTAGTGCCGTTGTAAATCGTAATCACTTCACTCAGCTGAGCCTCAAAGGATTCACAAACAACTTGTCGATTAAACTCAGAAACTGCAACCCACTTTTGCTTTCTGCCTCTTGCCCAAGTATATGCATTTAAGATTTTTTTGCTAAACGAAAATTTGTGGGGAACTAGCTGAAACACAACTACTGTTGGCACTTTTAATAATGCACAGGCTAGGATACTGCCTAGACAGTAATTCGGCCAAGGCAATGTAATGTTAACTACATCAGGTTTGAGGGTGAGTAACAGTTTAAGAGTTCGAGCAAACCGCAAAGCGTGTCTTTTCTTAATTCCTAAATTTGAATTATTAGTCTCAGCTATTTTTAGGGAGTGATAATGAATATTGTTGGCACTAAAATCACGGATTAGTGATGGGTTTTTGTCAGTTTGTGGAAAAGCTGCATGGACGTTCCACCCATATTTGGCAGCCGCAGCAGAAATTGTTAGGGCATATTCTTCAGCTCCACCACGAATTTCAGAAGGAAATAATGTTAATAGTTTCATTATCAATTGTTGAAGCGACAAGGGGTGAATATGACGCTTATATAAACGCCATTTTTTGCCTGGCTATACTGATGCCAGCTTTGGAAAAGCCATTGTAATTCAATTTGTTAAACTATTGATTTCTAGTCTGGACTTTTGAATCACCTATTTTGGATAAGACGTTTCACCCTGTCTTCTATACGATCCAATTTGGACTTAGCGCGATCGGCCAAGGAAGGTTGTCGTCGATCGCTCCCAGTCAACATTGGGTGTTCTGGAGGCAGGGGAATCTTGCTTGGAATTGGGATGGGATAACGAACAGTAGAGCGATCGCAAAGATCGGAAATAACCTTGCGCCAGCGTTGATAGCAGACCTCTTCGCTGTAGTTTTGAGCTACTAGCAATTTTGAAGCGGTGGAGTATTGGTTCCAGATAAATGGATGACTGGCTAGATGAATAATCGCAGCAGCAGCTTGTTCGGGTGTATCGTCAATTAACAGCCCTGTTTTGTTATTCTTAACAAGTTCTGGAATACCACTGGGAATCGCTCGCACGACAGGAACCAAACCAATTGCCATTGCTTCGAGTAGAGCAACAGGAAGGCCTTCATAATCGGACATTAACAATAAGGCTTGACATTGGGCTAGCTTGGCTTGAACTGCGGATGGATCCAACCGCCCTAAGAAATGAATGCGATCTCCCAAACGTTGCTCTGAAACCCATTGTTGAGAGCATGTCATGGCAGAACCATCTCCTATTACCCAACATTCAATGCGGGAGTCAAGACGACAGGCTTGGGCAATACCAGCTAAAACAAGAGAAATTCGTTTTTGCTCTTCGACAACTCGTCCGCTAAAAGCAACACGGAAAGGTGAGTCGAGGAAGGTCGCTATTTGCTGAGGCACAGGAACTCCACAGGGAATAGTTTGGGGGAGAACGGCTAAACCCTTTTTAATAGCTAATTGGCTAATATAATCTGAGACACCAACCACCATGCCACCATTGGCTTCTGGAGGAATTGTTTCGGCGATCGCCCAATAAACTGGATCGTCTGAGTGGATGGTCATGGCCCAAGGTAAGCCTGCTCGACCTGCTATGCCTGCTGTGTAGTACATGGCTTCGAGGCACTGAGGAAAGAAGGCTTGAGGTTGGTGTCGATTAAGGAATGCTAAGGTACTCCGCACTCCCTGATCGCTATAGGGTGGTTGCGGTTCGATTTTGACGTGAATTCCAGCTTCTAAGAGTGGAGGTAATATACTAGACTCTTGAATATTGTTATCAAGGTGATGAAGAAGGAGTGAGACAGGAATGTCATCATGGTGCAAACGCAGGAGGAAACGTTGAAGCCAGGATGTTACGCCGCTAATATCGTTCTTGGCACTGTAGTGAGAGAATGCGATCATCTTGGTACTAAAATTTCCTTCTTAGGGTTTCCTTAAGATTGGAAAGCATTTTCAAAATCTTATATGTCCTAGAGTCCTCGATCGAAGATAGCTTACTTTTATAATGAAGTATCTCAGCTGAATATACGGCAGCATAATTTAATCTCGATTCTTTGATTAAATTCATTATTTCATCTAAGTTATACCTATTAAGAATAAGAGATTCCTCGATAAATTTGTCAATTACTTCTGTAACCTCAATAAGTTGCTTATCCTTATCCTTATCCTTGACGCACTTGGCGTCAGAATGAAATCTATACTGAGCGAGGACTTGGCTGATCGCAATTGGATTGCTTTCAGTAAACATTCGCAACCATAGATCGTAATCCATCGCATAGTGGAGAGATTCATTTAATTGGCCAACTTTATCTAATAAAGTTCTTGTCCAAAAAGTTGATTGTTGCGTAAACCATTTGGTATTCCAACTTGCAAAAGTTGAGAGCGAAATCGCATTTACCTTTCTTATGTCAATTGGATTCCCAAGTTCATCAATTAGTTCGCATGCGCCAACTAACCATAGACAGTCCTGATAATTTTTTAATTGCTGAGCAACACAACTTAGTGCCCCAGGCTTTAAGCAATCATCTGAATTTATCCAACAAAGGATATCACCTTTAGCCTTTCTAAATCCTTTGTTAATTGCATAAGATTGCCCTTCATCCTTTTCAGATACCCAGTATGTTAATTTGTCCTCATATTTCTTAATAATTTCCACGCTTTCATCAGTGCTAGATCCATCAATAACTATATATTCATAATTTGAATAATCTTGGGTTATAACTGACTGAATTGTTCTTTCAAGAAATTGGGCTTGATTGAAGCTTGGGGTAATGATACTGATTTTCGGATGCACTATATATATGCCTTAACTTACGAAACTGAATTTTATCTCTTTGGATATAATGAGAGATCTCCCGCAAAACTTAGAACTAATTTTTGGTAGTAGTTTGCCTTTGTGTATCCAAAATCTGGCTATATAAATCAATGTATCTCTTAGCTTGCAACTCTATAGAATATTCTTCTACAGCTATTCGTCTGCAATTCATTTTCATTTGCCTATGCTTTTCTGTGTCTTCAAGTAGTTGAATAATCCCATTGCAAAAATCTTCTGCATCTTCTGGGCCTGCAAGGTAACCGGTAATACCGTGACGCACCAAATCGGGAACTCCGCCTACGTTCATAGACACCATTGGTGTTCCACAAGCCATACTTTCCTGTAAAACCAGCGGTAAGTTATCATTCCGAGTTGGGAAAATAAATAAATCAGCAGCAGAATAGGCAAATGTCTTTATGCGATCGCTACTGATATACCCTAGGTTTTGAGTAGGTATTCCAACAGTAGATGCAATGGCTTCACTTCCATTACCAAAAGTTAGGAGTAAGGTCTCAGCTTTTAGCGATTCAGGTAACCTTTGCAAGGAATCTAATAGTAAATCTCCTCCTTTGCGCGGATCAGAAAGACTTTCTGCACCAAAAAGAAGAACTTTCTTATTTTCGGGAATCCCCAATTCTTGTCGGGATAGCAGCCTATCTAAAGGGTAATAGGATGTCGTATCGATTCCATTAGGTATGTAATAAACAGAGAAACGTCTTAGCATGCTTGCTTTTGACTGCTCTACTAACCAACGACTAGGAGCAACAATTGTTAAGTTTGACCTACTGAAGCCCCAATTTTTCAGTTTCCATTCTAACCAAGTATTATCATGCTTAATCTCTGGATAAGTATCTGGGTAGGGGCATTTTCCGCAACCAATTTTCCAGCGATCGCAATCAAAACTATAAGCACAATGACCGGTAAAGCTCCACATATCATGAAGGGTAAATACCGCAGGCTTATTTAGCGTAAGCTGTGGTATTGACAAATAGTTAAAGTAGCCGGTATGCAGATTGTGCAAATTGAGAATATCTGCATTTTCGTAGAAGGGATGTTTGGTAATATCAGAGCTACCATTAATATTGATGTAATTTAATCCTAAGCGATCGCTACCAATATTGAAGAGGCGATTTTTAATCCGAAAGAGAAGATTTTTTCGAACAGAGTATTTTGGGGCTAAGGCGACGCGATCGCTATCAGTTTGGACATTGCCAACTAACAAACGAGAATCGATACCTATGTCTAATAAACCTTGATGGAGTCGATATCCTGCGATCGCAGCTCCCCCAGCAATGTCTGATTGGTTAATGTGCAGGACATTCATGCAGGTTTGATCGCTTCCATAAATAAAGAGTCGGGTTTGTAGACAGAGGCATCTGGCTCTGTCTCGAGGTTAAAATCGGGCCAGTCACGGATATAGCTTTCTGTGGCCGTCCGCCGCACAATCTGTTGAAATCCTCAGTCCTCAAGTAATCTGGGAGTGATAGACAACATCTAAGGAAGTATCGGGGAAGGGAACGCCTTGAGCGAGGTTATGGGCGATGACGCCTAGACCAGTTGAGGTAAAGTCGACATTATTCCAGTCAGGATGAAATCGACTGCCACAGCCAAGGTTGAGGTGGTTCTTTATTTCATGTTCTTAGATAAAGGATCTACATTTAGATTGGCATTGGGCATTGTTGCATGAATCAGTCGTTACTATGAAAGGGTTTGAAGCATTCAGCTTTCTCAAAATACCCCAAGAGTAGCTTTTTATGATGATTTCTTCTCTGAACCCGTTGATGTTACTGAGTTTATTTATGCAACAATGCCTTGGCATTGTATACTTTTCCTAATATCTGCCGTTTTAGATTCCCTGCTCGCCTTCTTAAGCGATTTTTCCAGCGTTGCGCTTCTTCCCTTTGTGCTTCCCTTTGCGCTTCTTCCCTTTGCAAGACCCCAAAAACCTGTTCGAATGTGTACATGTCAGCCGCTCGATCGCGAGCAATAAATAAAGGATGTTGAAGCTTGCCGATATCTTCTACAGGCATATTCGCCTGCTTAGTCTCCCCCAAAGTATGCGTACCATCACTCCGGAAACCAATATTTGAGACTAAATTCACATTGGGCAACACCGTCAGACCTCGATTTAGCCAGCAGGTAAATGTCCAGAGATAATCCCAAATATTCCTTTGTTCCGAATCTCTATACATTTGCTCGAAAATATCTTGCCAATACTTCACTTCCTGCGTACTATCTAAAACCCCTTCTAAATACTGGCCGTCGCGGAAATCTGGCCAGTTTGCCAAATGGCGATCGTAGTGCTGCCAAGCCCGTCTCCAACTTGCCCATCCCCAAGTATGATAATAGTTGGAGAAATAATAGTTGCCATCACCACGCATCTGTCCATCTTGGAAGTTATTGCCACTGATACACCAAATTCGCTCATCATCGCGGTAACGATCTAACAGTTCTTGACAGTATTTAAAAAAACTGGGATGCGGCAAGCAGTCATCTTCTAAGATAATGGCTTCTTCCACTTGCTCAAAAGCCCAGTCTAGGCCACTGCTAACTCTTTCGCGGCAGCCCAGATTTACGTCAGTATAGTTGCGCAGAACCTCACATTCCCAATCAACCAGCTCTGTTACCGCTCGAGACTGCTGACACAGCAAGGCTTCTGCATCATCACGAGGGCCATCAGCCACTACCAGCAATTTGGTGGGTTGGGCTTGCCGAATAGACTCAAACACGCGGGCGGTGAGGTCAGGACGACGGAAGATAAGAAAAACAACAGGGGTTGAGCAGGTCATAGGAATAACGGCATTACTAAAGATGGTAGGGAGGAAACTGTATTTGTGTAGAACTGAACTCAATTATCTAAATTGACGACAGGGAAAAGCATGGGGAATACATATTTCAATTTGCAGCTACTGACGTTGCCCTAAGACTTTCCAGTATCAACCGCTTTTGAGAGACTGCCGACTGTCTTCTTGACCAAAATAGATACTTTATTATTCATATAACTCTTTAAAGTTTTAAGATAGCGTATCGATTTAAAGTAATGACGTAAAAAGGGCGTATAAGTCGAAAACTCTTTAATATAATCCTTAGCCCCGCCTTGGAAATGTAAGGCATGAGCTCTGGTTAAAGTGCCAGAATTATTAGATGCAAAGAGAAATGGATAACCACGAACAAATTTAACTTTCTTTATTCCTTTACTTAAATCAACAGCATATTCATCGGTATCATAGTTCACGCTAGAATTGATATTATTATCTATTACATTTAAATCATGGTTTATTGCTAAATTCTCTATTTCATCTTTATTTAACTTCCAGAATAGATAAAGTGTGGTCATGTCACATACTCCACCTGCTTGGTTTTCAGCTAGATGCCAAGCATATTTTTTCTTGTAGAAATTCAATAATTCTGGCTCAACGAAAGAACTTATACTGAACTCACAAAACTTGTTTAGAAAATCATAACTCCAACAAGAAAAGTGCCCTGAAGCTACTTCTTGCTTTGTTATCGACAAAGCACAATCGTCATTCTTTAAATCGTATATTTCTTTGATTTTCTCTGTAGAACTTTAAAGAAGTACATCGGAATCACAGTAAACACTATTGGAAATGCTATGCTTACGCATGTATTCCAATAGGTAAAACCATCTAAGCCAGCAAAAGAGTTCATAGTCTCTTGAATTCGAAGACATATGACAATAGTTTTGCCTG
>JANMRU010000469.1:0-6591 GCA_031388585.1 Pseudanabaena sp. SOY_30_concoct_251 | reverse complement strand
TTGCAAACAGGCATCGTGCAGTCTGGTTCTAGGAAAGTCCGACTGGTGCGCTGCCACGCGACTTAATAGTTCAAATGCGTTCATAATTTTTTTCTCCTAATGTCTTTGGTCAAGCTGCATAGATTGCAAAGCTCAACCCAGGTTAATACCCCTCAAAACACCATCAAGAGATGTGAAACAAAACTATTTCCAGAATTCATACCATTTCTGGAAACCGTGAGTCAGTGATATACGAGTATTTTACAGCCTCAGTTATTCTTATCATAGTATATCTAGAAACCGCGTGATTCCGATTGTAGAGGCTACGCGATCGGCGATTCTATACCAGATGCGTCTCACCGCGCCGAGCTCGAATATAATTAAAGGATTACACCAATAAGCACTCTCCACATATTTTAGAGCGCTAGAAGGAGCCAGGAAGTTTTTATGACCAATTCAACTCAATCCCCAGAAGATCGCGTCATTCCTACAGATCTTCGAGGAGAGATGTCAAGGTCTTATCTTGAATATGCTATGAGCGTGATTGTCGGTCGCGCGCTTCCCGACGCGAGAGATGGTCTGAAGCCAGTGCATCGCCGCATTCTGTTTGCCATGCACGAGTTAAGCTTAAGCCCCGATCGCCCGTTTCGTAAGTGCGCCCGGGTTGTGGGTGACGTAATCGGTAAATATCACCCCCACGGTGATACGTCGGTGTATGACGCTCTGGTGCGGATGGCACAAGATTTTTCCATGCGCGATCGCCTCGTAGATGGGCATGGCAACTTTGGCAGCGTTGACAACGATCCCCCCGCCGCGATGAGGTATACCGAGTGCCGCCTCACCCGCGTCTCCCAGGAGGGGCTAATACAGGATATTGAGCTAGAAACGGTTGACTTTGGCGATAACTATGACGGTTCGCAACGGGAACCGCTGGTTATGCCTGCCCGCGTGCCACAGCTATTGTTGAATGGCTCCTCCGGCATTGCGGTTGGGATGGCGACCAATATTCCGCCGCATAATCTGGGCGAGCTTGTGGATGGTCTGATCGCACTGATCGCCGATCCGCAACTCACGGATATCGATTTAATGCAGTATATCCACGGTCCCGACTTCCCTACAGGAGCGTTGATCCTTGGGAGGGAAGGAATTCGTGACACCTATACTACTGGTCGCGCTTCGATCACGATGAGAGCCGTTGCTGACTTTGAAACAGTCACAGCTCCAGGTAGACAAGACCGCGAAGCCATTATTATCACGGAGTTGCCCTACCAAACCAACAAGGCGGCCTTGATCGAAAAAATTGCGGAGTTGGTGAACGATAAACGCATTGATGGCATCTCTGATATTCGCGACGAAAGCGATCGCGATGGTATGCGGATTGTGATCGAACTCAAACGCGATGCCTACCCCAAAGTCGTACTGAATAACCTTTATAAAGGGACGGCACTGCAATCTAACTTTGGTTGCAATATGCTGGCCCTGGTAGATGGCGAACCACGTCTACTGAGGCTGAGGGAAGCCCTGCAAGTATTTTTGGATTTCCGCTCTGAGGTGATTACGCGCCGCACGCAGTTTGAATTGCGCAAAGCCGGGGAACGCGATCACCTGTTGCAAGGTTTGCTGACTGCCTTAGCCAATCTCGATAACGTGATTGTGCTGATTCGCGCTGCTGATGATAGCGCCAGTGCTAAAGTTGGGCTGATCGAGAACTTTGGCTTATCAGAAGCCCAGGCCGATGCCATTCTGCAAATGCAACTGCGGCGCTTAACTGCACTGGAATCGGACAAAATCGAGTCGGAACACGCTGAGTTGGTCGCCAAAATTGCCGACCTGCGTGATATTCTTGCCAATCGCGATCGCGTCTTGACAATTACTAGAGAAGAACTAGAAACGATTAAAGCTAACTTCGCTACGCCCAGACGCACGATAATTCTCCAGGCTGAGGGTGATATTAATACGGCAGATTTGATTGCTAACCGCGAAACCCTGGTATTGGTAACGGAACAGGGATACATCAAGCGTTTGCCGCTTGATACTTTTGTGGCGCAAAGTCGGGCGACGCGCGGTAAAGCTGGCACCAATATGAAAGGCGATGATGCCGTCGATCATTTCTTTGCCTGTCGCAGCCATGACAGCGTGCTGTTCTTTACCGATCGCGGCAAGGTATATAGCCTCAAGGGTTACGAGATCCCCGAAGGCAGTCGCACGGCTCGTGGTACGGCGATCGTGCAAATGCTGGCGATCGCCAGTGGCGAAAAAATTACTTCAGTAATTGCGGTGAGCGAATTTGCCGAAGATGAGTATCTCGTCATGCTGACGGCGGGAGGATATATCAAGAAAACCAAAATCTCCGCTTTTGCGAATATTCGCACCAATGGCCTGATTGCAATTTCCTTAGAAGAAGGCGATCAATTGAGCTGGGTACGTCGCACCAGGGCAGATAACACGATTATGATTGGCTCCGAAAATGGCATGTCGATCCGCTTCCGTACCGATAACGAGCAATTGCGTCCGATGGGTCGCGATACTCGTGGCGTGCGAGCGATGAAACTAGCTGCTGGAGACAGTCTTGTCGGCATGGATATCCTGCCAGCGGGTCTGGCGGAAATCGAAGGTGATGAAATTGAGGAAGAGAACGAGATCGTCGATGTAACTAGCACCGATGTAACTAGCGTCGATATAACTAGCAATGCCGAAGGGGAAGAAGAAACCTTAGAAGCCAGTGCTGATGAAAAGACTCAAGGGCCATGGGTACTAGTCGTCACCGAACGCGGTTATGGTAAGCGCGTTCCCGTTAGCCAATTCCGCATTCAACGGCGCGCAGGCAAGGGGCTGCGAGTTACTAAGTTCAAAACAGGTCAGGATCGACTAGCGGCGATACGTTTAGTCGATGTTGACGATCAGCTCATGATCGTGACTAGTCGCGGTATTGTGATGCGTCAAACCACCGATGCGATTTCCTGCTATTCCCGCTCTGCTAAAGGTGTACGCCTGCAAAGACTAGATGCTGCCGATGCGATCGCCGCAGTAACCCTCGTACCACCAGCATTAGAAGAAGATGTAATCGAAGGCGTGGAAGGCGTGGAGGAAACAGCTGATGAATAGGGATGAAAGACCGGAGGGGCTAATCCCCAGTACGTTGCTGCAAAATCGGCTGCATTATCAAGGGCGCAAATACACATATCGCGTCGATCGCCTCAAGCTACCCAACGGGATGGAAGGAGACTACGAGTATATCTGCCATCCTGGAGCGGGTTTGGCAATTCCCATTAATGCTGACGGCAAGTTTGTATTGGTCAAACAATATCGGTTTGCAGTGCAGCGCTACCTTTTGGAGTTTCCTGCTGGCACCCTAGAACCAGGCGAGAACCCAGACAATACGATTCAGCGCGAACTGGAAGAAGAAACCGGCTATCGCGCCCATCAATGGCAAAATCTTGGCTCCTTTTTTCTGTGCCCTGGGTATTCCGATGAAATTATTCATGCTTATCTAGCAGAGGATTTAGAACTTTTAGAGAATCCGCCAGCACAGGATGACGACGAGGAAATTGAAGTAGTTTGTTTGAGCGAGGACGAGATTAAGGATCTGATTGCTTCTGGCAAAGCTTCGACCAGTCTTGATGGCAAGTCGATTACCGGCTTTTTCCTGGCTCTGCAATATCTGAAATCGCGTCAATTGCCATAGTCGCGATTTTTGCTGCTGCCCCCGATCGCCCGCAAACCTCATGCAGGCGATCGCGCATGAGCTGCAATTTCTCAGGATGGTCTAACAAATCGCATACGCTTTCTGTGACGCTGGCTGGGGTTAAATGCCCCAGTAGCTCCGGCACAATTTCCTCACCAGCCCAAATATTCGGCCAAGCAGATAGTTTGAGCCGACTTAGCATCCAGTGGTTGATTACTTTCGACATAGCGCTACCAACCAGGGGTAAATTAGCTAAAATGCCCAGGATGCCGTCCCAGCTACGCATAGCATCTAGCTGATTAGTCGGCAATAAAACGATCATCGGCACGCCTAAACCTGCCAATTCTGCCGTATTCGCCCCCACTGTAGTCACGCAAAGTTGACATTGTTGGAGTAAGTCATGGGCTGGAAACTGCGTATAGATTTCTAAATCATTACCCGCAGGTGATCGCAGTATAAAACCTGATGCCGACTCCACCAACTCAGCAGTTGTGCCCTCCACCAGTGCCACAACCGAGTTTGGCTGCGCGAATTTAGCTAAATACTGGGGCGTAATCGTAGGAGCAAGGGCGATCGCCATTTTTAAGTCAGGGTTTTTTTGCCTTAGTAGATCGCAGATTCCCAGGCATAACGGCACTCCCTGGCTTAGTTTCATTGCCTTAGATCCGGGCATAAATACAACTAATTGCTCGGTATTGGGTTCATTATTGGGTGCATTTGTCGAAACTGCTGTCAGAGAAACTTGCCGATCTACCATCAAATCCCCCACAATCTGACTTTTATGCCGAAATCTGGCGGGAATCTTGGCTAACACGCTCTCGTTGCGCACAGCAAAATGGTTGCTCCAAGCAGGCCAACGTGCCTCCCATTCCGCATAAATAATGGTTTGATAACCGAGACGCTTGCCGATCGCGACCGAGAATATTTGATCGCCCCCCAGAAAAATCACCACGCCTCGATCGCGCCAATCCCATATAGGCTCTGGAGTCTTAGCCCACAACAAAAACTGCCAAAATTGCTCAGGCGGCAGCACGCGATCTACGCCCGGATATTTAAGCGCGATCGCCGCCTCTTGGCCGCTGGCATTAGAACAGGGTGACAGCACAATCGAAATTCGCACATTCTGGTCTTGAATGCGAGCGAGACTTTGACTCAGTTCGCGCAAGACAGGGTATACCCACGTTGTGAGTTCGCCAGGGCCATTGGAAAGTATGACAATATCTGCGGAGTTAAGCATATAAGCAGTCTAAATCTAACTTTGCGTACCTGATTCAGGGTAAAGTAAAGCAAGCAATAGCCCCTTTCTTAAACACTAAGAAATCAAGCATGTGGTTCTGAGTCAACTATTCGATAAACCCAAACCTATTATCGGTGTAATCCACCTGCTACCGCTACCAACTTCACCCCGTTGGGCAGGTAGTTTTAAAGAAGTGATCGATCGTGCCGAGCAAGAAGCAACTGCCCTAGCAGCAGGTGGCGTTCAAGGCATATTGATCGAAAATTTCTTTGATGCTCCTTTTACTAAAGGTAGTGTGGATCCCGCTATTGTCAGTGTGATGAGCCTGGTAGTGCA
Organism: Pseudanabaena sp. SOY_30_concoct_251; assembly: GCA_031388585.1. GTDB lineage: Bacteria > Cyanobacteriota > Cyanobacteriia > Pseudanabaenales > Pseudanabaenaceae > PCC-6802. The sequence goes on along the minus strand of JANMRU010000469.1, from coordinate 1,354 downwards.
GCGGGTGATCCAAATAGTAGACTTGCCTGTTGGTATTAATGTTCTGCGTAATGATGGACATAGCGCCATGGCGATCGCTGCCTGTGTGGGTGCGCAATTTATTCGCGTCAATGTTTTGACAGGTGTGATGGCCACCGATCAGGGGATTATCGAAGGCGATGCCCACAATCTGCTGCGCTACCGTCGCGAACTGGGATGCGATGTCAAGATTTTTGCCGATGTTTTAGTCAAACACGCCCAGCCCATTTCTCAGCCTAACCTCACCCTGGCAATCCAGGATACGATCGATCGCGGTCTCGCTGATGCGGTGATTCTATCTGGCTGGTCGACAGGCAATGCCCCTCAAGTAGAAGACCTGGAAGAGGCGATCGCTGCTTGTGGCGGCACACCGATGCTAATTGGTTCGGGTGCGAACTGGGAAAATATTCCACAACTGATTAAGCACGCCGATGGCGTAATTGTATCTAGCTCCCTAAAGCGGCATGGCAAACTAAAGCAACCCGTAGATCCAATTAGGGTGAGTCGCTTTGTCGAGTCGATGCGTCATGCCTTAGATGGTGGACAGAACTCTACCTCAACGACAAATAATGCCAATAATGCCAAACTTGGTGAAAAACTGAGTCACACCTCAGTACCAATTGGGTAAATTAGAAGTATTTCAGATTTGAACCTTACCATTTATTTCAAATCCTATGCGACAACGTTCTGAACCTTCGATTTTCCGCTGGGCAAGACCCGTAATTATTGCACTTGCCCTATTCGGCGCAGCTTTAACCACCTACCTCACGATTACGCACTTTGCGGGAAGCGGCCCCGCTCTTTGTACTACCCAGGGAACAGGTTGCGACCTGGTTTTAAATAGTGAATACGCCAAATTATTTGGCATCCCGCTGACGATTTTTGGTGCTTTAGGCTATCTAACCCTAGCTGGCTTAGCGGCTGCACCTCTACTGTCGAAAAAGGAGGATGTCAAAGCTAAGGATCGTGTAAAGAAACAGACCGCCTTTCTCCTGTTTATGGTATCTACAGCCACATTCGTGTTTAGTGGCTATTTGATGTACCTACTAGCTTTTGTAATTAAAGACCCATCTGGGCAAACAACATTTTGCCTTTATTGCGTCACATCTGCTGCGACTATGACGGCGATCTGGCTACTTAACCTGTTTGGACACGACTGGGAAGACAGCGGACAGTTAATTTTCACTGGCTTAATTGTGGGAGCTATAGTTGTAGTTGGCACTGCTGGTATGTACGCAACTCAAAGCAAGCTATCAGCTCAGAATCAGACTTTTGCGGGTAGATTAGTTCAACACCTGAAATCATCTAATGCCAAAATGTATGGTGCATACTGGTG
>JANMRU010000422.1:0-14579 GCA_031388585.1 Pseudanabaena sp. SOY_30_concoct_251 | reverse complement strand
CTAAGGATGTACTGAAAAGCTGCTTTAGAAGGGATAAAGGTGAACCGCTCTGCGTCTGGGTTGGCCTTATTATCTTTTGACACCATGGAATCAACTACTTGCAACAGCGAAGTTACCTGGATGGTTGTATTGCTCGCCATGTTAGGTTGCTGCTGTTTGGCGCGATCGATCATAGCCTGTAGATCTTTTTGATCCATGAAAAATGGGACTAGTTGTTTGCCATTTTGTTCGATCGTTAACAAACCTTGCTCCTTGTCTTTACCGCCTGTGGCAAAGAAAACTGGTAAGTTGGGTAGCTTGTCAACTGGTTTGCCTTGGGCAGTCAGAATACTGCGTGCAGAGTCAATGCTAGATTTGGATGGCACGATCTGAAAGGCAATTTTCTTGTCATCATTCTTTTTGATTACCTGAATTGCCTCGTTCATGGAGCGCACGATCACCTGTGCTTTGCCACCAAGTTCTGGGTTAGTTGATTTGATTTGGCCTAGCATCGACTTGGCATCATCAGGATTGAGGAAAAATAATAGTATTTGTTGTTGTTGGTTCGCGCCATTTTTCTGAGAACCGAGTAGTGGGTTCCCTTTATCATCGGTAATTGTAAAAACAGGGATGCTGTTTAAGCGCTCAAAGGCTTGGGCTTCTGTTAGAGCTTCAGCTGGAAGGTTAGCAATAGGGGCAACCACGATCGCCCCTACAACACCTACAACTGTAGCCAGCTTTAGCAAAGATTTAATCACGGACTTATTTCTCCTGGGTTTCGACGTTTTGTGTAAGATTCGAGTATGTCTATTGATGATGTGAAACATACTGTCGATGAGCTGATTTAGCAACTAGACTTGTGCCACTCGTGTCACTTTGGTCTAGATGTGTTACTTAAGTTCAAAGCAATATACCTTATATACGAGTTTTTGCCACAGCTAGTTTTAGAATGCCACCCATACAAAATCCCCTTCTTTGAGACTCTCTGATAATGGTGATAGTTCCGCTGAAAATATAGCTTATGTCTTAGGGCTAAGAAAATTTATGCATGATGATAGCGATGATACAGAGGACCTCAGTTTTGACGAGATTCTGGCTGAACTAAATTACAAACAGGCGCAGCGCACTCTGCGGGATATTGTGAGCAACCTCGATCTCACAAATCGGGAGCGTCAGGGACTCGAGTCCGATTTGCAAGGGCTACAGCAGATGCTCGATAAGTTGGAACAGCAAGTTGTCCAAATTGCGGTATTTGGAATGGTGGGGCGTGGGAAGTCATCTTTGCTCAACGCCCTGTTGGGAGAGGAGGTGTTTTCTACTGGGCCAATTCATGGAGTTACAAAGATAAGTCAGTCGGCAAACTGGCAAGTATCGCGGGAGGCGATCGCTGGTAGCGATAGTCAGGCAATTATGCGGGTATCGATGAAAGGTTTTGGCTCTGCCCGCATTGAGCTAATTGATACTCCAGGTATTGATGAGGTGGACGGTGAGGTGCGTGCCGAACTCGCTAGTCAGGTAGCGCAGCAAGCAGATCTGATCTTGTTTGTGGTTGCGGGCGATATGACTAAGGTTGAGTATGAGTCGCTTTCGGAATTGCGTGAAGCCAGTAAACCCATCTTACTAGTTTTCAACAAAATCGATCAGTATCCGATGCCCGATCGCCTGGCAATTTACGCCAAAATTCGGGATGAGCGGGTGCGCCAAATTTTATCTGAGGATGAAATTGTGATGGCTGCCGCTTCGCCATTGGTAGCTAAGGCAATACCGCAAACTGACGGTTCCTATGAAGCTGAATTGGTAACAGGTAAGCCCCAAGTTGATGAGCTAAAATTAAAGATCTTAGATGTGCTCGATCGCGAAGGTAAGGCTTTAGTAGCACTGAATACGATGATTTTTACCGATGCGATCCAGGGGCGATTGGTGCAGCGCAAAATGGGCATTCGCGATCGCCGGGCCAATCGGATTATCTGGAATGCAGTAATTACTCAGGCCGTGGCGATCGCCGTTAATCCAGTGACTGTGCTCGACGTAATTAGCACGGCCGTAATTAATGTCTCCATGATTCTGGCTTTATCGAAGCTTTACGGAATTAATATGACCAATCAAGGTGCGATTGGCTTGATGCAGAAAATTGCGATTAGCATGGGTGGTATTAGTGCTAGCGAACTGTTGGCAACTTTAGGACTAGGTTCGCTCAAAAGCTTATTAGGTATAGCAGCTCCTGCAACTGGTGGTCTAACAATGGGAGCGTATGTATCGGTGGCAATTACTCAGGCTGGCGTGGCGGGGGTATCTGCCTATGCGATCGGGTTGGTGACGAAGCAATATCTGGCGAATGGAGCGTCATGGGGGCCTCAAGGGCCAAAAGCAGTCGTCAGTCAGATTCTTGAAAATCTTGATGAGACTTCGATTTTGGCTAGAATCAAAGATGAATTACGCACAAAACTCGATCTCAGTCGTATGGGCAGATGATCGATTTTGTAAATTAAAAATCAGAGATAATATAGAAATCTCCCAAGTAATTTCTAGCAGTTATGATCCTCCAGCCCTTAGCTAAAGTCACGACCTTCGAGGAGTTTGTCGATTGGCTCCCCGAGAATTCTGGGGTGCGTTACGAACTACACAATGGCAATATTATTGAAATGGCTCAACCAGTTGGAGAACACGAAGAAGTTAAAAGCTTTCTGGGGGTGGAAATTCCCTTTGAAATCAAACGACTGGGATTGCCCTATGGTATTCCTAATCAAGTTATAGTCAGACCTGAAGGTAAAGATTCTGGATATTTCCCAGATTTATTGGTGGTTAATCGTACCAACCTGGCTAACGAAAAATTATGGAAGAAAGAATCGATTCTCAGCTATGGTGCATCAATACCTTTAGCGATTGAAATTGTCTCAACTAACTGGCGTGACGATTATCATTTGAAATATGCAGATTATGAGCAAATGGGAATTCCTGAATATTGGATTATCGACTATGCCGCATTGGGGGGACGTAATTTTATTGGTAATCCCAAACAACCGACCATCCTGGTTTGTAATCTAGTGGATGGAGAATATCAAGTTAGCAAATTTCAAGACAGCGATCTCCTGATCTCCCAAACCTTTCCTGAATTAAATCTCACTGCAATTCAGATTTTTCAGGCTGATTCGATCTAGCTTGCTGAAATACAGTTTCTGCCTGCGATGAACCAATAAAACGCCAGTGCCAAGGCTCATAACTAACCCCTTGTATGTTGTTTTTGGGAAAAGATAGCTCAAAGCCAAATTCACGGGCATGAAGGTTAAGCCAGCGAGAGGCTTCGGTTTCGGCGAACTTAAATGAGATATCTTCTTGGGGATAGTTGCCATCTGCTAAATCTACGGCATAGCCTGTATGATGTTCGCTGTAGCCAGGTGGAGCGCTAACCTTTGCGGCAGAGGTTTCAGAACCTTTGCGTTGAATCTGTGCTTTGTAGAGTTTTTCCTGTTGCGTCACACTGCGGAACCCTGATACTGGGACAATCCAAATGCGTTCGGTACGGGCGACGTAGATTAGCTTCATGAGTGCTAAAGCGGCGTCGAGAGATAATCGCTCAAACCTCTGGTTTTGCTTTTCCGCATAGCTACCGATATATGACATATCTTGCGTAGAATTTTCATCGTAGGGGAAATGACCAAGCTTTGGCTCATAACCAATAGGATTAGTTGCTTGGATTAATGGCGGGCTGCTGGCTAGATTTGGTGGTGAGGGAGATTGGGTCGAAATTGCTATGGCTTGTGGTGTCGGCATCGCATTAGGAGAGAATAACTTTGCTACTACAGATATTGCCGCCCAACTTAGTAGCATAACTCCAGCTAACAAAGCGGCAGCGATCACCATGCAATAACGGCGTTGAAACTGCTTAAATGGTTTCATAGGTTTAAATTTTGGTGATGTTTGCGATCTTCCAACTCTGGCGATCGAACTGCAAAGTGCAGCGATATCTGCCTCGTGATGGGATGGACTGCGTTTTATCGATTTGCCCGTTGACGTATAGAGTCGGGTTCTCGGAAATTTCCACTTCTACTGTGGCTTTGGACTCCTGAACGCTAAACTGCCCCAAAGTCTTAATCTCAAACTCACCGTAATTGTAGTAGGCATTATTTTTTTGCAGCCAATCAATTGAACCTTTGCGTTTCTCGTATTCTTCGCCCACCGCCAACTGAGCTAGAAAGTCGCGATCGAAGGGAGGGGCAAATAATTTTTGCTTACCCTCAACTAACTGTCTGACTCTTTCTACTGCTTCTACTTCTGTCAAAGCTGTGGCTTGAGTAGTATCGGTCGAGCTAGTTGGAGTTTCGGCTGGAGTTTCAGTTGGAGTTTCGGCTGGAGTTTCGGCTGGAGTTTCGACTGGAGTTTCGGTTGGAGTTTCGGTTGTTTGTGTGGTGGGGGGAAGGGGCGGAGAAGAATTGTTGCCTATGGGAGGGAAACCTCTGGCTGCCAGCAGAGCGCCAATCCCGACAGCAGCAATCAGTCCTACTGATGCCAGGGCGATCGCCAAGCCATTTTGGCGGCGGGGTGAATCACGTGATTGGGAATCTGACTGGAAATTTGGAGGATTGGAAGAAAACTGCTGGACTGGCTGACCTGCTTGTGGTTGATAAGTTGGTGGGGAAGTTGGGTAGACGGGAATATTTTGCTCTTTAGGATATCCTGAAGGTTGAGGAGCGGAGCTTGGCGGCCTGGCTACGGTTTCTATAGTGGGTGTAATCTGGGGATTAACTTGTGTAGGTGGGAAGGATGCCTCAGTCGGGGCTAGAGGTTCGACTGTAGGCGGCTGGAGGTCTTGATAGCCAGAAGTAAGTTGATTAAGGGCTTGTCTGACCTCTGTTGCTGTCTTGTAACGATCTTTGAATTGATAGGAAATCATCCTAGTAACAACGGCTGCTAAAACTGGGCTTACCGATGTTAGGTGCTGCCAGTTAATCTCTCCGGTTTTGGGATCGTCACGTAGTTCGCGTGGAGAGACTCCTGTGAGGGCTTGTACCGCAATCATACCAAGTGCGTAGATGTCGCTACTGGGGCGAGGTCTACCCTGGGCTTGTTCTGTGGGCATATAGCCGGGTGTCCCCACTGCTACGGTGGGGCTGAGTGGCTCCATTTGTGTCGCCAACTGATTTTGCATCTGCTTGATTGCACCAAAGTCAATCAGGGCAAATTTGCGATCGCCTTCGCGGCGAATAATATTATCGGGTTTAATATCGCGGTGAATCATGCCATTGCCGTGCACGAATTCCAAAGTTGCTAGCACATCATCAAGAAACTCAATAACCTGACGTTCTGTCCAGCGCTGTCCAGGTTGAAACTCATTTCCCAACGGATGTCCGGCCACAAATTCTTCTACGAGGTAGAACTCTCGATTTTCTTCAAAGTAAGCGAGAAGACGAGGAATACGATCGTGATTGCCTAATTTGGCTAGGGTTTCAGCTTCGCCCGTAAATAAGCGGCTGGCAATTTGCAGATAGCCAGGATCGCTATTGGTGGGTTTGAGGTGTTTGACCACACAACTGGGATTACCAGGAATTTTAGTATCCTCGGCCACGTAGGTTTGACCAAAGCCACCCCCGCTCAAGTTGCGCACGATTCGGTAACGCCCATCTAGCAATTGGCCGATCATATTTCGTTTTTCCTGATGTTTAAGCAATACCTGCGAGATACTAACAATTTAAGCATTTATACATGAAAAAGCAGCGATCACGATCGCTGCTTTAAGAACCAATCCCCAGCTAAAACTTAACGGGTGCAAGATCCTTCACGGGTACATCGGTGTACTCAGCCACAATTTTGCGGAACTCATCGCCATCGATGGTTTCCATCTCTATCAGCATATCTACCAAGCGATCGCATAGGGTGCGGTTCTCAAGGATAATTTGCCTGGCATGTTCGTAGCATTCCTTTGCGATTTTGCGCACCTGTTCGTCGATGCGACTGGAAATCTCTTCGGAATATTCATTTCTGGGAATAAAATCACGCCCTAGAAATACTTCATTACTTTGACTTTCCAGTGCCACCAGACCCAAACTGGACATGCCAAACTGCGTTACCATCAGCCTAGCCAGTCTAGCTACATTTTCAATATCACCAGATGCACCCTTAGTGATCTCATCGTACCCAAACACGACTTCTTCAGCAGCTCTACCGCCTAAGGCCACTTTAATCATGGCGATAATCTGAGATCGAGTTTCCAGTCCAATCTCCTCAGACGGCAGAATTTTTGCAAACCCACCGATGCCACCTGAACGGGGAATAATTGTAACTTTATCGAGCGGATCGGCATCCTCAAGTAAGGTTCCGACCAATGCATGTCCAACTTCGTGGTACGCAATCAAGCGCTTTTTGACACTATCCAGCATGGGTTTCATCGACATGCCAATTGTGACGCGATCGATCGCATCGGTAATCTCTAGCTCAGTAATCGCTTCTTTTTGCCGTCTTGCCGTTAAGATTGCCGCTTCATTTAGTAAGTTGGCTAAATCTGCACCTGCAAACCCTGGCGTGCGGCGCGCGATCGTTTCAATGGCTACGCTGTCATCAATGCGCTTATTGCGGGCATGTACCTTCAGAATTTCTAGGCGACCGCTATAGCTAGGATAGTCCACCATAATCTGGCGATCGAAACGGCCTGGACGCAGTAGGGCACTATCAAGCACGTCAGGACGATTGGTAGCGGCAATGATTATTACACCTGTGTTGCCTTGAAACCCATCCATTTCAGTCAACAGTTGGTTAAGGGTTTGTTCGCGCTCGTCGTTACCGCCGCCAATCCCCGAACCTCTTTGTCTGCCAACTGCGTCAATCTCGTCAATAAATACGATGCAAGGAGCATTTTCCTTGGCTTTATGAAATAGATCGCGAACCCTTGAGGCTCCAACTCCCACGAACATTTCTACAAATTCTGAGCCGGATAACGAGAAGAATGGTACTCCCGCTTCACCCGCGATCGCTTTTGCCAACATCGTTTTACCCGTACCAGGTGGCCCGATCAGCAGAACGCCCTTGGGAATTTTGGCACCTACGGCCGTGAAGCGATCGGGTTGCTTCAGAAAAGTGACAACCTCTTGCAGCTCTTCCTTGGCTGAGTCTACACCAGCGACATCATCAAAGATAATGCCAGTCTTGGCTTCAGGAGAAAATCTGGCTCTAGATTTACCGAAGTTTAAAGTTTGGGTTGGGCCCCCAGGAGCATTGCTAACCCGTTTGAGTACGAAAAATAGCAGCAAGATTAGAAAAACTGGCAGAGCGAGGGTACTGGCCACTTGCCAAAATAATGATGTTTGTTTGATCGGTAAGACCGCAGTGTCAACCTTCTTCTCTCTCAGGATTTTAATTAATTCCCTATTGTTATCACGGGCGTACAGATCGACATTTAATTTTTGCCCATTTTTTAGCTCAGCCTCAGCCGTAAGACCATTACTATCGAGATCGACTTTCTTGACCTCACTGCGTTTAACTTTTTGCAGAAATTCGGTGTAGCTAAGTTTATTGTCGTCAGCTTCTTTTTCGGCACTGGCTGGATGAGGCAGTGCACTAATTAAACTTTGACAGGCAAACAAACTAACTATGAGAACCTGAAATCGCCGCACTAAAGGCTTAGTTGTAGAAGGCTTCACTGCCGATCGCTCCTTAGGGTATCGCTGGTATATTATTCGCACCGCTCTGATTTTTCTGCTTTAGCTATAGCAGTCCTATATTAATTGTAAGTTGGGAGTGTGGGGGTGCAGCACCCACGGAGGGTGGAACCCCGAACCCCTTCACCCCTAAATAAACCAAAACTGATTGCTATATTAGCGGTTAGCTATTAGCCGTTAGCTTAAAGACTGTAGCAGAGGCAAAATGGATCGATATGATTTGATTTACTGTTATTAGTTTAGTGCATCACAAATTATTGTGGCAGGCTTTATACTAGCTGTTATTCTCTCAGCTCCACAGCTGCAATTCCTTGTCCTGTTTGTAGTCCCTATTCCGAACGATCGCTCATGAATGCTAAACAGACTATTAAGTCCTTCTCTGCTGATGATTTTGCCAATGCTCTTGCCAAGCATGACTATGCGTTCAATCCTGGCCAGATTGTCAAAGGCAAAATTGTATCCCATGATAGCTTTGGCACTTATGTAGACATTGGCGGGAAATCTCCAGGTTTTCTACCCATAGATGAGGCAATGGTAAGCTCTTCTGCCAATCTAGAGGAGAAATTACCGATCGATTCAGAAAGGGAATTTGTAATTGTTGGCGATCAGGATGCTGACGGACAGGTGAAGCTATCGATTCGCAAGCTGTTAATCAAGCAGGCATGGGAGACATTGCGATCTCATCAAGAAGAAGGTCAAACTTTCAACTGCCGCGTCACAGGGACAAATAAAGGGGGTGTAACCGTTGATGCTGAGGGGGTTCGTGGCTTTATCCCGCGATCGCACCTGGTTGACAAAAATAACCTGACTGGTCTAGTCGGCAAAACTTTGCCAGTGACGTTTGTCGAACTTGATGAGTCTCGCGATAAGCTAATTTTGTCGCATCGTCTGGCGGCGCGAGCTTCGGCGATGGGCAAGATATTTCGCGGTCAATTGATTAGTGGCACAGTAAGCAATCTCAGACCATTTGGTGCTTTTGTCGATTTTGATGGTGTTTCGGGGATGTTGCACGTTAAAGAGATCAGCCAAAAATACGTTAGTGATATTAACCATGTATTTCAAATCGGCGATCAAATTCAGGCAGTAATTACGGAAGTTGACGAGTCGCGCGGTCGTATTTCGCTTTCTACTAAGCTGCTCGAACTTAGTCCAGGTGAAATGCTAGATAACCGAGAGCTAGTCTTTACAGAAGCAGAAGCGCGTTTGGAGAAAAACATCCAAAAGCTCTGGGGTACATAACTGATAATCGGGCGCAAGACTTTGGAGATTCTTTGTATTAGTAACGGCCACGGCGAAGATCAAATTGCTGTGGCGATTTGCTTGGAGCTAGAGCAGCTCGGTGTATCAATCATGGCACTACCGCTCGTGGGAATGGGACACGCATACCATAGTGCTAACCTACCCACGATCGCAGAAGCTACTCAAGATATGCCATCTGGTGGTTTCGTGCGCATGGGTGGGCGACCTCTTTTGGGCGATATGCGTCAGGGCTTAGCGGGACTCACTGGTAAACAGCTCAGGTTTGTGTGGCAGTGGTCAAGGCAAAGCCGAACTAAAGCAAGGTTAGTCCTGGCTGTCGGTGACATCGTACCTTTGCTTTTTGCCTGGCTACCTTCGGTATTTGGTGGCTGTAATTTTGCGTTTGTGGCTACAGCCAAGTCCGAGTATTACTGGAGCGATCGCAATGGCACTTTGCCAGGTGCCCGCAAACCCTGGGGAGGTTCGTATTTTTATCCGTGGGAACGATCGCTAATGCGCAGTCGCCATTGTAAGGCTTCCTTTGTGCGCGATCGCCTCACTGCTGATGCCCTAAATAAAACTTCTGGTATGTCGGTGTTGCATTTGGGTAATCCCATGATGGATAACCTGGAACCCAAAGGTTTAGATTTCGACCTTAAAGAGGACGAGTGGATCGTGACCCTGCTGCCAGGCTCCCGCCCGCCTGAAGCCTATGAAAACTGGATCTGCCTGCTGACGGCAGCGCAGAATGTTGCTAGAGTAATTGCGAACAAAATCATCTTTTTGGCGGCGATCGCTTCAGCCCTTGACCTAGAGAAGTTGGTGCAGTTGCTAACCCAAAAAGGCTGGACGCAGATAGGCGAGCTCGTATTCATTCAAGGTGTGACTCGGTTGCAAATAGTCCTGCAAGGATTTGGTGATTGCCTTCATGGCTGTCATTTGGGCATAGCAATGGCAGGTACTGCGACGGAACAATTGGTTGGTCTTGGCAAACCTGTAATTACGATTGTGGGGCAAGGGCCGCAGTTCACTAGTAAATTTGCCCAGGAGCAGTCTTGCCTTCTCGGATCTTCGGTACTTTTAGTGAATAAACCAGAGCAAGTCGGAGAGGCCATGGCCAAATTGCTGCAAGATCCCGATTGTTTTCAAGAGGCGATCGGCAACGGGCAAGAACGCATGGGTATTCCAGGAGCAGCCAAACGCATTGCTGCGCATATCGCTAAGCTTAGTTAGCTTGAGCTAATCCTCACCCTGGAATCAATATCACTTGGGCATTACCAGCCTGGGAATTGTAAAACTTTGGTAAGTAATAGAACTATTGACAACCACAACTTGCCATAATTGAGTTCATTGGATTTTACAAAGCTGAGCTTAAACCTAAGTATTTAGCTTTCTAAGACGATATTTGTTTGTAGACTAGAACTATTATCAATTTTTTAAGATTAGCCTTATGCGTCTGAACGAAATTGTCCATCCTAACCAACTGCATGGTCTATCTGTGCAGCAGCTTGAGTCAATTGCCCGAGAAATTCGTGAAAAGCATCTAGAGACGATCGCTGCAACAGGAGGACATTTAGGTCCTGGCCTAGGTGTAGTAGAGTTAACCCTAGGTTTGTACCAAACTCTCGATCTAGATCGAGATAAGGTGGTATGGGATGTCGGACATCAGGCTTATCCCCACAAGTTGATAACAGGTCGTTATAAAAACTTTCATACCCTACGCCAAAAGAGTGGGGTGGCCGGATATCTGAAGCGCTGCGAGAGCAAATTCGATCACTTTGGTGCAGGACATGCCTCTACCAGTATCTCTGCGGCTCTAGGTATGGCGATCGCTCGCGATGCCAAGGGTGAGAACTTCAAATCTGTCGCCGTGATCGGTGATGGGGCGCTGACTGGTGGTATGGCACTTGAAGCGATTAACCATGCCGGGCATTTGCCCAAAACTAATTTATTGGTAGTGTTGAACGACAATGAAATGTCTATTTCGCCAAATGTTGGCGCGATCCCGCGCTACCTAAATCGTATGCGTCTTAGTCCTCCCTTGAAGTTCATCACCGATAACTTAGAGGAGCAAATTCGCAACCTGCCCTTTGTCGGCGGATCGATTAGTCCAGAACTCGATCGAATTAAGGACAATATCAAAATCCTGACCATGGTGCAGAACAAGGTAGGAGCCGTATTCGAGGAGTTAGGCTTCACCTATATTGGCCCAATTGATGGTCATAACATCAAGGAGCTAATTGACACATTTAATGTGGCGCACAGGCTGAAAGGCCCAGTGATGGTTCATGTTGCTACCACCAAGGGCAAGGGCTATAGCTACGCGGAAGAGGATAAAGTTGGCTATCATGCCCAAACTTCCTTTAACCTGATTACGGGTAAGTCAGACGCACCAAGCAAGCCGAAGCCACCTGGCTATTCCAAGGTGTTTGCCGACACCCTGATTTCGCTGGCAGAAAAAGACAAACGCATCATCGGCATTACTGCTGCGATGGCGACAGGTACGGGACTCGATAAGCTGCAAACCAAGCTGCCTGACCAGTACATTGATGTGGGCATTGCAGAACAACACGCACTCACACTTGCCGCAGGGCTGGCTTGTGAGGGGATGCGTCCTGTTGCGGCGATTTATTCAACATTCGTGCAACGCGGTTACGACCAGATCGTGCATGATATCTGCATTCAGAATCTTCCTGTGTTCCTTTGTCTCGATCGCGCTGGAATTGTGGGTGCCGATGGTCCCACTCATCAGGGCATGTATGACATTGCCTTTCTGCGCTGTCTGCCCAATATGGTGCTGATGGCTCCGAAAGATGAGGCTGAAATGCAACAGATGATTGTTACAGGGATAGAACACACTGGACCGATTGCGATGCGTTATCCACGCGGGAATGGTTATGGTGTTCCTATGCAATCGGAAGGTTGGCAACCTTTACCAATTGGCAAAGCCGAAGTGTTACGCCAGGGTAAGGATGTCCTCCTAGTCGCCTATGGTTCTATGGTTTATCCCGCAACACAGGTAGCTGAAATCCTATTTGAGCATGGGGTAGAAGCAACTGTAGTTAATGCTAGATTTGCCAAACCGCTAGATGTTGACACGATCGCACCGCTAGCCCAGCGCATTGGCAAAGTCTTCACACTTGAAGAAGGTTGCACAATGGGTGGTTTTGGTACTGCCGTAATGGAAGCATTAATGGATGAGGGGATTTTGGTGCCAGTAGATCGCATTGGCGTACCAGACATTCTGGTCGATCATGCATCACCAAATGAATCCTTTGCGGATTTAGGTTTAACCAGCGGTCAAATTGCTGATCGCATTCTGAAGAAATTAGCGATCAGCGATCGGCGATCGGTGGTTAGTAGTTAGAATCAACCACCCCACCGCCTGAGCCGTGGGGTGATTGATTAGAATATCTATTGAGAAAGCTAATTCGAGGATGGCGAAGTGCTAACATACGACTCCGTTAGTCATTCATATATTCCACCTTAACATCAGTTAGTTGGCGATCCGCCTGACCCATCCTTACTTTTAGAACCCATTTAGATAAAGTAACTTTCTATCTAACTGCGTAGGAGATTTTTGTGCAGTTGGGAATATGCCGAAAGTATGGGAGAGAATCGCTAACTCTAACCAAACGAGAGGAATTCATCTGCATTGACAAAGTGATCGACAAGGTCACCTGGGGTTCGATTGATCGCTAAACCAAGTATTACATTATCTGCTGTTTTAATATAAGTTCCGACCAGAAAGCCATCACCATCTGGATCGGCTGCAGTAACTAAGTCTGGGAAAGACAGAGCAATCGAGCCAAGATTTGATCTCGAAATATTACTTGTTCCTTGAAATATAATATCTCTTGCTATTAGTCCGTCAGTCAATCCAATTCTGTCATTTTCGCTGACATCAAAATCTGCAATATAATCCCATGAATAATTACTAGAAGGATCAGTTCTCAAAATAAAAATATCAGCTCCTGATCCTCCAACGAGTAGATCTGTCCCTCGATCACCAATCAAGATATCATCACCAGGTTCACCTGCAACAACATCATTGCCCTGTCCACCGCGCAAAATATCACTCTGATCCTCACCGTTCAAAAAATCTGCACCAGCATTACCATTGAGAACGTCTTCTCCGTTATTGCCAGCAAGAGAATCATTTCCCTGGCCGCCTCGAATTAGGTCATTTCCATCTCGCCCTAGGATGATGTCATTACCAGAATTCCCATTAAATTCTTCTGCGTCCGATGAGCCTTCGATACTATCATTGCCTCCTAAACCACGTACCGATCTCCCTGTAAGTTCCCCGGGGGTGAAAATCTTAATATCAGGGTCGTCTGTGAGGTCAAAAAACTGCCATAGTTTGGATTTTCTATTGGAGATTAGTTTGCAATTGGACGCAACTATTATAGTTGTAGTCGCGTCCGAGTTTTTTGTTGGTATCGAAGGCACTATGCTAATTTCAACTAGGTACTACCATGCCGCGCTGCACGGCGGGTCTCTGACCTACGGTCTCGACCCAACGCTTCAGATTTGGGTGCTCGTCAAGAGTCATGCCCTGCATCTCATAGATCGCTACCCAGGGATATGTCGCGATATCTGCAATAGAATATTCACTACAAATATACTCGCGATTTTCTAATTGCTTATCCAAAACACCATATAAGCGTATAGTCTCTTTGGTATAGCGATCGATCGCATAGGGAATTTTTTCTGGCGCATACCGCTTAAAGTGATTGAGTTGCCCAAACATTGGCCCCACGCCACCCATCTGAAACATCAGCCATTCGATTACCTGAAACCGATCTTTGGTAACGGTAGGTAAGAATTTGCCTGTTATTTCTGCCAAATACATCAATATCGCCCCAGATTCAAATACTGTATTGCCGCGATCGCGATCGACTATAGCTGGAATCTTGCCATTAGGATTGATCGCAATAAATTCTGGAGTAAATTGGTCGCCCTTGGAAATATCAATTTTATGCGTATTGTATTCTAGTCCTACCTCTTCAAGCATTATTGATGCCTTGCGTCCGTTGGGGGTAGTGAAAGTATACAGATCGATCATCGCTCTCCTTATTAACTTTACTAGAAGTCTACCTCATCTAAAATTTATCGGTATTCCTAAAGAATTGAGAATGTTGCGTCTGCTAAGCGGACGCAACATTCTCACCCAAAGACTAGCATCAACAAATTCCCAGGAAGTTTTATGGAAATAACTGGGCAGAACCAAAGCCTAGTATGCTGAATATGATTATTTTTAGCTAAATTCACTTCCCAGCGGGTAATACTTAATGTTGGCAAAACTTAAAAGTGTCCTCAATATCGCAATTTTCTTGTTTTTAGTTAGCTTTATTGGGTTCGAGGTCTGGACGCTCGTGGTACATTTCCTTAAAACGTTACCTTAATGCGACTTGCGCATTGCCACCTGAGAATTCAAATTTTTGGCTGAAAGCCAAAGCAAATTAAGGACACAGTCATATAAAGAAGGTGCGATAGATTAGATGTTGTGTTAACTATCTGTTCCATTTTTTTACACCAAGCGCAGGAATTTCTTTTTACCTACTTGAAGTACCTTACCTTGTAGCTCTGCTGAAGAACTAAAACTTAGGTCTAAATCTTGTAGCTTTTCTCCATCCAAACGCACAGCACCATTTTTGATTTGGCTTTGGGCTTCGCTGTTGCTTTTACACAAACCGCTGGCCTTTACCA
>JANMRU010000404.1:0-4186 GCA_031388585.1 Pseudanabaena sp. SOY_30_concoct_251 | reverse complement strand
GGGTAAATTCAGCGATTTTGATAGTATTCCTGCACCTCTTCGTCCTTTTATCCAGGATTTAACTGGGCTAGGGATTCTGAGGCCAAAAGAGGGTAGTCAATTTGAGCCAAATGCACCTGCTACCCGTCGCCAATATGCCGCCTGGCTATTTGATGCGAACAATCGTATATATCGCGATAACCCTAGTCGTCAGATTCGCTTGTCGCTACCTACAACTGAAGTGCCAATCTTTAGTGATGTCCCGCTTACCGACCCAGATTTCAGCATCATTCAAGGTTTAGCTAGTTCCGGATTAATTAATAACGGCAATGCAGGCAAAGCTAATAACTTATTTAAACCCGATGCTCCCCTCACCCGAGAAGATCTGGTGTTATGGAAAGTACCTCTAGATTTGAGACGACCGTTACCTACGGCTACTACTGATGCGGTTAAGCAAGCTTGGGGATTTCAGGATAGCGATCGTATCGCAGCACCAGCCCTACGCGCAGTTTTGGCTGATTTTTCTGCAGGCGATCTCTCGAATATTAGACGAAGTTTTGGCTATACGAACATATTCCAGCCGCAGAAATCAGTAACGCGGGCGGAAGCGGCGGCAGCACTGTGGTATTTCGGTACATCAACTGATGGGCTGTCAGCTCAACGAGTTGCGCAACTGGAGCGTACAAATAAGTCAGAGCCACAATCAAACGATCCATCTCGGGATGCTTCCCGCCAACCTAATAACTCGCCAAGCCCACAACCATCGGCAACAACTCCGCCCACACCGAACTCTAAACCCGACTCACTATGACCACAGGCTAAGAAATTTTCTGATTTCTTCCTCTCTCAAGGGAAGAGGTATCGGTGATTTTCTTGAGCACAAACTAATTTAGAATCAGCCCCCGTCCTAACCTAATTGGCGATCGCTATATTCCTCAAAATATACAGACAGAACCAAATATTTTTTTCATTAAACTTGGTGAAATAGAATTGCTTTTAATATTCTTCAGTCTGCTTCAGCTGACTTTAGCTTTCAGCCAAGAACTTGAGTTCTTGGCTTCCTTAACTAGAACCGATAGATATCAATGCTAAATAATCTGCGTGTCGCTGTAGTACATGAATGGTTAGTGGATTATTCTGGCTCAGAGAGAGTCCTAGAGCAAATTCTGCTGCTATTCCCACAAGCAGATCTGTTTGCTCTAGTCGATTTTTTGCCGCCGCAACTGCGAGGGTTTATTCAAAACAAACCCGTTCAGACTTCATTTATTCAGAAGTTACCCCTGGCACAGACTAAATATCGTCAGTACTTACCGCTAATGCCGATCGCGGTAGAACAGTTCGATCTCTCCAGCTATGACCTGATTATTTCAAGCAATCACGCGGTCTCGAAGGGAGTACTCACAGGCCCCGATCAGTTACATGTTTCCTATGTGCATTCGCCGATCAGGTATGCCTGGGATCTGCAACACCAGTACCTCAAAGAATCTGGCTTAGATCGCGGCATAAAAAGTTGGTTGGCAAGATGGTTCCTGCATCAAATTCGGATCTGGGATGCTCGCACAGCTAACGGGGTCGATGCGTTTGCGGCAAACTCGGAATTTATTGCTAGGCGCATTCATAAGGTATATCGCCGTGCAGCCAAAGTTATTCACCCGCCCGTAGATGTGGCTACATTTACACCCATTACCGATCGCCCCAAAGAGGATTTTTACCTTACCGCTTCGCGTTTTGTCCCATATAAAAAAGTCGAACTAATTGTGGAAGCATTTAGCCAGATGCCTGACAAAAAATTGATTGTAATCGGGGATGGGCCTGGTTTAGATAAGGTGAAAGCCAAACTCAGTTCTAACATTACGTTGCTAGGTTACCAGCAGCCAGATGTTCTCAAGCAATATATGCAGCGATCTCGAGCATTTATATTTGCCGCCGAGGAAGACTTTGGCATCACCGTGGTCGAGGCCCAGGCTTGCGGTACGCCAGTAATTGCTTTTGGTAAGGGTGGGGCATTAGAAACGGTACGTGCCGTTAATGCTGCCAAGCCACTAGATCGACCTACGGGAGTTTTCTTCTACACGCAAAATGTCGAAAGTATTAAGGAGGCGATCGCCACATTCGAGCAGCACGAAAAATCAATCCAGCCTGAGTTTTGTCGTACAAATGCCTTGCGCTATGCCCCTGAAAGGTTTCAACAAGAATTTAAAGACTATGTAATGCAGGTATTGATAACCCAGTTCGGTGATAGGCTAGGATCTCATGGGAACTAGATCGTATTACTGATGGCATCAACTTCAATTATTCCAATTATTCCGCTTGCAGTTTTTGCGATCTCGCTTTCGTTACTGGGATGGGGCTTGTATCGCGCCCGTAAACTTGGGAAGCTGGCTGTTTTGTCCTGGTTTCAGCTATTAGCGCTTCTGCTTCCCTGGCTAGCCTATTTTGGCCTATTTCTGTCAGGAGCATTTATCAGCCTTGCCATGCTCCTGTTGCTCCTGTTGATATCGACAGTGACGTATATTCTAATTGGCAAACAGATGCGTAAAGTAGCATTAACGGAAAAGCCTCAAACCCCACCACCAACATCACTACAAACGCCAGATCCATCACTCAAACCTATTGGATTAGCTGAAGTAAAACCTCAGATATCAGAGCCTAAATCAAAAATTGGGGAAGACCTCAAAGCAGTTCAGGGAATCTTTGGGATTGAGACTTTCTATGCCACAGAGACGATTCCATACATGCAAGGAGTTGTGTTTAGAGGCAATATGCGGGGTGACCCCAACGAAGTACATCAAAAGCTATCTGCATCGCTGCGCGGTCGCCTTGGCGATAAATATGAGCTATTTCTAGTTGAGGGCCAAGAGAAAAAGCCTGTTGTGATTGTTTTACCTAGCAATACCAACCGGTTTGTCATGACCATTCAACAGAAAGTCCTGATCGTTATTCTGGCGATCGCTAATATATATACAGCGATGTCACTGGGTGGACAGCTTAAGGAAATCGACCTCTCCCAAAACCCCGGTCAATATTTAGCGACACTGCCGTTTGCATTTGGTGTTTTAACAATCTTGGGCTGTCGCGAACTGTCTCTGCGCTGGATAGCTAGCAAACACAATGTCAGATTAACCTGGCCTTCTTTTCTGCCATCCCTCCAGTTAGGTTCTTTTGGGGCATTCAGCCGCATCTGCTCTTCTTTGCCCAATCGCCAAGTCTTATTTGATATCGGCATTGCACCTGCGATTACTGGTGGCTTATTATCCCTGACACTTTTGATTGTGGGGTTATTCTTGTCAGCCGATCGCGTGGGTAGTGTTGAAATTCCAAGCCAAATTTTCCAAGCTTCAGTCCTAGTAGGCAGTTTGGCTAAGCTAATTATGGGAAACCTGCTTAGCATCGAATTAGTATCCATCCATCCCCTGGTAATTCTGGGTTGGATTGGCCTAGTAATTACGGCGATTAACCTGATGCCTGCGGGGCAACTTGATGGTGGTCGCATTGTGCAGGCGGTGTATGGCCGTAAAACAGCGGGTTGGACTACGATCTCCACATTAATTTTCCTGGCGATCGCGGCCTTGATTAATTCCATTGCCCTTTATTGGGGATGCATTATCCTGGTGCTGCTGCGCGATCTAGAGCGCCCGATGCTGAACGAAATATCTGAGCTAGATGGCGATCGCGATGCTTTAGGTTTATTTGCACTGTTTTGGATGCTGGTAACGCTTTTGCCGATGACATCGGTAGTAGCCGAACGTTTGGGGATCGGAGGCTAACATGCGATCGCAGATCCTATTCGTGCTGAAGGTGATGGTGCTGTCGGCGCTTGGTTCGGCCGTAATTAAATATGGCGGCCCATACATTCCCGCGATCGCCAATCATTCTCTAACGGTGTCTGATATCGACGCGATCGCGCTTGGCGCGATTAGCTTGCCTGTAGGTCTCTTTGGTTTATTCCTCTGGTGGAAAAGGTAATTAACGCGGATCGACAGGGCGTACTAGTACGATGCCTGCTTGGTCTTTAACCTGGTTAACGTAGGTTTGCAAGTCGGGGGAAACCTTGACAGCCCCGCTAGGTGAGGCGTGGATTAGTCCAATCCTGCGATCGCTGTTGCGATAAACCAACCCAGTATGTGTAAAGTCTAAGCCCTTAATTTTGGTCGCGATCGCCACGATATCGCCCGGTTGCATTTTGCTGTACGCCTGTTTGATTTTG
>JANMRU010000402.1:0-18651 GCA_031388585.1 Pseudanabaena sp. SOY_30_concoct_251 | reverse complement strand
ACCGAATCTAATCGCTCGATCGCCTGTTGCAGTAATAAAAGATCGGACTCGCTGCACCAACTCGGCATACGCTTACTGACATAAAATAGTGCGTTATGTTCGGCACTGACATGTCGCCTCAGCCGCACGAGCAGGCGACGCAAGCGGCCCAGTTCTCCAGCTTCCCCTTGCAACCACTCCTTCAAAATACCGTCTTCGATATTATCAACCTTGTCATTTAAAAATATGGTTTCAGTACTAAAAATCTCCGTCACATGTTCCAGGAGATGAACCAATAGGTGGATTGGGGTTTCGACACATTCACCATCCATCAGCTCTCGACGCATTCGGTCGATTACTTTGAGCGGATGCGTTCGTCCAGTAATTATAAAGGTATCGTCAATATAAACCTGAAGTAAACCTAGTTCATCTGGATCGTCAGAGAATTCATAATGCAGATCGCCTAAAACCCCAACAATGCCATTCTCAACTGTTTCCAAACTGATACGAGAACTATTAGAAAGTAGCGTCTCTCTGGCTAGTTCTGGGATGCGATCGCATTTAGCTATCCAGTTTCGCGCACGGGAATCAACTAAATTGAAGTGCAGCCACATCGTAGCCTTATTAGTAAATGCTTGAGATGCCGCATCCCAAAGTAGGTGTTCAACTGGGGCTTGCTCATTCAGGATAAACCCACAGATCAATCCTCGATTGTCCGATACTTTATTCGTCATCCCACAAATATATGCATTGCTTTTAGCACCCTTGCTATTGTTACTTACTTTAAGGGATCTAAAGACCAAACTCGATCACGACTTTAACTCTACAGTGAAGCTAGAGTTAAGGCAACAGTAGCAATGAGGCTGAAGCGCTGAAGGTTAAAATATATACTGTGCAGGAAGGCAGTAATCTTAGCAATATTCTAACTATTAAAAATTTCACTAAATGTTTAGCAGCTCCAAACCTATTCCCCCGCAAGACGGTCAAGAATCTGTATGGGATTATCCCCGTCCGCCGCGCCTAGAAATATCTACCAAGCACATCCAGGTGATATTTAATGGTGTTGCGATCGCAGATACCCATAATGCCAGACGGGTGCTGGAAACCAGTCATCCACCCGTTTATTACATCCCACCAGAAGATATCCGCATGGAATATCTCGTGCGATCGCCACAATCTAGCTTTTGCGAATGGAAGGGACTAGCGGGATACTATTCCATATCTGTCAATGAGAAACAATGTCAGAATGTTGCCTGGTTTTATCCCAGTCCTACCGATAGCTTCTCCACAATTATGGATTGTGTTGCCTTTTACCCACAACTCATGGATGCCTGCTACGTCGATGATGAGAAAGTAGAACCACAGCCAGGTGGTTTCTATGGCGGCTGGATTACTAAGGATATTGTAGGGCCATTTAAAGGAGAGCCAGGCACGATGGGCTGGTAGATTAACCAATCAGGTTAATGCCTCTCCCTCGCTTTCTAGCATCTTTTTCAATCTCAATGGATCGCCCTGGTCGATTACTTTACCGTTTTGCAAAAGAAAAGCACCATCGGCATAATCTAATTCATTCAGGCGATGGGTTACCCACAAAGCAGTGAGAGATTTTTCCTTAACTAATCGCCTGACGGAGGCAACTAGATCGATCTGACTATCCCCATCTAGTAAAGCTGTTGGTTCGTCTAAAAGTAATACTTCGGCATGACGCGCGATCGCCCCTGCGATCGCCACACGCTGTTTTTGACCTCCACTAAGAGCATAAATAGGTCGGCGTTGAAAACCATCCAGGCTAACCGCACTAAGTGACTGATCTACACGTATTTGGGTACTGAGGTATGAGAGATTCTCAGCTACTAGGCCAAAAGCAACATCCGCACCAACTGTAGGCATAACTAGCTGGTGATCGGGGTTCTGGAAGACAAACCCCACAGGATGACTAATATAAATGTTGCCAGACTTTGGCACTAACAAGTTCGCTAATAGTTTTAAGAGCGTAGACTTACCACTACCATTAGTGCCTAGTAGCATCCAAAATTCACCTTTCGGTACGTTTAAAGTACATTTATCCAGGACAGTCTCACCTGAGTCCCAGGCAAAGGTGAGTTCCTGGACGGCGATCGCACTTGTTGCTACAGGTATGTTTGTGGCCATGCGGACTAATTTCGCACGAAACCCGCACCGAGGTTAGCAGAAGCACCTGTTTTTTCAGAGATCTGAATTGCTGAAACTTCGCTAGTGAGAATTGCTAGCTTTTTATCTTCTTGCTTCTCGCAGGTTAATTCCAGAACAACAATATTGCTATTAGGACTAATTGCGGCCAATATCGTTTTGTAAAGGCTTTCCGCAGATTCTGGATCTTTGCGTTGGACCGACAAAACTATGGGATTTCCTTTCAGAGTTAGCTCAATGGTATACATGTCAAAAATTGCGTCTATAAATTACTGGCAAGTCAAATGCCTATCTATTAGTATGGCATTGGCGACCGCCTCTAAAAGCCTTAAATGCTCAATATCTACCCTTAGGATGCTCCTTGGGATTCGTAAAATACAAAACTAACTTTGTCTCCTTTCCCCAACGAGATGCGATCGCCTGCTTGTAGCCGATGACGATTGCCACTAGCAAGGGGAACATTGTTGATATAGGTGCCGTTAGAACTGCCAGTATCCTCAAAGTAGTAGGCATTACCTTCAACGCGAACATCACCATGCACGCGGGAGACAATGTCAGAGTCAGGGAAGCCAGATACATCAATATCTGGTGGAATCATATTGTTAGGTTTACCAATGTGAACTACTTGCAAATTAGCAGGAAGTTCTAACTTTACATTGGTTTGGACGTGCAGTAAGGAGGCAGGTTGCTGTAGAAGAGTTTGAAAAGCAACAGGCATAGAACCAGATTTTGGTTCGGGAATTGGTTCAGGTATCGGTTCGGAGATTGGCTCAGGAATTGGCTCAGGAATTGGCTCGGGAATTGGCTCGGGAATTGGTTCAGGTATTGGTTCAGACAGTGGTAGAGATGCAGACGGACTCACTTCTGTTTTCTGGGCAGCAAAAAACTCTGGTGGTTTCAAAGATGCGGCTACTTTAGCAGCACCTGCAGCTGGGTCTACAGCAAAAGTTGACATGTCTTCGCCTGCAATCTTCGGTTCGGGAATAGCGTTTGGTGCAGGTATGGCAGGCACTTCCTGTTCTGAGGCACGCAGATCAAAACCACAGTGACCGCAAAAGCTGGCATCCGATTGCACGGGTGTAGAACAACTCGGACAGTCGATTGTGGTAACAACAGGTAGAGGCGTGAAACAAGCTTCGCATTGAGTTGCGTTGTCGGGGTTTTGATGAGAACAACTAGGACAATTAATCATTGGCTATTCGTTGGCAGGTTTTTGCAGCACAGTTTTGGAAATGATACGAGTAGTTTTACGCTCAGCCTCGCTCAGATCGTTACCTGACTGTAGCCTTGTCGCGTTATTTTGTAAAACGGTTGCCGCTTTTTGGTCGCCCATTTGCAAAGCCGTCTTAGCTGCTGACTGTAGCATCGTAGCGGCACCTGTGCGATCGCCTTGTTTGAGTCTATCTTCAGCTAGCTGTGTCTGTCGATATTTTGCCAGAGCTAGTACATAATTTTGTACTTGTGGATCTGGATGTGTATGAAAATCTTTAACTAACTCTGCTTCCACCCTAACAGGATCTGAAAGTAAGCTTGTTTTGCCATCACTGGGGCGATCGTAGCGAATTTGGGCCGTGAGAATATTTATTGTATCTGGCAGATCGCCCGGCAAAGCTTCAGGTGAATTTGCGTTGATGTAAAGGTTAATTACTACCACCCTCTCGGCAGATGTCATCAGATCCCCCAACCTGACTACCACGAGATTGCCTTCTGATTGCATGGGCAACTCGATCGCATCGGGTTCAACCTGAGCGATCGGCTTAAGTTCAGCAAGGCGGACGTTAGGAGATAATTCGAGCAGTAAATGGGCATTAGTGAGGCCAACTGACTGCACGCGGCGGAGCAAGCGCTTAAATTCATCAGAAGCCCGATCTGGGGTTGGGATATAGGCCATCGTACCGCCACCAGCATCGGCAATCTGCTCTAAAATGTCCTGATTCCAGTTATCTCCAAACCCTAGAGAGTGCAGAGTAATGTTGTATTCTGTGGCGAGACGAGAAAATTGGAGACAGCGCTCATTATCTCCATGCTCATTTTCGCCATCGGTAAGTACAAATGCTTGGCCGATTGTCCCCTCTTTGCCTTTACCCAGCTCTTGCAATCCTAGCTTAATGGCATCATCGATGCAGGTTCCACCTGAAGCCTTCAATTCCTGAATTTTATCTTTAACCGCCTCAGGATGATCTAGGGTTTGATTTTCAACCACAACCTTGGCTTTATGATCGAAGGCAACTACGCTTATATGATCGGTGTAATGCATTTGATCGATTAAATCTCTAGCTGCTGCTTTGACAGTATCTAGCGGTCTTCCTCCCATAGAACCGCTACGATCCAATACTAAGCAAAGGTTAAGGGGTGCGTTACTAGACAGGGCATCATTAATTGCTGATACCCTGATTGCTAATTGACGTTGCTGGCCACCACTTTGGGAGCCGTCAAGGGCGCGATCACTTAAACTACAGGACAGATTTAGGCTCATTATCTAGCTATCCATACAATCTATATATTTTAGGGCGTGGTCAGGGCTTTGCTTGCGATCGCGATCGCATAGCCATACAAACCCTACCCTATCAAGTCTTCCCTAAAAAGTCACTAAATTTCTATAGCTCCGAGCGATTTTAGCGTGTTTTCCTGAGCTTCTGTCAAACCATTAATTCCAGTAATATCCATGTTTTCATAAGGTCGAGGCGATCGCAGTGTTTTTAGACATTCTCCCGTTAATGTATCCCACAGCTTAATGGTTCCATCAATACTGCAACTAACAAGCGTCAGATTGTCAGGACTAAATATGCCAGAACTCACCCAGGCTTCATGGCCCAAGAGCGTTCTGATGCACTCTCCAGTACCTACATTCCACAATTTAATAGTTTTGTCAGCACTGGTACTAATTAGGGTTTTACCATCTTTACTAAATGCTGTTGATAAAACCTCGTTCTCATGTCCTTCCATCCTTCTCAAGCACTCACCACTAGAAGTTTGCCATAGTTTGATAATGCGATCGTCTCCACCTGTAACGATGTTTTTGGCATCGGGACTAAAGGCAACTGACCAAATACGATGACTGCTTTCCTGAAAGTTTCTGAGACATTTACCAGTAGCAACTTCCCATAGCTTCATGCTTTGGTCATCACTGCCACTCGCCAAAAGTTTGCCATCAAAGCTGAAGGCAACTGACTGAACGGATGCGGTATGGTCCTGTAGTGTCTTTAGGCATGTGCCCGTACTAATATCCCAAAATTTAATTGTGCGATCGTAGCTGCCACTTGCGAGCATCTTGCCATCAGGACTGAAGGCAACTGACCAAACCCAACTCTCATGACCTGCTAAGGTCTTGGAAGAGGTATCTTTACTCCAATCCCATAGTCTGATTGTGCGATCGCTACTACCACTTGCGAGTATTGTGCCATCAGGGCTAAAGGCAACAGAAAAGACGCGATTGCTATGACCTTTTAGCGTTCTATACTGCCCCGTATTGATATCCCACAGTTTTACAGTTTTGTCTTCATTCCCACTGGCGAGTATAAGCTTGTTAGGGCAAAACGCGATCTTGTACAATTCATTGCTATGCCCTTGGATTGTCTTTAGGCATTGCATATTAATTACATCCCATAGTTTTACGGCATAGTCATCTCCACCGCTAACTAGCGTTTTTCCATCAGGACTAAAGGCAACTGACCAAACATATTGGGTATGCCCTTGTAGCGTTCTGACACATTGCCCAGTCATAACATCCCATAGCCTCACAGTACAATCGTAACTACCGCTTGCTAGTAGTTTGCCATCGGGACTGACATCAATTGAAGCCACAGCATTATCATGTCCCAGTAGTGTTCCGAGACAATCGCCAGTATGCACATCCCATAACTTCACAGTGCGATCGACGCTGCCACTATAAAGCAAATTACCGTCAGGACTAAAAGCGATCGCTCTCACCCAACCCAAGTGTCCTTGTAAAGTTTTAACGCACTCACCTGTCTTAACATCCCATAACTTGATCGTTCGATCTTCTGCTCCACTGGCAATAGTTTGGCCGTTAGGACTAAAAGTTACTGTCCAAACTCGGTTAATATGACCTAACAATATGCTTAGCAATTCTCCCGTTGCTACATACCATAATTTGATCTCAGCGTCCTCCGAACCACTTACCAAGATTTGTCCGTCGGGACTAAAGTCAATACTATTAACCATACTGACATGCCCATCTAACATCCTAATGCATTCCCCCGTACTGACATCCCATAGTCTAATCGAGTGATCTTGCCCGCAACTCGCCAGGATTTGATTGTTCGGACTAAATCTAACAAACCACACCCAGCCACTATGACCTCTACAAGTAAACAGTTGTTTACTTTCTGAAATCTGCCTAACTTGGATTTGACCAGTTGAATCACCTGTTGCTAATAGTTTGCCATCGGGGCTGAAGGCAACCGCTATGATGCTAGCCAAAGATTCGGCAAACACGCATTCTTTAACATCGGCATAGCTAAAATTACACCCGTGGAGGGTTACTTCCTTTAAATAAGCTTGACGGATTGTCAAATGTGAGAAGTCAAGGTTGGTCAGATCGCTGCAAAGATGGACGATCAGGTTGATAATATTGCCTGTGATATAGCCTTGGAGTCTAGGAGGGTGCGATCGCAGCTGATTTACGATCTCAAGCAAGTGCTTAAGGAGTGCTTGTTTACTTCCAAATTGGGCGATCGCAATTTGAATGAGAGGTACTAAAATTAATCGAATTTGACTTTCACGCACATAGTCTTTGGCAGTTGCTTTCACTAGCGCAAAGTTTTTTAGTGGC
The DNA here is from genome assembly GCA_031388585.1 of Pseudanabaena sp. SOY_30_concoct_251. Lineage (GTDB taxonomy): Bacteria > Cyanobacteriota > Cyanobacteriia > Pseudanabaenales > Pseudanabaenaceae > PCC-6802. Next base: position 11,708 of record JANMRU010000402.1, on the reverse strand, counting down.
GTAAATGATAGAGGAATACCAGGAACTATTGATTCAATAATCTCTGAGGATATATTTTCAATCAGCTTATCTGTGATGTATTCCATGACGACAGGCTGCTGCGTAAAACCTTCTGAGGTTCTTTCAATCAAAGATCTTCCTGCAAGTGATACTAAAGCTTCTAGCAGGTTCGAACCTGATGGAGAGGGGACAATATCGGATTGCAACCGATCGGGAGAGATTGGCTCTCGATTGATTGCTAACCAGTACATCACTTGGATTTCCAAATCGGTTAATCGCTGGAACTGACGCTCTAAAAGCTGCCTGACCCCATTAAAGATTGTTACCTTTTGCTGTAAGAAGCTGTTGATGTCACCGTTGAATAAATCATGAATTGATGAAGCGAGAATTTTTAACATCAAGGGATTGCCACTACATCTCTTGACTAGGAAACTAGCTTCGTCTTTAGAGCTAGCCAAACCTGTGGCATTGAGGACACGTTTTCCTTCCATTAAGTTTAGCCCTTGGAGCGTAATGGTGCGAACGGGCATGATTTCGCCTTGGAGAGCCTCTATTTCCCTTGGTTTCTCGCGGCTCGTAATGACCAAACAACTTTGATGGGAAATCTCTCCCACTTGCTGCAAGAATTGGCCGTAGTCTTCATATCCTTGTCGATATTGACCAGAAATATTCCCAGTCTGCAAAATGGTATCGAAATTATCTAATACAATCAGGCAGCGGTGCTTTTGCAAATAATTGATCAGGCGAGCGATTCTATCTTCTGAATTTTTGGGCAGGTTAATCTCTTTGCGATCGGATAAGAAATCAATAATCTCAGCCAGGTTTTCTTGTAATGGCTTAGCATTGCGTAAGCTTCGCCAAATCACATAATCAAAATCTTGATGGATATGCTTAGCGAGCTTCACAGATAAGGAGGTTTTACCAATACCCCCGATGCCTAATATTGCCACCATACTGCAATGGTGATGTTCGCGATCGCCAATAATCCATTGCTCTAATCTTACTAGTTCAACTGTCCGCCCATAGAAAATCGAGACATTTATCGCTTCACCCCAATCTGTGTGAGGCGATAATTTAGTCTGAGTAGGCTCTACCCAAGTTTGATTTTTATTCTGACTGTGAACTTGAGGAGATGCGAGATTAGATGAATTGCGAACATTTAGCTCATCAGTAAAATTTAGGCCACTGTATGCTTTATCTCTAAGCACTTGCCCCTGGAGAACAACTTGAAGGTTACTTTTGCTAATTTTAAAGCTGGAATCCTTCGCAATTTGACGTAGAACAGCCCGACAGTTTTTTTTGGTTACTTTAGTGCCGATTTCCTTAGAAAGTTGCTTCCAAAATTCAGAACCAACATGCCTAATATATTCAGCATCGTAACTACAGCGATCGGCCATCTTCGCATAGGTTATGCTTTCCCAGGAAGACTGAAATACCAGTTCCTGAATATTGCTGAGCTGATCCAACACACCAATAGAGTGCAAAAACTCCAGGACATCATCGTATGTCATTGTGGGCGATAAGCCTTAAGTTGATAAATTGAGCCTTGTTGTCCATCCTAGGTTCCCTGCAAAAAAAAGTCGTTTAACTTAACAATTTGTATAGCTTATTGGGCTTAATTATGTGTTCAATTTGGCATTATTGCCAGAATGCCGTAGGCATTTGGGCTAAGGTACTGGCGTGCAGCAGACTGAATCTCTGCGGCTGTGACTGAATTAATTCGTTCCGGATAATTCAATGCTTCTTCTAGGTTGCCAACTACGCGATCGTAGTAACCGTAGATACCAGTACGATCGCGAGGTGACTCATTCGCAAAGACAAACCGATTCGAAACTTGTGTACGAATTTTTTCTAGCTCTTCATTTGTAACTGGTTCATCTTGCAAACGTTGCAGATGTTCTCTGACGGCTAGTTCTACATCGGAAATATGCTCGGACTGCAATTTTGCGGCAATTTGAAATGTCCCCTGCCATGTTTGAGTCGAGTTACCAGCAGAAATACGATCGACTAAACGCCTTTCTTCGCGCAGATCCTTCACTAATCGAGAAGTCCGACCGCCACTCAAAATACTAGCGAGGATATTAAGGGGGTAGGTTTGCTCAAGATTGCGTAATCCTGGTACTCGCCATGTCATGACTAGACGCGATCGCTGTAAACTATCATCGATTACCTGCTGCCGTTCAATCTCGGTAAATGGCATTTCTGGTTGAAGTGTTTGGCGTTCGGGCGTACTAGAACTTGTATATTGCTCAAAAGCCTTAGCTACGACATCAATCATCTGAGCAACTGGTAAGTTACCGACCACAACTACAGTAATATTTTCAGGGCTATACCACTTTTGATGAAACGAACGCATCTGCGAGGATGTCAGGTTTTCGATCACCTCAGATGGGCCCAATACTGGGCGACGATATGGCAATTTCTGGTAAACCATCTCAGATGTATGGCGATAAATTCGGCGATCGGGGTTATCGTCACTGCGACGAATTTCTTCTAAAACTACGAGGCGCTCTCTTTGAAACTCAGTATCAGGAATACTGGCATTTAGTACCAGGTCGATCTGCAATGGGGCTAACTCTGCAAAGTCATGGGGCGCAACCGTAATGTAGTAATGAGTATAGTCCTGACTGGTGGCAGCATTGGTATTGCCGCCTCTTGATTCTACGACACGCTCAAATTCTCCCACAGACTGGCGATCGCTCCCCTTAAAAATCATGTGCTCCAGGAAATGCGCCATGCCATTGATCTCATTATTTTCGATCGCAGAGCCAACATCAAGCCAAATATCGAGGTTAACGGCATCTACTGGCACCTGTTCGGCAATGACTCTGACCCCATTGGCTAACGTATGTATGGTTGGTGCGACAAAATCTACGCGATCGCGGGAGAGAGCAGTTATCATAATCTTCGGGATTGGGGTTGAGTCTAGGCAGCAGCAGGCATGACAAATATTATGTACGCTAGGAGCCAGATCCTAGCTTTCTGAGTTGCCATCGTTACCTAACGTTCAGCTTAGCAGGAATACCTCATCGTCGCCCAAGCACTCAAGCGCTTGGCTCAAAGCTAAAGCGATCTAAAGATGACTAAAGAATGCCTCAAAGCCCGCTTCTTCAAGTAGTTTAGGGGGGGTGGCCTGCAATTTTTTACAAAGATTTGGCATGAGTTTCGAACGGTATAGCGATCGCCAATTAGGTTAGGACGGAGTTGGCGGCATTGTCCCCAAACCCCCAATTAGAATCAGTCCTAAGATCTAGACTTTAGCTATAAATTCGGGTTTTAGGGAAAACTTAGTATCTTGACTTGCTACAAAAGCACTTTGCTTTGATATACTGAAAAACTGGAAACATTTTGGGGTGACTGGCGCAATGGTAGCGCGTCGGACTCTTAATCCGCCGGTTCTGGGTTCGAATCCCAGGTCACCCATCCTTCTTTGTTAGCAATTTTTATACTCGGCAGGAGTGGTGAAATGAGCGTAGATGACAAATACAAACCATTTTTTGAAGATAATCGCTCAGAGGAGGATAGGCTTTTTGTAGAAGTTCCTACTAAATCTGAGTCTCCATATCAAGAAAAAATCCCTTCTCCATACGATCCAATGGGATGGATACATCTTGAAGGCAGGATGGCTAGAGGTTTTGCAGGCGGGAATATACCCTGGTGGGTATTGATTTCTGGCTGGTTTCTCTTTTCTTGCTATGGCGCAGTAGTCATGGCCATTGTGCTTCCTTCCCCCTCTTTTGGGGCGCTACCAATATTAATAATTCTTGCTATTTTTCTGGCAATTCTATGGCGAGGGACAAGGGCTAAACTCTCTAAGCAGAAAAGAGATCGAAGAAGATAGCATTCTTAGAACTCTCAATATTTATCTCAATTTACTTCGCTCTGCTAATCGATAACCGATCGCAATTCCAATAAAACTAGCGACTAAATCCATAGGATCTAAGCTGCGATTTGGAGATAAGGATTGCGCCAACTCTTCGCCCAAGGTAAATAACGAAAACAGGAAGGGGAACAGCGGCAGGAAGAAGCCCATTATCGAAATATGGCGATGGCAAAGCGCTTTATGTCCCAAGAACGCGGCAATTCCATACAAAATAAAATGGGCGAGTTTGTCATTTTGGGTTAATGTTGATGGCAATTTACCGTTATACGCCAAAAACATGCTGGCCAAAAAAAAGCCTGCAAACCCAATGGCTGCCATTGGCCAAGCCAGCTGAGCAAAAGTCAATTTATAGTGGCGATTAGATTTTTCCATTACTCAATTATTTTATCTGCTGTTGGGCAACATTTCGAGCTTTAATTGCATCGCCAAAATCCGATCGCAGGGCGATCGCGCGATCGAAAGAACTCATCGCTTCTGGATATCTTTTCATGGTGTAGAGTACTCGACCACGTGCGTACCAAGAATCAGCGGCATTGAGGTCGATCAGCTCTGAGAAGTAATTATTGATTTTAATCGCCTTATCATAGGCGGCGATCGCTTGAACGTTACGTTGCAAGTTTGCCAGGGACACTCCTTTATTGTGCCAGACGTGCGAAGCCTTAGCATCGCTGGCAATCACTTGGTCGTAAGCAGCGATCGCTTGCTCGTAGTTCTTCATTTCATCAAGAATATAGCCGCGATAATACATTCCCACGACACTAGATTGAATTTTAAGTGCTTTATCAATAGAGGCAAGTGCTTCTTCATAACGATTTACTCTTCCAAGCGAAATGCCGTGGTTGATCAAAATATTTGGCTCATTTGCCCGAATCTGAAGCGCTTTATTCGTGGAAGCGAGTGCTTCTTGGGGACGATTTAATTTTCTCAGGACAACTGAGCGGTTGCTCCAGGTATCAGCATCACTTGGTTTTAGTTGTAGAGCCTTGTCATAGGAAGCAAGAGCATCGACAAGACGATTTAAGTCTACAAGAGAATTGGCTCGATTATTCCACGCAGGAGAAAAATCAGGCTTGATTTGTAGAGCTTTGTCATAGGAGGCAATCGACTCGTCATAGCGCTTGAGATAGTAGAGGGCACTGCCGCGATTAGTCAGAGCTTTATAATTTCTGGCATCTAGTTGAATCGCTCTGTCAAACGCAGTAATTGCCTCCTGGTAGCGCTGTTTATCCATCAAAGATTTACCTTGCTGCAAAAAATCTTCCGCACTGACCTGAGATAAGAGAATTTGCTTTGATTTGGTCAGGAGAGATGGGTTTGTGGTTTGTGCTAGTGCATGAGCCGATAAAGCACTAGATAAAGCGGTGGCAACAAATAGTTGGGATAAGAGCGAGTGACTTCTCATTTACTTCCTTGAAAAATAATACTTGAATTTTATCTTTTGTAATGCCAGGATTTTTAGTTATGGTAATACATTATTGACTTGATGCAAGCGATCGCGATCGCTGAAAGTCTACCTATGATTTCAACCATTTTTGAGCAACCTGACGAGCTTTAATGGCATCGGCAAAGTTTGACCGAAGGGCGATCGCTTTATCAAAGGAGGTCACTGCATCTTGATATCTGCGCATGGCATAGAGCGATACTCCTCGCGCATACCAAGAATCGGCAGCAGAGAGTTCAACTAGCTCGGAGTAGTATTTATTTACCTGAATTGCTTTGTCGTAGGTAGCGATCGCCTGCGGGTAAAGCTTCAAATTGGCAAGCGTAATCCCTCGATTATGGAAAAGAGGAGAATCATTTTTATTCAGGCTTAGTGCGCGATCGTATGCCTTTAGAGCTTCTTCGTAACGCTTCAGTTCGTCTAAAACATAACCTCGACCATAGAAAGCATCAAATAGACTTGGACTAACTTGAATTGCCTTATCAAATAAAACGAGTGCTTCTGGAAGACGCTTTAGCCGTCGCAGAGCCCTGCCCTTACTAGTTAAAACTGTTGCATAATCAGGTTTAATCTGGAGTGCTTTGTCATAGGCAGCGATCGCTTCATCATGACGCTTCAATCCTGCTAATCCTCGCCCACGAGCTGTCCATGCCCCAGCCAGATTCGGTTTGGCTTGTGTTGCCTTGTCTCCGAGTTCAATTAAATCCTGGAAACGCTTTTGTCTGTAAAGCGAATCACTTATCCCATCCCAAGCATCTGTATAGTCAGGTTGGATTTGCAGCGATTTACCATAGGAAGTAAATGCTTCTTCGAAACGATCCAACTCTATGAGCGCAGAACCACGAAAACTCAAAGTCGAAGCCTGATTGGGTTGAATCTGGAGCGACTTATCAAAAGCATCGATCGCCTCTTGATAGCGATTTAATCCTCTTAGTGAGATGCCGCGACCATTCCAAGCCTCAGCCATATCAGGCTTGATTTGCAGTGCCTTATCAAAGGAAGTTGTTGCTTCTTGATAAAGTTTTTGCCCTGCGAGCGCTACGCCTCGACCTGCCCAAAGTTCAGCAATATTGGGATACAGCCCAACTAACTTATCAAATACAACTGTTGCTTCTTTATAGCGCTGTTTGTTCAGTAGAGCTGTAGCTTGTAAAATTAAATCCTCCGCGCTACTTTGAGATAGGAGGATGGATTTCGAATTACCAAAAGGAGATTGACTGGTTGTCTGTGCTAAAACAGAGGAGTCGAAAGCAGTAAAGAGTGGAATAGCGATCGCTACTTTCAGCAAAAGATGATGAGGCTGGAAATTTTTTTTCATATATTCAAAATTAAATCTCTATTTTTTTGCAGTTTCACGCCAGGGTTTCATTTGGGTTATTGCCTCCTCACAGGTACCAAACTCGCCTACATCTACTGGGAAATCGACTGACTCGCCTTTATGAACCTTAGAAATTAAAGCAGTAATATGCTCAGCTAAATTGCGATTAAAGCTAAACATACTCACAAAGCGATCGTCTCTTTTGAGCAGTTCAACTGGTAGATCGGCAATTGTGTCCGACTCAAACTCAAATAGAAAGCTGTAGCGATTCTCTCCAATTGACACAGATGCATCATATGAATTGGATATTGCTAGCGGTTTAACTGTTATTACTCTAGTATTCATTGCTTCTTGAAATAAATTACAACCGAAGACCAAAGACTCAAAAACTCACTTCCCTCCATTTTATACCTAGTACCTTCCCAAGGATCGCGAATTAAAATTCTATCTAATTCAGCAAAGCCATCAACTACTACCATATGACCTAAACTCAATGGCTGTCGAAACTCCGCAGCCCAGGCTCCAGTTGTGACCAGTGCATTCAAAAGTTGAGACTGACCAGCACTTTCAATTTGTACGCAAGCACCTATCCACATCCCACCTTCCACAGCAGGAAAGTTATTCATTACTCTTGCCACTGTTTCAGCACTAGTAGCGAGGAACTTGCCCAATCCTTCCCTAGCCTGCTCCGCGATCGCCGCCTGACTAACATTAGTCATACCATGAGACCGTAACAGCATTTCACCACAAGCAGGAACGCAAGCTAAAGGATCTTGTTGTCTAACAGCAGTTGCATCGGGTTGCTCATCAATCGTCTGCCAGTTACCACCAGCACCTGATAATCCCTGCTCCGTCATCTCAACCATTTTTGGGCAATCTGACGAGCTTTAATCGCATCAGCAAAATCTGAGCGCTCGGAGATCGCCCGATCAAAGGAACTCACTGCTTCTTGATATCTCTTCATAGAGTAGAGTGCAACTCCACGCCCGTACCAGGAATCTGCAATGGTGAGATCGACAAACTCTGAGAAGTAGTCGTTATTCTTGATTGCTCTATCAAACGAGGCGATCGCTTGCTCGTAGCGTTTTAAATTGTTTAATGTAATCCCTTTGTTATGCCAGGGCATTGAGGCAATATCAGCTGTGGTAACTTTTAGCGATCGATCGTAAGCCAGTAGAGCTTCTTCGTAACGCTTTTGTTCGTCAAGAATATAACCACGATAATACCAACTATCAAAGTCTTCAGAGTTTAGTTGAATCCCTTTGTCAAACGATGCAAGGGCTTCTTGAGTTCGTCTTAATCGGTATAAAACCTTGCCTCGACCGCTCCATGCCTCAGTCAGATTGGGTTGAAGTGCGATCGCTTTATCTACTGCTGTGAGTGCTTCTTGGTAACGTTTAAAGCCAAATAAAGCTGTACCACGACCAATCCAAGCCAGGGCAAAGTTTGGCTGCAATTCAAGAACCTTGTCGCTAAATTCCAGTAGTTCTTTATACAGCTTTAAGGAATAGAGGGACGTAATTAGACCATTCCAAGCCTCAGGGAATTCTGGTTTAAGCTGAATAGATTTTGTAAAGGCAACAAGCGACTCTGGTTGGCGCTTTAAGCGAAATAGCGCTTTACCTTGAGCAAACCATGCTTCAGCCAAGTTAGGATCGAGCTTAACCGCAGATTCAAAAAAATTCAGTGCTTCCTGAAAGCGGTTTTGATCGAATAGTAATGCGCCTCTAATCAGCGCCACCTGAGCCTCAGTTTGGGCAATTAAAACTGGAGCGGCTTGCGGCGAGAAAGATCGCTTTGTGTTTTGAGCTAGAGCACTGTTATCTAAGGCACTGAGTAGAGTTGAGGCGATCGCTACTCTCAACAAGAGAGAATATAGTTTGGGGGATTTTAGCATTAACATTATTTCCTATTACAGAACCGTCCTTACCGATTTGAACCAAATCGCAGTTAAGTTGGTCTAAAATTTACACAGGTAGTAGCTCAAAATCTAAAATTATCACAATTGGCCTGTGATTTAGATAACTTACACAATTGAAATGGGGTTTTAAGCTCAATTAACTGGTGGACTAAGCGTAAAGATCATGCAAGAAGTGAATTCCCCGCAAGTTGAAGAAATCGCAAGCGATTCGTTAGATTTAGACGATCCTGTTAACGTTCGACAAGATATCGGTCAAAAGCCTTGGCAGGAAGAAGATCTAGACAGCTCTAAACCCCGCCCCAGATTTAGTCTGTTGCGATCGCTGACGCCTTTACTCTTTTGGGTTATCATACTGGGCGCGATCGCGGGTGGAGGATTTTTAGTTTATCAAAACTTTTTTACATCCTCTAAGAGTGAAGGTAAACGCAAAGCCAGAACTGTTTCGGTCGAGAGGTTAACATTACCGATCTCTGTTTCGGCAAATGGGACAGTGCAGCCCGAAATGCTAATTAATGTCAGTCCCAAATCCGCAGGTCGGCTCAAACAACTACTAGTCAAACAGGGCGATCGCGTCGAAACTGGCCAGGTACTAGCTTATATGGACAATTCTAACCTGCAAGGGCAACTCACTCAGGCGCAAGGAGATATTGCATCAGCTGAGGCCAATCTCCAAAAGTTATTAGCGGGTAATCGTAAGCAGGAAATTGGTCAAGCACAGGCTACCTTGAATAGCGAACTGGCTAATTTGCAACAGTCGGAGTCAAATTTCAACCAAAACCAGGCACTATTCAAAGATGGAGCCCTTTCTGAGCGAGAATTCAATAACTCCCGCTCCACTTTTGATGCGGCTAAAGCGAAGGTAGCACAATTACAGCAAGCATTATCACTCCAGGAAGCTGGTTCGCGTCCAGAAGATATCGCCCAGGCTAAAGCGCAAATTCTATCTGCCAAAGGAAAACTACAAGTTGTCGAAGCTCAAATTGAGGACACAGTGATTCGCGCTCCTTTTACTGGGATAGTAGCGCGCAAGTTCGCCGATCCTGGTGCATTTGTCACACCCACCACTTCAGGTAGTACCGTAACTTCTGCTACGGCTTCCTCTATCCTCTCGCTTGCCAGTAATAATCGTGTAATTGCCAATGTCGCGGAGGTTAATATTGCGCAGGTGAAGGTGGGACAGACAGTCAAAATTAAGGCTGATGCCTATCCTGGCCAAACTTTTGAGGGTAAAGTAGTGGAAATTTCCCCTCAATCCACAGTGCAGCAAAACGTCACCAGTTTTGAAGTAAAAGCGGCAATCCTCTCCGACTCCAAACAACTACTAAAATCTGGCATGAATACAAGTGTGGATTTTAAGGTGGGAGATCTAAAAAATTCATTAGTAGTTCCAACCGTAGCGATCGTGCGACAGGACAATGCCACAGGCGTATGGGTGAGAAGTGACGATAATCCCCCCGTCTTCACACCGATTGTCACAGGGCTAACTGCAAACGATAAAACGGAAATCAAGTCGGGTTTGAAAGGTGGTGAGAAGATATTTATTTCTTTCCCTGAAGGTAAGCGACCTCAATCAAATATCCCAGGAGGTATTCCAGGTCTACAGCCTCGTACACGTTAGGTCATGAGTTAGGAAAATTGTCATGGGTTCAAAGACTAAACTTCAGACTGTTTCTATTCCCATAACCGAAGTCCTGTCAATGGCAGTAGAATCGCTATGGAATAATCGCTTGCGTACAAGTCTGACCATGTTAGGCGTAATTATTGGCATTGCCTCGGTAATTGCGATTACTTCAGTGGGGCAAGGGGTTCAAAAGGCAACGGAATTGCAGATCCAGTCGCTGGGGACTAACTTACTCAATATCCAGTCAGGTGCATCTAGAAGCGGTGGGATTAATCAAGGGGGAGGCTCAGCTTCAACTCTAACCTTAGCGGATGCAAAGTCGATCGCAGCTCAAGCTCCATCTATCCAACAGGTAGCACCGTATCTATCCCGTCAACGTCAGGCTGCCTATGGCAATACCAATACTTTGACTTTACTGAATGGAGTTGACTTGAACTTTCCCGCAGTCAGGAATCTTAATCCTGTGCAGGGAAGATATTTCACCCAAGAAGAAATTGATACAGCAAAATCAGTAGTGGTACTAGGAGCTAAGGTTTGCAAAGATCTATTTGAGAATCCTAAAGTTACCGAGCCGACTGCCTGCACTGCTAACCCAATTGGTGAGAATGTTCGTCTCCAGGGTAATCTCTATCAGGTGATTGGGGTAATGGAACCTAAAGGGAATACGGGTGGATTCGATCAAGACGATCAGGTGTATCTACCTTTACTGAGCATGTCATCACGCATTGTTGGCACCAACTCACTTCAAGGCATATCTATTAGTGGCTTTTGGATAAAAGTGCCAAGTGATGATGAAATGGAAGCGGCTCAGTTTCAGGTGACAAATCTTTTACGCCTGCGCCATAATATCTATCCACCACAGCTCGATGACTTTCGCATTACTAACCAGGCAGATATTATTAGTACCTTTGGAAATGTGGTTGGGTTAATGACACTGATGGTTGGGGCGATCGCGGGCATATCGCTGGTGGTTGGCGGCATCGGGATCGCTAATATTATGCTTGTCTCTGTGATAGAGCGCACGCGCGAAATCGGCATTCGCAAAGCAGTAGGAGCAACCAAAAATGCTATTCTCAGTCAGTTTCTCACAGAAGCCATAATTGTTTCGATTGTCGGGGGCTGTATTGGCATCGGCTTGGGAGTTGCGATCGCCTTTGCCGCATCTTCAGCGTTTAAGTTCCCATTTATTATTTCGATGATGGCAGTAGTAGCAGGATTTGGACTTTCTGCGATCGTGGGGCTGATCGCAGGAGTTATCCCCGCTCGCAATGCTGCCAAGTTAGATCCGATCGCCGCTTTAAGGAGTGATTAAAATGAGTACGATTATTCGGATGCAGGACATCACCAAGAATTATCGCTTGGGAGAAGTGGATGTTCCAGTTTTGAAGGGCATAGATCTAACTATTGAAGAAGGAGAATATGTGGCAATTATGGGGACTTCTGGCTCTGGCAAATCCACACTAATGAATATTATTGGTTGCTTGGATCGCCCCACTAAAGGTCGTTACTTCCTTGAAGGTAGAA
>JANMRU010000396.1:0-6161 GCA_031388585.1 Pseudanabaena sp. SOY_30_concoct_251 | reverse complement strand
GAATAACTTGGCTTAGGAAGGTGTAGAGGTTACGAAAGTCTGTAAGTTGATTGCGCCAGAGGTCTGCTTCGTCAGGGGCTTTGCTGTGCAAGTGGATAAAGCGATCAACGGCAGGATCGAGGGTGGCATTGATCGCTTGATGATCAGCTTGGCTTTGGCGCTGTTTGGGTTTGAAGTAGATGAGGCAGAAGCGATCAACTTCTTCGGGGAGATAAATGCCTGCTTGGTCAAGGTTGGTCATAAGTTGATAAAGCTGTTCCGGGGTCGCTTCTTCACCCATTTCAGCGCCTTCGTAAAACTGTTTGAAGGCTGCGCGAATTTCGTCGCGATCGTTGACAAAATCGAGAATGAAGGTGTCTTCTTTGAAAGGATGTGTGCGGTTGAGGCGAGAGAGGGTTTGAACGGCTTGGATACCTGCTAGACGGCGATCGACATACATTGTGTGCAGGAGGGGTTGATCGAAGCCAGTTTGATATTTTTCGGCAACGAGGAGGACTTGGTATTCGTGGGTGGCGAATTGATCGGGGAGTTCTTTCTCGCGGATACCGTTCATGGCTTCTTCGGTGTAGGTGATGTTGGCTATTTTGTCGTCTTCAACGATTCCAGAAAAGGCGACGAGAGATTTGATCGGGTAGCCTTTTTCGCGGATGTAGGTGTCAAAACTTTGTTTGTAGCGGACGGCTTCGAGGCGAGAACCGGTGACGACCATGGCTTTAGCTTTGCCGCCGATTTTGTGGCGGGTGACTGTGTTGAAGTGCTCAACCATGACTTCGGTTTTTTGAGCAATGTTGTGGGGATGGAGGCGCATGAAGCGGGCTAGGGAGGCAGCCGCTGTTTTGCGCTCGACGTTGGGATCTTCGGCAGTGTTATGGATGAGTTTGTAATAGGTTTTGTAAGTGGTGTAGTTTAGCAGTACGTCCATGATGAAGCCTTCTTCGATCGCTTGCCGCATGGTGTATTGATGAAAGGCTTGTCCATCACGACCAAAGAATTTTAGGGTTTTGTGTTTGGGAGTGGCTGTAAAGGCGAAGAAGCTGAGGTTGGCTTGATGCGATCGCGCTGCCATGCTTTTGAAAAGTTCTTCGAGGTCTTCAAGCCCTTCTTCGGCTGCTCGCTGTTTGGCTTCCTGCTGCAATTTTTCGCCGCCGAGGACACTTTTGAGTTCGATCGCGGTTTCGCCAGATTGAGAACTGTGAGCCTCGTCGATGATGACGGCGCAACGGCGGGTGGGTAGGAGGGCGCTACCTTTTTGTTGGCGTTCTTCGGCAAGTTTGAGCAGTTGTTTGGTGACGTGGGGGAATTTTTGCAGGGTGGTGATGATGATGGGGATGGCGTTTTCTAGAGCCTCGGTGAGTTGTTTGGAGTCCTTGTCGATTTTTTGGACAACGCCTTGGCGATGCTCGAATTGGTAGATGGTGTTTTGCAATTGTTGGTCAAGAACGCGCCGATCGGTGATCACAATGACGCTATCGAAGATGCGTTGGTCTTGGTTATTGTGCAGGGAGGCGAGGCGGTGAGTCAACCAGCCAATCGTATTGCTTTTGCCGCTGCCTGCGGAATGTTCGATCAGGTAGTTGTGACCGATACCTTCTTCCTGGGCAGATTGGATGAGGGTGCGGACGGCTTGGAGTTGGTGGTAGCGGGGAAAGATCAGGGTTTCTTTTTTAAATTTGCGACCTTCGTCGTCTTGCTTATCGTCGATTTGGATATGAAGGAAACGAGCAAACAGGTCGAGACAACTGTCGCGTTGTAGGACTTCTTCCCAGAGATAGGCGGTGCGGTAGGTGCGACCTTGGGGGTCGGCGGGATTGCCTGCACCACCTGCGTTGCCTTTATTGAATGGGAGGAAATAGGTAGCGTTTCCGGCGAGGCGGGTGGTCATCCAAACGGTTTCAGTATCAACGGCAAAGTGGGCAAGGGTGCGACGTTTGAATTCAAAAATGGGTTCGCGGGGGTCACGGTCTTTACAGTATTGGGTTTTGGCATCTTCGGCGGTTTGTCCAGTGAGGGGATTTTTAAGTTCGAGGGTGATCAGGGGTATGCCGTTGAGGCTGATGGTAAGGTCGATGATGCCGTGTTTGGGGGCAGAGCTGTTTGCCCCAGATGTGTAAGTCGATTTGGATTTTTTGTCGGGTTTGCGATATTGGAGCTGGCGGGTGATAGTGAGTTGATTGGATTGGTAGTGGGCTTCGAGTTCGGGGTTGAGGTTGTGGGCAGCTTTGAAGGTAGCGATGGAGGGTGCGACCGTAGCATTTGAAGCCGTGGCGGAGGACTTGCAGGCTGCCGTAAGTGTCGAGCCATTTACAGAGGTCGGTGAGGATTTGGCTAGCGGTGTTGTCGCCGTGGAGTTGTTCGAGGCGTGACCATTCTTGGGGCTGGGTGGTTTGGATGAAGTGGATGGCGGGGATAGGGAAGATGGCGCGATCGCAGTCAAATTTTTTCGGGCTAAGGCTGAGATAGCCATGATTGAGGAGGTGGGCTTCGATGACTTGCTCGAAGGCGGTTTCGGTGTGGATGCTCATGGGTTTGATCTCGTCGATCTCAGACACTATCACAATACCTAATAATTAGCTTGTTTAAGGTCGATTACTCATATTTTTTGTAGAATGGGGAGGAAACGATCATGCCCTGACACTTCTAGGCAAAGATTATGCCCCTATTGAAAGTTCAGCCCCTCCTAGATACCTGGCAGCCGGCTTCCTGGGGAGAGTTTGTTGAAATTGCAGATAATGAAGACTCTGCCAAGCTGAAATGCTATTACTACAATGGCAGGATGAGATTTGAACCCATGTCTACTGGCTGCGATCATTCTAAAGACCATGCTTTAATTCTGTTCGCGCTGTCGTTTTTTGTGGCGGCTCAAGGGATTCCAGCGAGTGGGCATGATGCTTGTTCCTATCGTAAGGTTGGGTTTGATGAGTTTCAGCCGGATCTTTCTTACTACATTGGTGAGGCAGCGGATGCGATTCCTTGGGGAACTCGGGTGGTTAATTTAGAACAGTATCCGGCTCCCAGCTTGGTGATTGAAATTTCGGACACCTCGCTTTCTGATGATTTGGGGGCGAAGCGGTTGCAATATGAGGATTTGAGGATTCCGGAATATTGGATTGTGAATGTTCAAGCGATGCAAATTTTGGCGTTTGCGATCGCAGAGGATCGTAGCATTCGGCGAATTCGGGAATCACAAGTGTTACCTGGATTAAAACTGGAAGTTTTGGAACAGGCGCTTCAGCGCAGCCGCCAAGAAAATCAGTCTGCCACAACCGCTTGGTTAATGGAACAGTTTCGAGTTTAAGTTGTGAGTGATTATTTTTTCGACCGCTTGGATTCAGATTGGATAGCTTTTTGGCGGATCTGTTTTTGTTTTCCGCGCCGAATATACTCTTCGCATGCTTGTTTGAGCACGAAGCAGAAGGGACGAAATTGCCCTTTCTTGTCACGATCGTAGATTTTCCCCAGCAAAATTTCCGCTTGTTTTAGGCTGATTTCAGATTCAAACAGAAGCATCTGGATGGCTTGCTGGCGCATTTCGTTGAGGGATGCGTGGGTGAGGTTGAGTTTGGCAATCATGGTTTGGGCAGCGGTGTTGTTGGGGGCAGCCTGAATTTTGCCTTCTAGGTCGAACTGAAATGCATTTTCGCAATTGGCGCTGAGGGGGCTGATGAATTTGGCTTCGTCATACCAATTGTCTTTGGGATGGGCACCGTAGGCGCATCGGGGTGCTTCTGTTTCGGGATAGGCGGCGATGAGGTTGGTGTAGTCTACGTCTTCGCGGGTTTCGTAATAACGGCTTTGGGGTTTGAGATGTTCGATGTGCGATCGCGCATCACTGATACGAATGCCTGTGTAGCCACAGATGTGTCCTTGATCATCCAGGAGGCGTTGTTTGACGATCTCGCGAATGTTACTGGGCAAGTTGCTGTAGCGGCAGTTGATTTTGCCTTGAGTTCTGACCCATTTGGTGAGTTCGGTGGGGCTGTTGCTTTTTTCAATCCGTTTCATCAAGTTACCTAACCGTTATTCACCCAGCATTTGAATGCGATCGATGCGGGTTTGAAGGCGGACGAGTTCAGGAAATTCGCCGATTTGGTCGCGGAGGGCATCAATGGCATCAGTGGCTGGGTCATAGTCTTCGGTTTCGATTAAATCAGCAATGCGTTTGAGTTCTAGGGTGGTTTCGGTGTGTCTAGTGGTTGCACCCATGATGTATTTAAGAATCCAGTCGGTGTCCATGCCAAGGGATTGGTTGGGGTGGATGATTTCGCCATTTTCGGCAATCAGAATAATGTTTTCGGGTTCGACTTCGCCGATGATAAGCGGGGAATGAGTGGTGGCAATGAATTGGCAGTTGGGGAAAGTGGCGGTGAGCTTGGATACAATAGTGCGTTGCCATTGGGGATGAAGATGCAGGTCAAGTTCGTCAATTAAGACGACGGCGTGGGCTTGAAGCGGATCATCTAATTTAGGATTGGCTTGGGAGAGACGACGGGCTAGATCCATTACTAATGCCAGCATTCCACGTTCGCCATCTGACAGTTGACGAATATCTAAGGTCTTATCAGCTTTGTCAACCAATAAAGTGGTTTCCGGCTCACGAACTGCACGGAGATTATTACACTCAGGTAAAAATCTTTCTACTGCTTGCTTTAAAGTATTATGCCCTAGGTTATTTGCTTGAGCATCTTCAGACATGAGAGCGTCTTGCACCAATAACCATTCGGCAAAAGCTCGTGGCTGTAATTCTCGCTCAGAAAATGTATCTATAAACGCCAAGGCTTGCCCCGCTCCCTTTTTTGGTGCTTTCATGCTGGTTAGGGAACGATGAGTTGAAAAATAAACGGCGAGGGATTGTGTATCTGCTGTTTTGAGATTTTTAGGCAATTTCTCAGGAGAAGAAGTCAATTGCTGACGTTTCCCTGTATAAACCCGATCTTGTAGCCGTCTTTCTTTGATTCGACGACGACGATCTAACCTCTCGATATCAGTTTCAATATTTTCCTCTGACTCACTTATGTAGCTATGTTCTTTGCGAGGCTGATGTACAAAATACTGGAAATCAATATTAGCCGCTTGAAATTGTAAGTCTGACGTAAGAAATTCTTGCTCAACTGTTATATCGCTGATATCAAATGCTAGATTACTTTTCTTGGCGACTGTTAATTTAGGTAATGCTTGGGCAAGCATAACGCGTATTGTATCAAGCACGGTAGATTTGCCAACACCGTTGATGCCGACGATCAAGTTCATGCCGGGTTGAAAGGTGAATTCGGCATGCTTGAAGGCGCGAACGTTCGTGAGGGTGAGAGAGTTGAGACGCATAGGGCTTAGTCAAGGATTTGGAGTTGTCCGGTGACGGCAGCAGAAATTAGGGAAGTGCGGCGTTCTTGAAGAAGGGAGATTCCTTCTTTAGTCGTTATTTCTAGTTTCTCGAATAATAAAAGCTGGTTTTCAATATAAGCGACTATGCTGAGCTGTTCTTCTACAGGAGGTATCGGAATCCAGAGATTTGCGAGCGTTCCTTGTGAGATATTTTGCATAGAGCTACTAGCTCCTGTTGCATCTCTTTCAAATTCAAAGCGACCAGTTAATGATCGTAAATAAAACACTAAATACTCAGGTATTAATCTATTGCTTTGAAGTATTGGACGGTATAGCTTGTCGCAAAGCAAAAGCCCAGGACGTACCTCTTTGACCAATGAAGCACTGCCAACTAGCTCGGTTGTATTAGCACGACTTACCAGCAAATCCCCTGATTTGATTTCATATTCGAGAGGGATAGCCAACTCAGATGGAATGCGTTTATTCTCATTGGCATTAAAGTCCCATCCATTGACAGCTCCAACTTTTAGAACTCCCCATTCGTCTATATCCGCAGGAAAATTATCACTTTGTGGAGACCAGCCTTGTTCAATGTTAGAAAGGTGATACTTTAGATGTTCGATCCTCCAATGTTCTGGAAATAATTCTATCCAAGATAATCCAGAATCTTGCATGGGGACATCGGCTTTTAGACCACGGGTCACTGCTTGGGTAATCAGCGATCGCCGCTTTTCCGCCAATAATTCTAAAAGTCGTTTTTTGGCAGCAATGAGAGCATCGATTTTTTGGGTTTCGCGATCGAGATACTCAGCAATTTGACGTTGTTTAGATAGTGGTGGTAC
>JANMRU010000384.1:0-47703 GCA_031388585.1 Pseudanabaena sp. SOY_30_concoct_251 | reverse complement strand
CCGCCGTGAGCGCGACAAGATCGCGGCGATCGCTTGCGGTTTTAGCAATCAGTAAGTCGCGATAAAATCCGGCTAAGCTCTGCAACACGATCAACGGCTCTCGACCACGATCCATGATCCGCCTTACCTGCTCAAGTATCTGGGTGGAATTATCCTGAGCGATCGCCTCCAACAGCGCTAATAGATCCCGTTCTGGCACGGAACCAACTAAATCCCACACTGCTTCTACTGTGATTTCGCCTTCTAATAAGCTAAGTTGATCTAGTAAGCTCTCGGCATCGCGCAAACCACCCTGAGCAATTTGCGAGACTAAGGTAATTGCTTCTAATTGAATGGGAATAGACTCAATATTGGCAATTTTTTGGAGGTGGGAGACCATAGCCTCCAGGGGAATGCGACGGAAGTCAAATCTCTGACAGCGCGAGATAATCGTAGGTAATACTCGTTGCGGATCGGTGGTAGCGAGAATGAATACGACGCGATCGGGTGGTTCTTCTAAAGTCTTGAGTAGGGCATTAAATGCTGCTGTACTAAGCATATGACAGTTATGCACGAGCAATCCATTCGCCACAAAATTATGATTGCCCTCGACTTCAATGTCATAAACTCGCTCAGTTGTATTGATTGTTACAAGCTCAACTTCCTCTAAATTTGTAGTCCATTGAGGGAATTGAATATTGTTTGAGGTCTGAAAGCCATTTTTGGCTGGTATTTGAGTCCAGATTGGTATAGTAGTAGGGCTTTTCTCTCCCTGCTTTTCTATAGCTTCTTGTAGTTGCCGAATACCCAATTCCTGTAAGCCAATCGGCAATAATTTGATTTTCTGAAGCTGAGTATCCTTCAGTACATAAATGAATGTTTGGGGAATTCCTAGAACCAAGAAGCGTTCCGTCATCCATGTACCACCATGCCAAACCTTCGGGAGTAATTTGACTAAGCCATTCCATAGATACGATCTTGCCCTCCCGATAAGGGTTAACGGTTTGAAAGACATCTTTGAGCTGGGGGTGACAGGCTGTTCTACAACAGACAGATATGTCTCCAAATCCTTGGTTTGGGGTAACTCTAAGTTTTGGTCGTAACTCTGGGAAATGGCTTGCTTTGTATGCCAACCATTCATGCTGCTTTTCGCCGTGAGTCCAGGCCAATCTGGGAAATCTACTGTATTTGTTGGGGTAACCGATGGAGCCATCACCGAGTAAAGTTCCATAGATAAGTCCCAATGTTTTTGGGTTGAGAGTTCCCGCATTGGCAATAAATTTTGTAGTGCGATAGTCCCAAATGCCATGCCCTTGTCTGTATGGATGTCTTGCCCAGTGAGATTGAATACTCTTAATTCCCTTTCCCTTTTGTTGTAGAAAATCTGGGATATCCAGCTTTTCATTGCACCCACAAGCACAGAGAGGTTTAAGAGGTTCTGCTTGTTTGAGAATAAATTCAAGGTCATATGTTTTTTGTCCGAATTTATTCCCGTAGAACTGATGTCCTCTAGCAAATCTACGGATACGTCTATCTGTGCCATATTTGAATATAAGCATTCCGCAACCACAGGCACAGGGGATAGTATCTTCATTCCTTCTTTGACGTTTTTTGCTTGTATCCATCCTGTGTTAGTCCTGATTAGATGATTAGCTGTACAGTCGATCTCTCGGTTAGTAGTTTTAATAGTTAATGTTTGACGTAAGCCCTGGTCTAGCCACCTTAAAACTTTTTTGTACTCCCAAATGTTTAAGACATCGTTGTAGCTAAGGACTTTTTTGTCTTTAATAGTGGGGTCGTCAATACGCACATATCCATTGCTAGTTAATACTAACGATTCACCTGTCAAGCATTCATCGATCGCATATACCTTATACCTAGCTTGAACTGGGGCAAATTGAGCGCGTTCGATTAGTTCGCGAATGTTGTCAACACCTGTATTGCTGGCGGCATCGATTTCTGTAATATCCAGTGCATTACCTACGGTAACCCCGTGACACAAATCGCATTTACCGCAGGGCGTAGGGGTGGGCACATCATAACTGCGGCAGTTCAGCGACTTAGCCATAATGCGTGCTGTGGAGGTTTTCCCCGTCCCTCTAGCACCAGTGAGCAAATAAGCAGGGGCAATGCGCTGCGTTTTAATCGCATTGGTTAGAGTTGTGGCGATCGCCTCTTGCCCAACTAGATCGGCAAAAGTTTGAGGGCGGTACTTGTGGTGTAAAGGTTCATAACCCATCTTGATCATTTATCTCATAAACATCCAATTGGCTTCTGTACGGGTGCGCTAACCATTGTTTCCAGTTAGTTTCAAATATCTAATTCTTGGATTCTAAGCTAGTTCTCTAATAGCATCTCTAGATTATAACCTCACCTTACGTAGAACTAACGGAAGATCAATATTTGAAAGGGGTTTGCGGCTGTGCCCCAATTGAGAGCACTGTCCTCAAACTCCTTAAACTCCTCAATAATGCTTTTTTGAAATCACTCCACGTAACATCAGTTAACACAACGAGGTATTTCTTTGGATCAGAATGGATGGAAACACGATCCACCCTAGCCCCGTTTTAAGGGAATGGGGGATCAAATGCTTAAGTTCTGTGGGTATTGAGTATTGATTTTGGAACTTCTGCACAAGTATTTAAATTAGTCAGTAGTATGGCTAACAGCTTAAATAACTTTAATAAGATAAATTTCATAGCTAATGTAGGCGAGCAGTAATCTTAATGCCATACTTAGCGTGCAGATTGCAAGGCCTGGATAATATTTAAACGAAATTATTTATTTGAGAAAAAAATATGCCTCAAGGTAACAGAACAAGCTTTTTGGTGCAAAAGTTAACTGGAAGAAACCTGAAGCCAGGTGGGTTTAAACAGGCTTCTTCGGATCGAAATGCCAAACAAAATAGTGCAAGACACTTTCAGGGAAATGACTTGTCTGCAAAAGTCGATCTGAAGTTGTTGGTATCGCCCATCGAAAATTTCGTGTCTGTTTGTAAAGAGTCCCAGCTTTTTGTGGGCTTGAAATCTGACGAGGAATTGGAGAATTTCTTGGGACTTCATCCCGCTGTCTCTGTTCCTGAAATCTCAAATGAGGCTGAAGATGATGAAGACGAAGAAGATGATGAAGCCGAAGAAGACGAAGAAGATGATGAAGCCGAATTAGATGACGAAGATGAAGATGATGAAGACGACGAAGAAGACGAAGATGGATCCGGTGGTGAAGGCGATAGTGAGGAATTAGATGACGAGGATGAAGAAGACGAAGACAAAGGGTGATAATTTAAATTGATCTCATCATTTCTGCAACTTCAAGAAATCCCATGATAGTTCCTATGTTTTGGACTATCATGGGATTTAAAATTTGGATGGTTAATCAACGTTTACTTTTCTCTTTGGCTGCTTTAGTTTCCAAATTAGCCCAGATATTGAATTAGTAAATATATGGGCAACGATCGCTGGCGCCAGACTACCCGTTACCAAGGTTACAGTTCCCAGACAAAAGCCGATCGCTGTTGCCCAAATGGTATAGGGCAGATGTTTGGGGCTAGCCATGTGCAAAACACCAAATACGACGCTGCTGATCGTTAAGGCGATTATATTCATGCCCAGACCTGGTAGCGCTACCCCGCGAAATAGCAACTCCTCACTAATACCAGGTAATACTCCTAGCCAGATCAGATCGGGAATCTCTAGAGGTTTGAGTACCATTTCTAGGTAGGTATCGGCTGACTGGCGGTATGCAGGCCAAACCTCGTAGATTAAGCTACTTAACAGAGCAATACCAGTACCGATTCCGATGCCAAGCATGAAATTTCGCGGTACAAGATTCAATGGGACAATCTGCACCGCAAACAAGTACATCCATACTTTCGCAATTACTAACAGCACTATGGCAGTAATTGCCATGGCAATCAGAATTTGCGATCGTGTCATTGTCGGGGTTTCAGGTGAGTCGTCCATAATTTTAATTTCTACTTTTCCTTGCCTGCAATTTTTTGCTAATGCTTGTTACATATAGCAAACGATCGTTAAATCTGTTTTGCTAGCACTGATACTAACCGATCTATATCGTCTTCAACAGTTAAATAGTGAACTGAGGCTCTTAGACAGTCTGGCTCTGGGATGGAACGAATCAAAATCTGGTGTGTGCGCTCGAACTCTTGCATGACCTGAACAGGAGATTTACCTGCGATCGTAAAAGCAACTAGACCTGCTTGCGGAGGATTAGTTCTCAGGCATTCGATCTGAGGAATTGCTGCTAATTTTTGCCATAGGATGCCACTCAGCTTACAGATCCGCTCGTAACGATCTTTTCGATCGCCCCATTGATTGGCATGAGCGATCGCTTCTCTTAGCGCTCCATATAAAGGATAGGCCGAACTTGCTACTTCAAATTTCTGTCCGTTCTGCTGCCATTCCACATTGGGCTTGCAGGCTGTGCTACCTCGCCAACCGATGAATGTGGGCAGAGATTTCCCAAACATCTCTGGGCGTATATAAAGCCCACCGACTCCTAGGGGGCCACAAAACCACTTATGCCCAGTAAAAGCATAAAAATCTGCTTCTAGATCGGCTAAATCTAGGGGTAAAGCACCCGCTGACTGAGCAGCATCGACGGCAACTAGAACACCTTGTTGATGGCAAGCCTGAGTGATTTGCTTCAACGGCAAAACTTGACCTGTATTCCAGCAAATATGGCTTAACATTACCATTCGAGTGCGCGGGTGCAGATGTTTTGAGATCGCTTCAACAACCTCTAGGTCGCTACCATTGAGAGTTTGCTGGAGAGAAAAGTAGCTGAACTCAATACCAAAACGTTCTTGTAGTTGATTTGCGATCGCGATAATGCCAGGATGTTCGCAATCGGATAGTAATAAGCGATCGCCCTGTTGCCAATCAATACTCCACAGGGCAATGTTACAGCCCACAGTTGTATTTTCAGTGAGCGTAATGGTTTGAGCATTAACGTTAAATTCCAGGGCGAGCGCTTCACGTAGGCGCTCGGCTTCCTCCATTTCCCAATCATTTGCTGCTATGGAGAATGAGCCAAGAGATTCGATATGCTGATAGTTTTTAGCTATGCGATCGATGGCAGTTTGGCACATTGGCCCCTGACCACCATAATTAAAATAGGTGCGATTCTTGAGTGCAGGATAGTGAGATCGATGAGTTAGCATATCCATTCTTTGGTTGTAATGTAGGGGTTTAGTATATTTCTAGACGACAGCATTCTCATCAATTGTGAGCGTTTTGGCTGTAGCATCCAGCGTAGCGATCGCCCCGATTGGCAACACGGCATTCTCGCGTATATGTCCGAACATGAGATTATGCAAAGTGGGGATACCTAATGGCTCGAAGCGATCGCGCAGAACTTGTTCTAAACTCAAGGTCTGGTAAAAACTTGGTTGAAATTCCTTCGGGATGCAGTCTTTAAAGTGGCCGAGTGCAATACCTGCCGCTGACTGGAGCTTCCCTGCTAACCACAGTTGCGTTAACATGCGATCGATGCGGTAGGGTTCTTCTCCCACATCTTCTAGGAATAGAATTTTACCTTTTGTATCTGGTTCGTATGGAGTTCCCATTAGATTTGTCACTAATGTGAGATTGCCTCCGATCAACTGTCCGGTAGCCCGCCCAGGCGAGATCGTCACCAGGCGATTATCGCGTTCCACGGTTTTGCTTTCGCTATTTGGGGGAGCCGCAGTCTTGCCTATTTTCGCCGCACTCATAATCGTTTTACGGAAGCTAGCGATCGCATAATCTCCAACACCTGTCAGCCCTGAAGAGCCATGAAACCCGATCAATCCTGTTTTCTGATAAATTGCAATCAGTAGTGCCGTAATATCGCTATGTCCGATCAGGACCTTAGGGTTTTGGCGAATCAAGTCGTAATCTAATAATGGCAATAACCGACTACAGCCGTAACCACCAGAGAATGTCACAATGCCACGGATATCCTGGCGGCGAAACATCTCATTGATATCTTCAGCCCTTTCTTTATCCTTGCCTGCAAGGTATCCATACTGAGCATTAATATGTTTGCCTAGCTCCACTTTGAAGCCATATTGCTCCATAGTTTCTTTGGCAATCTTAATTTCCTCTAGCTCGTAGGCATTGCTAGCAGGAGCCACCATCCCTACTGTATCGCCTGGTTTTAGGAGAGGAGGCTTGATTGTTTGGCTATTTTGGTTATTTTTTTGCGGTGCAGCGCTCACCTCTAACCGATTAGCTAATGAACCACCAAAAAGGGCGATTGCCCCGGACACACTACCTATAAACCACCGACGTGAATTTGAATTGCTCATCTCGATCCATGTTCTCGCAATTTACACTTGCAGCATATTAACTGAAAGTACTCTACCGCAATACAGGACTTATCTAACTGCTTCAGGATGTACATCTGGCTTTTTATCTGCGCTGTCTATCTTCTTGTCGAATCCAAGAACTAAATCTCAAATTTCTCGAATATCATTACCGATAGAATGTGTCATGACTCATCACCTCCCATCAATTCGCGTTTGGCAGCATCGGTAATTACCCGTCGCAACCATGATGATTTTTTCGGTAGCGATCGCATAGCAGCATCAATGTCGATAGGCACTTTGGCGGACAGGGCTATTTTGCTCAACTCCCCATCAACATCGTCATCGGACTTACATCAAGTACTTTTAAATTTCTCAGTCTGTACTGGATTGGGGTTTGGCATGTCTAGGCATCCAAGCAATGAATAACCATAATGTACCCTATAACTCGGTAGACTAAGACTGAAAATCATAAACTATCCAACCCTCTTTCACAACAGCAACCTCTCAATGACGATCAACCTACTTGTGCTTAATAATCCACTTTTGCATAGTCTTAGACGATCGCTGGTTTAAGCTGATTCCAACCAGTTTTCCACTTTTAAATTTGGGACGCGAGAAAATTCACGCACATTAGCAGTAACAATGGTTAGATTTAGGGACAAGGCATGAGCAGCAATTAATAAATCGTTGCCACCAATGGGCGTTCCTTGCTGTTCTAAATAGATGCGGATTTCTGCGTAATATTGCTCTGCTGGATCGGTGAGGGGCAAAATCTCAATACTATCTAAGATAGTTTCAATCTTTCCGAGTAGTTGGGACGAGTTCTTTTTTCTGGCTCCAAATTTTAGTTCGCAGGCAACAATAATACTTGTGCAAATTTTCTCTTCTCCAATACTTTGAATTTTGGGAAATATGATTCCTCTAGGATTTTTGACGAGTTCTGAAATGATGTTGGTATTTAGTAAGTAGGTGTAATGCATTTAAAGTTCGATATCGTCTAGGGGGAATAGCCCTTCATCAATGTCGGGGAAGTCTTCGTCTAGGGGTTCGAGAGTGGAGAGGACTTCGAGGAGAGATTTTTTATTGTAGGGTTCAATAATTAATTTTCCGCCCTCTTTGCGAATGATGACTTGTGATGTTGACAGGTTTAGTGCTTCAGGAATGGTGAGGGTTTGGGTATTCCCTTGGTGAATAAGTTTAACGTGATATTTTGTTTTCATTGGAATTATCCTAAAAATGCTAAATACCTTCCTTTAATATATCATTTTGCTTCCGTCCCTTTGGCAGTCTACTTGAAGAGATACTAGCAACTCGGTGCACGTCGATTTCCCTGCGACGGCGTTGGCGATGATTACGATGCGATATTCTTTTAAGAGTTCGATCTCTTCTTTGCTTTTTGCAGATCGACCGCGACTATTTTCTTTACGATTTAAATATTCAATCAATCGCATTGAGCTTTCTGAGAATGGTAGGACGATCGCGCTATCCAAGGATGTCAGCAGGTTAGCAATACCTTCTGAAACACCAGAAAATCGAATCGTAGCCTCCCGTAGTTCTTTGCTGCCGATCGCTTCATTGTTTGCTGCGATCGCTATATGAATATTGCTGCTATGAAGTTGACTAAGCTTGCTAGTATCAATATGTAGGAATCAAAACATTTTGATTTTTGCTACAATAATCTAAAGCAATAAAAACTCATCTTAAATTATTAAATTTTATAGATCTGGATATGGTTGATTGCCTGGATATAGCACGTTATTTTATCGTCAGAGCCTACGAGGAAGATCGAGAGGCAGAGATGACCAATATGAAGGTGCAAAAGCTCCTGTATTATTCTCAAAGCCTTCATCTAGCACTATATGATGAGCCATTGTTCCCTAATGAGATTCAGGCATGGCGTTACGGACCAGTTTGTCCGCCTGCTTACAGCTTTTATAGTAACTTTGAGGCAAATCAATTACCTATTCCCAGTAAAGATTTCCTCGAAAGAGTTTCCGAAGAAGGCAAGAAATTGCTAGAAGAAGTCTGGATGTTCTTTGGCAAGTATCATGCCTTTCAACTTAGTGACAAGACCCACCTAGAGTTCCCATGGCAAAAAGCCCGTCAAGGCTTACCTTCTGACGCAAGTTCTACGACCCCCATTTTGCTTGAGGATATGAAAGCATTAGGGCAAATAAAGCTTGATGAGATAGAACGAGATCATCCTGCATATACATCAACTATAACTGAGATTGTAGAAACTGCTTTTAACGACGAGACAACAACAAATACTGTAGGTAAAGGAGAAGTGCGTGACTGGCTCGAATCCCTTCTCAGTTAAACCATCTGACAACTTTAAACGTTCCTTCAAAAAACTAGCTAAAACCTACGGCAAAAAGTTTGTGGATATCGTAGCCGAAGTCATTGAAGCACTAATTGATGAACCATATCCAACAACCTCGCGAAGTGAACCATTACCTAGTAACTTACAATTGCCTGAAGGATGGACATTCCGCAAAATAGCCTTCAAATATAGCAAAGGCGCATCAGGACAAATACGACTGATGTATCTCGTCAACGGATCGACCTTGCAAATCTTACTTCTCTGGATTTATACCCACGAACAGTTTGTTGGTCGCCCAGCAGATAAGGACTTAAAAAGCACTATTAGAGAGATTTTAGACTTCTAGCCCTGAGCTTCAATCTATTCTTTCGTATGGGCGATACTGGATTCGAACCAGTGACCCCTTCCGTGTGAAGGAAGTGCGCTACCACTGTGCTAATCGCCCGTAGGTACATAATCATAGCAAAAATTTGCTCGATGTCACCTGCAAACTTTGTTAGACCTCAACTACCTGATTTGTACATGCAGATTTTTCGGCGGCGCAGGCAACGGCTAGGGCGTGCAAGGCACTCTCTGAGGTCACATACAACGGTGCGCCCTCGAATAGATGGGCTAAGACATTCTGTGTGTCCTTTTTAAATAACCCTCTAGATGGTTCTGCATGTACGGTTTCTTCGCCCTCGGCAGTAATCAATTTACCTGCTTCAGCTTCAAATATAATTGCGCCGCTACTACCCTGAATTTCTAGCGATCGCTCTGGTTTCCATACACTTTCGCCCTTACTGTAACCAACATCGGCAATCAGTCCATTCGCGAATTGCAGTTGGGAATTGCAAACACAGGAAGAGAATTGCTTGGGTAAGCTCGGCCCTGCATATCGTAGTTGGCAGGAAACACTCTTTACAGTGCCAAATATGGCTGTGAGTCTGTGAATGCGCGATACTGCTGCGACTAATGGGAATCCAAACAAATCGGGCATGTATGTCCATTTGTCGGGAGCAGGTCTTTGGGGATTTTGCGTGACATAGCGGGCATAGAAAGGATTCCCAATCTTTGACAGAGATTCTACTGTGGCTTGATGCACTCCACCCAGGAGTTCAATATGTTCGACATGCAACATTGATTGATTCTGTTGAGCTAACTGCACTAGCTCTTCTGCTTCTGTCAGATTGAATGATAAGGGATATTCCACAATTACGTGTTTACCAGAGCGCAGAGCTTGGGAAACGACTGTACTATGGTCGCGATTGATCGTGGCGACAACCACCAGATCGATATCTGGACGGATAACTAAATCTGACCAATATTCATGGGATTCAATCCCAAATATTTGGGCGAGTTCTTTGGCTTTGTCTAGACTGCCAGCGATCGCTTTTAGCTGTACCCTAGAATCCTGCGAAAAAAGCTCCGCGCGGAGCTTAGCAACAAAACCAGTGCCGACAATACCAATTCTCAAAATTTAGTTATCCCGAATTTAAGATAAGCGACGGAGTTTGGAAGGGGGTAAACTCAGGCGCTTCTTGAGCTTGACCCGAAAAATACGTTTGCCCGAGATCGTATTTGCCCAAACAGCAATTTTATTCCAGACATTTTCTGAAATATAGCGATTGCACACGCTAGCTAGAGCAATAATCAGCGCGATCGGGAAAATGGCATCCAAAGCATTCCCATCTCGACTGCCGACTAGTAGGCAGACTACAGAGGTAACTAGGGAAGCAACCAGAAGGAACTGAAATTTAGTCATAAGTGAGTACTGACCACTAACATAACGGTGCTTGAGTTAAGTATATATTATTCTCTAGTTTCGGGCTTTGGTTATTGTTGGCTATATGTTGTACCTCGCTCGGCAATGTTCAGACATTTATGGATCGCCGCTATCCCTGCCTGTTTCCAGGCTTTAACCATCGCTTCGCCGATCGCTTCGATATTTGCAGGACTCCCTAATGCCAATAATGATGGCCCCGCTCCACTGATCGCAACGCCATGAGCTCCTGTGGCGATCGCTGCCATCTGCACTGTCTCCATTCCAGGAATCAGGGCTTGTCGATAGGGTTGATGCAGTTTATCTTGCAGAGCAGACTTTAACCAGTCCGTATTAGCATTAACTAAGGCTTGTGTGAGCAATGCTAAATGTGATGCGTTGAAAATTGCATCCTTCAGTGCCACTTGTTTAGGTACTACCTGACGAGCTTTAGTTGTAGATAGTTCAAAGTCGGGAATTGCCAGGGCGATCGCAATATCCTTGTGCCAGGGTAGAG
Source organism: Pseudanabaena sp. SOY_30_concoct_251 (assembly GCA_031388585.1). Taxonomy (GTDB): domain Bacteria; phylum Cyanobacteriota; class Cyanobacteriia; order Pseudanabaenales; family Pseudanabaenaceae; genus PCC-6802. Next base: position 36,836 of record JANMRU010000384.1, on the reverse strand, counting down.
CGCAAAATTCCCAGCTACCAGACTTTGCCGAGGCGATCAGCTGACACCCCCCGAGCATAGCCGGAGTCACGTTATCAGGATGCCCTTCCATTTCGATCGCTAAAAGTAATAATTCTTTTTGACTGAGCGGTGAACCTGACAACAAATTGCCGCCAATGATGCCAGCAATGATGGCGGTAGCAGAGCTGCCTAAGCCCCTGGCCAAAGGGATTTGCACGTCAATGTGAATTGAGACTACTGGTTTAGGTTTGCCGATGTGTTCGTAAAAACGCTCTAAGCTTTGATAAATTAAATTAGTCTTGTTTTTGGCGATTTTATCGGCAAATGCACCCGAAGCGGAGATGCGGAATTCATCGGATAGAGCAATTTCAAACTTGTTGTAAAGGGTCAGAGCTGCACCCAAACAGTCATATCCGGGTCCAAGATTAGCTGTAGTCGCTGGCACCGCGATCGCATAAGAGGCCATGGGTTTGAGAAGATTTAAATAACTAACCTAAGATTATTCCACGCTGGTCAATTTTGCCTTAATATTTTTCGCCTATTTTTGTCAGTAATTTTTGTCAGCAATTTTGTATGTTAGATCTATCGCCGCCTCAATTCCCAAATCAAACGACCTCAGATTTCCTTAGCCTGACTTGCGATCGCATCTTGAAATATCTCGATCTCCACATAAAGGATTTAAATTCCGCCGAGATCGGCAAACTCAAAGCACTTCAAACCAAACTTGAACTAACTCAGATCGATCTGGTGGTATTTGGCTTAGTGTCGCGCGGTAAAACTGCCACAATTGAGGCGCTGCTGGGTAGTAAAGTTGGCGTGAAGGCTGAGGTGCGTGGCATTACCCAAATTCCTCAAGCTGTAGAATTTGATTTGGTTGGTAATAGTCAGACCGAAAATTCGCAAGAAGAGCACCCCAAGAAGGTTCAACTGCGGCTAATCGATACGCCAGGGTTAGATCAAGTTGATGGCAAAGCCAAAGGTGAATTGGCAAAGCTAAGCGCCCGAGAAGCGGACTTAATTTTGTTTGTGATTGCGGGCGATATAACGCGGTTAGAGCATGAGATGTTATCAGAGTTGCGCCTTGCCTATAAACCAATTCTGCTGGTTTTTAATAAAGTCGATCTTTATCCTGAATGCGATCGCATTGCCATTCACCAGGCACTGCAAGACGAACAATTACAAAGATTAATTTCGCCCGATGAAATTATCTTTACGGCCTCAGCCCCACTACCGACCAAGGTACGCCTGGAATATGTCGGAGCGCTGGGCTTACAGAGTGCGACGGAAATTTGGGAACCCCACCCACCCCAAGTACAGGCACTCAAGCAGAAAATCCTCGATCTACTTAACCAAGAAGGTAAATCCCTTTTGGCGATTAATGCGCTTAGAGCTTTAGCCGAAGTCCAGGATGCTGTCACCGAGAGACAGATCCAAAAAATGCCCCGTCTGCGGAGCATGACTGCGCTTGTATTTACGATCGAAGCGATTGCTCTAGGCATAGCACCTTCATTCTGGTTTGACGCATTGATTTGTGCCGCTTTCAACCTTTTTGTCGCCTTTATTTGGACAAGAAAGTTGCCTTTAGGCAATTCACAGTTATGGCTAGTCGCAATTTTGGGCAATGCACTATTAACTGCCGTATGGGGGATAGAAGCCCAGTTACCTCAAATTGCTTGGGTCGCGATCGCCATTCCATTCATGCTCAAAAATCTTCAGGTAGACCTACGCCGCTTCAGTGGCTGGAGTAAAAGCGGAGCAAGACCGCTAATGCAAGACATTTTGCAGCAATTACCAAATAACTCCATTCTCAGCCGCATAACGTTGATGTTAAAATCATCAGTCGGCACCATTGGCACTAAATAAAGCTATTTATATGACCGAACTACCCAACGATCGGGCTATTCTGCAAGTACTCGCTTCCATTCAAGACCCACAGCAGGGACGTAGCTTGGTGGAGCTAAACATGATTCGCGATGTCGTGGTGAAACCGTCAGGTGTAGTTAGCTTTACCCTCGTGCTGGCAAATGCTAATAGTCCCCAGCGCGATGACTTGATCGATCGCTGCAAAATCGCAATTAAATCCTTGGATGGCGTCACAGATGTATGGGCTAAGGTGATAGCAGACAATCCTGCTCCAGCAGCCCCAGCTCCCCCGAAACCGAGTGGCGATCGCGCTGCCATTCCAGGTGTCAAACATATTATTGCCGTCTCTAGTGGTAAAGGAGGCGTTGGTAAAACCACGGTATCAGTAAATTTGGCCGTTTCCCTAGCGGAAATGGGCGCGAAAGTTGGCATCCTCGATGCTGATATTTATGGCCCTAACGTACCTCTAATGATGGGGATGGATGATTTTAGATTTACTTCCGAACATATCAGCACCGACGCTAATGGGCTAGATGTGGTGCAGCCCGCCTTCAATTATGGCGTTAAGATCGTGTCGCGGGCATTTACACACGGTCATCAACCCTTACCCTGGCGGGGCCCCATGCTACACGGGATTATTCGGCAGTTCCTGACTCAAGTAAATTGGGGAGAACTAGATTATTTGATTGTGGATATGCCTCCTGGTACTGGCGATGCCCAAATGTCACTAATTCAGTCTGTACCCTTGGCTGGAGCGGTGATTGTGACCACACCGCAAAATGTTTCGCTGCTGGACTCGCGCAAAGGTTTGCAGATGTTTGAGAATATGGGCGTTGCCATTCTGGGCATTGTGGAGAATATGAGTTACTTCATTCCACCGGACATGCCAGACAAACAGTACGACATTTTTGGCTCCGGCGGTGGTACGAAGACGGCATCGGAGTTAGGTGTGGTTTTGCTAGGTTGCATTCCCCTGGAAATTGGCTTGCGTGAAGGCGGCGATCGCGGCGTGCCAATTACGCTCAGTCATCCCGAATCAGCTTCTGCCAAGGCATTGCGGCAGGTGGCTGCCACTATTGCCGCTAAAGTTGCTGACACAGTCTGAGCATGACTGCCCTGGCACTTTAGCAAACTTAATCAACAAGTGCGGGGCGATCGCAATTTCGCATTCGCTTGTTTGTATAATTAGACACAAAATACACTGCCTTGCAAACTCATTATTGAAAAGCAGTTCAATATCCCAAGCTTTAGCCCAACTGCATCTTGTTGGCAAAACAGATCGCTGTCTTTTTGCCAGCACCGAACTTTGCAGTGAGCTAATCGCTAGTGCTTCAAATCTATTAACTTTTAGGAGTTCTCGTGCCAAGAAGAATTTGCTTGTTCTTGTTCCTGGTGTTTTCATTCTTTTCCACCACACTTCCAGCCTTGGCGCAAAACGCGCCAACTACCCCTCCCCCAGATGCAATTCAAACCCTGACTACAGCAGTTGCTAATGCCCAAGTCAGTGCTGACACTGCATTTATGCTAATCTGCTCAGCCTTAGTACTGTTGATGACCCCTGGATTAGCTTTCTTTTATGGTGGGTTTGTAAAGTCTCGCAACGTGCTCAATACCATGATGATGAGCCTGATTATGATGGCAGTCGTGGGAGTAAGCTGGATTTTGTGGGGCTATAGTTTTTCCTTTGCCCCGGGCTCATCATTTTTTGGCGGCTTCCAGTGGTTGTTCCTCAACGGCGTCGGACTAGAGACCGCAGACTATCTCAAAGGTTCTTTGCCTGAAGCTGTCACGACCTATGGTGCGACTATTCCACACCAGTCATTCATGGTCTATCAGCTCATGTTCGCCATCATCACCCCGGCGCTGATTTCTGGCGCAATTGTAGAGCGACTTAGCTTCAAGGCTTACTTCTGGTTCATGTTGCTGTGGTCAACATTTATCTACTGCCCACTAGCTCACATGGTGTGGGCGAAGGGTGGCTTTTTAGGCTTGTACGGTGGCATGGGTGCGCTCGACTTCGCTGGAGGTACTGTAGTGCATATCAGCTCAGGTATATCGGCTCTTGTCGCTTGCTTAGTCCTAGGCCCTCGTAAAAGCTATCCCCAGCAACCAACTATTCCCCATAACGTACCCTTTATCTTGATTGGTGCTAGTTTGCTATGGTTTGGCTGGTTTGGCTTTAATGCAGGTAGCGCCTTAGCTTCTGGTTCGTTGGCAACAGTAGCATTTGTCGCCACCAACTGCGGTGCAGCCTCTGGTGCGCTTACCTGGGTAATCTTAGAGTGGTTACTTCGCGGTAAGCCTACCGCTGTGGGTATCGCTACAGGTCTTGTTGCTGGCTTAGTCGGCGTTACTCCCGCTGCTGGTTTTGTCACTCCGCTCTCTGCTTTATTAATAGGCTCAATCGTATCTGTTTGCTGCTTCTTTGCGGTTAGCCTCAAGGCAAAGCTACAGATTGACGATTCCCTCGATACCTTCCCAGTTCATGGCGTAGGTGGAACTATAGGCGCGATTCTTACAGGCATTTTCGCCACAAAGTTCGTCAATAGTGCTGGTGGTAATGGCCTACTCTTTGGAGACAAAGGCATATTATTTGAGGGTAACGATCCTGGACAAATTGGTAAACAGTTTGCCGCAGTAGCAATTACTTATGTCATCGCTGGCGTTGGTACATTTATCATTCTCAAGGTTTTAGATGCGCTTGTTGGTTTACGTGTGAAACCTCAGGTTGAAGATCAAGGACTAGATGTAAGTGAGCATGGTGAAGAAGCCTATGGACAAGAGTTTATGGGTGGCTATAACCTGGCTGGTCGCGAAGAGTAATAATTTTAATTTTTTCGAGGCCAGATTGGCCTCGCCGTAACAACTATATATCCCCAGAAGATGAGAAAGTTATTTACATCTTCTGGGGATATTGATTACAGTCAGAAATTGTGAAATGGTCTTTGAGATTTAGTACAACATTAGCGATCGCACTTAGTCTTTCAAGCGCGAGCTGAGCTCTCCCACAGCAGAGAACCTCATAGAACTTTTAACCTACCGCTTCAGAGACAACCAAGTTGATGGATTCGGCTTCTTCATGAAATAGTGCGATCGACTGAAGACAATCCGTCTCGGAATTCCACAGAATGAACTTGAAGCAATTAGGAATATCTGCAATGTGTAGCTTTTTTATATTAGCAAGAAGGTGAATGTTTTCGTTGTGACAAGCTTCTAGATTGTAATTTGGGATTCTTTCAGAAAGATGATGAATGTTGTGATAGCCGATATCTGCACCAAACCACTTGATAATGGTGGGTAATTCTAGATAACTACTACCTTCGATCGCTCCAAGTAGATAGTCCCATCCTTCAGTTTTGTGAGCATAAGAGCCTTCAAAGTTATGCTGTACAAAGAAGATGCATATAAAGATTGCTGCCGAGAAAGTTAGCGTAATTGAATAAACGCTCAAAAAGAACCCAAACCCAAGTAAATGACCCAGAAAAATCCAGCCACTGACTACAAAAATATTGTTGAAGAGTAAATCCCAAAACTCCTGTTCCGTGTACCAATTCTTTGATTTGTAGGAGTAGATGATTCCCTTTAAGCCAATGCTTGGATCTCGCTTAAAACTTGTAAATAGATGAATTATAAAATCATAAGTCCCCATAATTAAGGCAAGTCTTGGCTTAATCGCGAGATAGAAAAAACCTCCTGGCAAGGTCATTAATGGGTGTCTTAGTAGTTCATAATTTCTCTGGGCAGATGGATTGAGTTTCGCAAATGCTTCAGTCGAGATTAATGCTGAAGGACCGCGATACTTCTCCCAATCGCCATTATGTTTGTGGTGAAATGCATGTCCTCTTGACCATGGGTATTGGGGTATGCCATTGATCACGCCCAAAATAAAACCGATAACCCGATTAACTTTTTTTGAACTAAAGAGTGAATAGTGGCCGCAATCATGCATTAAAGAAAAGCAACGCAAAGAAAATAGCGTAATCAAAACCATAATGGGCGGGAGCAACCAAAGTGATATAGCAGATGCTTTCACTGCTAAATACCACAGGGAAAAATAAGGAATAACTGTATTCAGGATTTGATAAGTTGCCCGCCAGTTGTTGCTCTTCATATAAGAAGTCAGGACAAAATCTGACTTCTTAACTTCTGACTTTTTAACTGTTGTTTCCATTAAATAAAATTTCTCTTTAGCAGTACCGCTAATTCTCGCAACAATTATAGCAATCAGTTTTTATTTGTTTGGGGTGACCTTCGCGGGAGCGCCGCCCCCACCGCCAACTTGCAACTCAGATAGGATTGCTATATTAACTGGGAATCATGCCAGTTTGCCGAGCATAGGCAAACAGCCCACCTGCATTAATTACAGGTCCTACTTCACCCAAAGACTTGAGCGCAAATGTTTCACCAATTGTGTGGTTAGTAATTTGATTTTGGTCGAAATCAATGGTGACTTCATGCCCAGTTTTGAAGCGATCGCAAAGTCTAGATCCCGACTCCCAAGGATATAGTTCGCCAGTTGCCGTACTATTACGAAAGAAGATTCTGGCGTAAGATTGCGCTACTACAGCCTTCACCCCCGCAGCTCCCAGCGCGATCGGTGCATGTTCGCGAGAAGAACCACAACCAAAGTTTTCCCCCGCAATAATAATTGGGTATTCGGTTTTCATGGCACCATCAACCATAAACTTACCGTAGCGATCGGGCAGGCCGATCATGGCATAGCTACCTAATTTTTCATATTCATCTGGCTTCGATGGCACCAATGTTAAATATTCAGCAGGAATAATTTGATCTGTATCGATATTGTCATCAACAACAAATATTCTGCCAGTCACAATTTTACTCATGGGTTTAAATTCTGTCCTCGTACTTGCAGATCGACCTAAATTAATCCAAATCAGCCCAACTATATAACAATCAGTTTTTATTTGTTTAGGAATGAAGGGGGAAACCACTTTATGGTTGCTTTGCCACTACTACCAATTTACATTTCATTTGGGATTGATATACATAGTATTGATGGATATATTGCTTTTTTGTTGCAATTCCCCCCAAACGCCTCCAGCTGCATTTCTAGATATAAGCTACAAAAACAGCCAGATCCCTAGTCAAAATAAAATAGCGTTACTACTTTACGCTGTTCTTCAGCATTCTCACAGGTTGTTAGCAAAGTATGGCTGTCATGGAACGCAAAACAGATTAACTGCTGACATTTAGTAATGATTTCCTGGTTGCAAAGAGCGCTAGCTTCGCCTAAAGCCATTTGATCGCATTCGGCATGTTCGACTAGATTCATCACGTTTTCTAGTTGTTCTCGCGATTCATAGGGCTGTCTTTCCAAACTTTGTGGCAAGATCACGGTCAGGAGATTGGGATCGGCACGCAAAGCGCCTCGAATGATCGCAAAATTAGTACCCGTAGCCCCTGACGTAATAATACGGTTTCCAGAAAGTACCAATGCGTAACTCATCAGCTCAATCAGATGCTGGTGAGTAATTGGTACATGACGAGAGCCCAAAATGGCTACACGTTTTGACCCCTGCTGCTGGATTGTGGCTAGCTCTTGCAGGAAGTCGTCGATCTTTGGTATGTTAACTGACTGAGTCAAGCAAGCCTCTACAACTAATTATTAGGTTAGAAAAGTTGAACATAGCAAAACAATATCATTTATTCTTGAAATTTTGATAGCAAGTTTTGCAGATAAACCATATACTAGAAAGTCTGGAAATTTAGCACCTTAAGGAAGGAGTCATGTCTCGATACCGAGGACCACGCCTCAGAATAGTTCGACGATTAGGGGAATTGCCTGGTCTTAGCCGCAAGCAGCCTAAGCATGCCTACCCACCTGGACAGCATGGTCAAGATCGTAAGAAAAAATCAGAATATGCTGTTCGTTTAGAAGAAAAGCAAAAGCTACGGTTTAACTACGGTTTAACCGAAAAGCAACTATTGCGCTACGTCCGTAGAGCAAGAAGAGTCAAGGGTTCGACTGGTTTGATCTTGCTGCAAATGCTAGAGATGAGACTGGATAATACCGTGTTTCGTATGGGGATGGCTCCTACGATTCCTGCCGCTAGACAGTTGGTCAATCACGGCCATGTCACTATCAACGGTAAAGTGGTTTCGATTCCTAGTTATGGTTGCCGCCCCGGCGAAGCAATTGGCGTTAAGGATCGCGACCTATCGCGTAAATTAGTTGAGACTAACCTAGAGTTTCCCGGACTTGCCAACACTCCTAGTCATTTAGAGTTTGATAAGTCAAAGCTAGCAGGAAAAGTCAATGGCGTCGTTGAGCGCGAGTGGATTGCTCTGCAAGTAAATGAACTGCTAGTGATTGAGTATTATTCGCGGCAAGCTTAGTTGCTTCTATGTATATGTTGTATATACGATCAGTCCGTATCCAGTTAGAGTAATTAGGGGCAAAGCCCCTACACCTCAATTTCATCTATTAGATCGAGTTCTTCTAGATGCTGGGTAAGCTAATTTAGTCTTAGTTGTGCTGCTAACTATGCAGTTGAATATTTCTCAAACTGACCAAATCGATCTGCAACAACCAATACCAACAAATTTGTCGTCAAGGGGCTGTCCCCGTAGTGTTCGCATGGATTTAGATAATCTTGTGCTAGCACTTGAGGCGATCGATTTGGAGGTGACGGATGTCATGCTTTACCTGGTGACAGAATTGCACTTGGAAGCGGCTATTCCTAACCGCGTTAGTTTCTGGCGGCTGCGCAATACTAATCCTTTGAGAAGTAACTATCAGCGTTCATCATTAGAATGGAATGAAGCTACGGCTTTGGTTACACTAATTTGTCATGTGGCGGTTCAGCTAAACACTCATTTACGTTTACTAGTTACCACTTGCGAGCAAATTTCTGACAATAAAATTGATGCTTTGGGGCTACAGCAAAATCGTCTCTATGTGGATACTTATGTAGAGCAGTTTCGATCGCTCTATAAAAGTCGTATGCGATTGCCCCTAGTGTTAAGTGAAGTAGAACTTAAGGATTTGTCATTGCAATTACTTAATCAACTTTTATTCAGCAGTGGTGTGGCAGGTGGCGCAAGGTTGTGGCACGCTTTGCTTGATGGGGCGATCGCATGACCGTCCAACGCACCTATAACCTACCCAATTGCACTCTACTGATTGAAGGCATTTCTCCTGGCGACAGCAATGTTTTATCAGTTTTGACAAATTTTGAGTGTAGATTTCAGCACACTCAATCATCGATCTCGGGGGGGCGCAAGCTTTTGGATGCGCTGGTTGAAGCGGTGGGGCAATATGCTCAAGATCTTAGCGGAGGAAATGCTGTGGCGATCGCCGTTGCCCCAGTCCGCTTGGAACCAATAAATGCCCATGCCCACCAACTTCACATCGATCCTAGCGAAGATGCCAATACCGAACTCACGCAGCCATTAACAATTCGCTTAAATACTATCCAGCTATTCGATCTGATGGATAGTATTGATCGGTTGTGCCTTGATCGGAAAACTCTACCCGATCTGGAATTAGTCACTAATACCAGCGAAGTGGTGATCCAGTCTAAGACAAAAGAGAGAGTTATCCCAGCTGTGATGGGTATTGCTAGCTTTGCGATCGCAGCTTCCGCTATGTTTTTGATCCCAGTACCAAAACCGCAGCCAGAATTTCAACCGCAGTCTGAAGTCCCGACGCAGTTAACCCCTAAGACTAGGACTCAGTCGCCAGTTATCAAAGATTTTAAGCTGATTAGACAATTAAAGAGCGATCTCACAAAGCAGATCGATCAGAATTGGAAAGCATCGCCCTCATTTACGGAGCCAGTATCTTATCGGGTAGTGCTAAATGCTGAGGGGGAGATAGTTGCTTACAAGCGTACTAATCCACTCTCTCCTGAGCCAGAAGAAAAGTTGGAAAAAGAATTGCCACTTAGAAAGTTAGCAAAGGTTAAAACCGTCCAAAAAACAGTTGTTAGCCAAGCCGCTCCAGAGCCAACAGTGACATTTTGGGTGACATTTAAGCCCAACACTTCATTTACGGTTACGCAAAATAACCCAAAAATTAAGTAAAGCAATAGTTCACTACCTATTAGCAGTCAGTTTTTATTTGTTTAGGGTTTATAAGCGTGAAACCCCTCCATGGGGAGCATTGCCCCACACCCAATTAAAATTTGTCCTAACGATCTAAGCGTTGGCTATAGTTTGTTCATAGGGATTTCTGCAAATGCTCCAAATCACTAAAAATACCGCAATTGCAATTGACGAAATTAGCATCACCGCAATCCGATCGCAAGGTGCGGGTGGCCAAAACGTCAATAAAGTCTCCACCGCGATTCATCTGCGTTTCGATATCAACGCATCTGCTCTATCACCCCTCTATAAAGAACGGTTACTTAACCTGGGCGATCGCCGTATCACTAAAGATGGCATCATTATCATCAAGGCTCAACAGCACCGTACCCAAGAGCAAAATAAAGAAGATGCCTTAAAACGACTTCAAATCTTAATCAAAAGTGTAACGATTACGCCAACAAAACGTAGACCGACGAAGCCCTCCCGTAGCGCTAAGAATAGACGGATCGACAATAAAACTAAGCGCGGCGAAATTAAAGGGCTGAGGGGAAATGTTAACGATTTGGATTGAAGACTAATTTTCCTTCCTAGTTCTAGGTTCGATGACATGAGAATCAACGCCATATTTTTCTGCTGCTTCCACCATTTTTAGTCGCAACAATTCATCACCAACTAAATTACATGGTTGTTGAGGCTTCTTTAAATTTATTCCTATTACTTCTCCCAATTGTTGGGCAACTGCTCTGGCTAATAATGGTGGCACTGAGTTTCCGATCTGGCGAAATCCATGCCATTTTGTACTGTGAAAGCGAAACCAATCAGGATAAGAATGCAATCTAGCTGCTTCTCTCACTGTAATGCAGCGAGGTTGATTGGGGTGAATGGGACGAGGTGCTGTAAATGCACCTCGATTACTGGGAGTGCCTGCCCTCAGTGTGTTGCAAATACCGTCAGAATCAAGTTTTAGAAATCGGCTAATCTTCTCAACTTTCCCATTCGGGGTTGCGCGAAAACGGGCGATTGAGGTTGGGCTGTGGACTGTACCAATGCTAGAAGTGAGTAGTTTGCGATCGCTTTGGCGCGGATACGATAGATCTCTTGGATCTGATTGCAATCCCCGTAAATATTCGCTGTAAGAGCTTTGAGGCTTTTTATACTTTGCTACGCACCAATCGCGATCGCGTAATTCTTGATATTTGGAAATATCGGGTAAGTCTGCGATCGCATCGCGCACGCTTGGAGTATCTGGTAAATCGATAAGTTCTTGGGGAATACGTTTAGCTTTCGAGGGTTTGGTAATTGGTGATGGGTAATTAGGAAGAATTAAATCTTGGCGACAACCAATCAAAAATAGTCTTTCACGGTGTTGGGGTACACCAAAATGGGAGGCATTGAGAACTTTGTAAGGATTAAGAATTTGATATCCATTCTCCTCAAAATCTTCGATTATCTCATCTACAAATTGTCGATGATTGCCTAGGGTTAAACCTTTGACATTTTCCATGACAAAATATTTGGCATCAAGTTCTGTTACCAAACGCATAAAGTGGGATACCAATTGATTCCGTGGGTCGTTTAATGCCCGTTTGCCCATCAATGAGAACCCTTGGCAAGGAGGCCCCCCAAAAACAACATCAACCTCTCGATCTCCAATTTGAGATCTTTGGCGGATGTCAGCACCTGAAATCTCAGTCACACTGGCACAGATCGTCGTCCACATTGGGAAGTTATATTCGTGAGTAGCACAATGGATTGGATCGATCTCTATGGCCGCAAGTATGTCAAATCCTGCCTGTTCAAAACCAAGTGTCATCCCACCTGCTCCCGCAAATAAATCTACAGCGATTGGCCGTTGATCTCTCATAATCTAAAAAGCATTTGTTGATTAGCAAATATCCCAATCGTAGTATTTTAAACCTTTCACATGACTATAGCCAACGCCTAGATCGTTAGCACAGATTTTAATTGGGGGCACGGGGGCAATGCCCCCATGGAGGGGTTCTACCCTTCCACCCCGTCCTAATATCTACAGCTGTTTTCGATCAAGTCCACCACAAAAAGCTGGTCGCAGGGGCGCAGCCCCCGCAAGGGTTTTAATGATTTATCTGTGGTGGGTTTGGTTGCGATTTGCTGTAATTGGCAATAGCAATAACTGATGTTACGTGGAATAATTTCAAGAAAGAATTATGTGGGGAGTTTAAGGGCTGCACCCTGAATTGGGGCTATGCCCCAAACCCTTTTAAATATAGATCTTCTTTTTGTTCTACGTAAGGTGAGTGACTAAATCAGTTTTTAAAGCTAATTCCTGTGACCTTTTCATCTTCATCAAAAGAGCACATTTGTTAGTGGTAGGTCAAAACAAACTTTAAAGCTTTTGATTTCATGAGGCTGAAATTCACATGAGAATCGATCGTCTAAATGCGAGAGCTTACCAAGATCGCATTCCATTAGATCGCACTCAGTAATAGAATTAATTGCCTGGAGAAAAGTAATCTCGGTTGTGAGTTGTTCGCCATGAGCTTCATACAATCGTAGAATCCAGCTCAAACCATCTTCAGCTAGCTTAAAAGCTGAGATTACAATCGCGGTTGAGGAGACTGACAACAAACTAAAGCAATCTCCAACATGGGTGCGATCGCTAAAATTATTAGAGAAAATCATTAAAGCGCTATTCAGGTTATATCCCTCGCGCACAACCTGGGCATTGCGCCAACTGCCCTGATGCGGTAAAAGTCTGTAGGTAAATTCATGTAAGCCTTTGTCAGAATTTGGACTTGGCCAATTGGGACTACGCAATAAAGTTAACCTGATTTGACTCGGTTTGGCATCGTAGCCATATTTGCAATCATTTAAAACGCTTAAGCCCATTCCCTCGCTGCTGAGGTCTGCCCAAAACTGAGCGGGAACTTCAAACTTTGCTTTTGCTTCGGGAGTTTCTGCCATTGTGCTACGTGCGATCGCACCCATGGGAATTTCGTAGGTGGCGAAGGGGGCAGAGAAACTGAGTGGGAATGCCATCTTAACCAGCACATACTCCTCCTGCCAATCCACATGGTTAGTAACAGTGACAAAAGCGCTATAGGCATCGAGATAAATATCTTGTTGGAAGTGCGATCGGCCAAACTTCCTTACGACACGCACTGATACCCGAATTGGCCCTTGCTCTTGAATTTCGATAGATTCTAAAGTTAATCCTGTTAATGGCTTGTTTTCATAAGCAGGATCGATATTCCAGGCATCCCAATATTGCCCTTTGTCCTCAAAGAATTGTAGCTCGCATGGCTGGCTTAGTAACGAATTGCCGTGACGGCGATCGCATATTTGTGATATTTCGCCAGTCTGAGAATTAATCGTAACTTTAAGGTACTGGTTTTCAAGATAGATCTCAGTATTTGCATCTGATATCGCCACACTTACAGGTGGACTGTCTGCAACCACTTGCGAACTCTCTGCGGGTATGAGCTTATAATGAATAGCCCCGAAGCTTGGGACATCTTGCGCAACAATCAGTAATCCTTTCTCCGTCCTTTGGGTTGGAGGAATTTTAGTGGAATTGCCTGAGACACTAACCAGATGTGTAACTTCATTAGTCGGATTCTCGATCTCAATAACTTCAGTACGAGACCAATTCTGGAAATTCCATATTACAAACGACTTCTCTGCGATTGATTGAGCTTGAGACAGGGTAAGGACTTCATCGGTGAGAGTTACGCAGATATTTCTGACCTCAGCCCAAACAAGATCGGCATCGATAAATACTTCAGGAATGGACGTTCCAGGTAGAATATCGTGGAATTGATTTAGCATTAAACCCTGCCAAGCTTTCTCTAAAGAGGCTTTAGGGTATTGTTTTCCCAGCATAATTGAGGCGATCGCGCAGAGCTTTTCCGTATTGGTAATGAGGATTTCAGCTTGGCGATGCTGACGTTTCTGATCGGCTTTGGTGGTATATGTACCGCGATGGAATTCCAAATACAGCTCATCTTGCCAGATGGGAATGCTATTGCGATCTAGATCTTGCTTGAGTTTAAGAACGAAATTTTCTGCCGTAGATGCTTCAAGTGTAAAGAATATTTCTGAATTTGCCCACGCTCGACCCATATTCAACATGTCAGCCGTGGGACCACCACCGCGATCGCCCACGCCATACAGCCAGAGGCATTCAGAAATATGATGTTTCTGTTCCTGTTGGGAGAGAAATTTGGCGATCGCCACAGGTTCAATGCCTAAACCGATTTCATTGCTGAAGTAGGTAAATATTTTGCTGCCATCTAACCCTTGCCACCAGAAGATCTGATGCGGGAATTTATTTGTATCGTTCCAGGTCAGCTTTTGGGTGATTAAAGCCTCAAATCCACTTTTGAGTAGTATCTGTGGCAACTGCCAGTTGAATCCAAAGGTGTCCGGTAACCAGGCAATTTTGATATCTTGATTAAATTTGGTGCGGAAGTAATGCTTGCCATAGAGAATCTGCCGAATTAGAGATTCGCCGCTGGGTAAATTGCAGTCTGGCTCTACCCACATACCGCCGATCGCTTCCCATTTCCCCTCTTGCACCGCAGTTTGAATTTGTTTAAATAATTCTGGATACTCTTCTTCCATCCACACATAGGAAAGCGCCGTACTTTGATTGAAGATCAATTCTGGATAAGCTTTTTGTAACTGCAATGCTGAGCTGAAAGTACGCTGCATGACATCCTTGGTTTCGGCGATCGCCCACAGCCACGCTAGATCGATATGAGCATTCCCCAGTAAATATACTTTTCTTTGTTTGAGGAATTCACCAATCGGTAGGAGCGATCGCCTGATATTTGCTAGCTCAGATAGCCATATACCTTTTAGATCGCGATCGGGAATCTTGGATAATAAAAGCTCAAGCTGGGATACTATATCCTCTAAGTGGAAATTCTCAGATAATAGGTGTGGTAGGTAAGCATGAATTATGCCTAACTCCGTTGCTAATTTGCCTGGATCGCAGGGTTGATGGGGATACTCAATCAGGATTTCTGATTTTTGTAATGCGCCGCGATCGTGTTTAGGAGCAGTGAGTTTAATATCAAAGGTGAATGTGCGATCGGATTCTATATTCTCTGCCAGAAGTAGACGACATTTCTGATCGAACAGATCGCCCGTATGCACTTTGTTACCGTTAATGGATATTTCAGCTAATGATGCCCACCAGAGCAAATTTAGCCGTAAAGTCGCACCTTTAGTTGACAGACCATTGACTGATTCAGGTAGACACCAGGTTTGTTGGATGTGGATGTGGCGATCTCGGTCGAATGCTATTATTCCCTTCTCATTGATTGGTAATAGCTGCGGATTCAATCCTTCTTCTTGGTGATTCCACTGGTGTAGGATATCGATCTGAGAAAAGGAGTGTAAATTTGCAATTATCTTTTCTAATCGTGCTGCTAGATCCAAAGTTCATACCTCTGAGTTTTTACTTTATGTTCTCAGGACTTACATATAACAGCCCAATAACTCAAGTTCTTGGCTCAAAGCTAAAGCAGGCTAAGAAATGTCTGCAATCTCAACCTGTTTCAACAGGTTTAAGCTTTAAGCCTGCAATTTATTGCAAGGCTCTTATTTCATTTTGATATCTCCTATGTCCAGATCAGGAAGCGCAAAATCATATATAGAGCCGCAACAACAAGTTGTAAGCACATGACGGGAATGCCATAGCGTAAGAATCTCTGAAATGTAATGCGTTTACCGTGTTGCTCGGCAATTCCCGCTGCCACGATATTCGATGAAGCTCCTACAACAGTACCGTTGCCGCCTAAAGTAGCGCCATACATCATGGCATAGAACAAGGGTAGTACTACGGCTGGGTATTCGCCCGTAAAATTAGGGGATAATATCTCAGGGCTAGCTAATCCTACCTTCACTACATATTGCTGGAGTAGCGGTACCATTGCAACTACGAGTGGGATGTTAGGGACAACACTAGATAAAAGCCCCACAGCGAAGAGAAGTACTAAGGAACCAAGGGCAATATTCTGCCCGAGGATCGCAGCTAGTATGCCCGACATGTTGCTGATTATACCTGTCTTTTCTAATCCACCAATCAAAACAAAGATGCACATAAAGAAGATCAGCGTACTCCAATCCACATCTCTGAGAATATGGCTGACCGTATCAATTTTGCTGTGATGGGCAAGCATCATTGCCAGAGCCGCCCCCATTAGTGCTACTGTAGCAGGTGAAACAGGAACGGGAAGGGATTCTCCCACCACAAAGAATACCAGCACAAAGGCGGCAATCAATGCTCCCACAATTAAAGTGCGAGGATGATTGATTTTGGGGTGTGGTAGCTCCTCCAGGTTCTCTAGCTTCTTGTTCCAGATTTTTTTGAATAAAAATGGCAAGATCGCAACGATCACGGCGATCGCAAGGGCCCCACCTAAACTCAAACGTGCCAGATAATCCACAAAGCTAATATTGATAGCATCCCCGACAATAAAGGTAGCAGGATCCCCCACGATTGTTAATAATCCGGCACTATTGGCTACAAACACCATCAAAATTAGAAGCGGCACGAAATCTACGCCAACCTCCGCTGCCATTGGTGGCACCAGTGGCGCAAGCAGCATCACGGTTGTGGCATTAGGTAAAAACGCACAGATTGGTGTGGTGATCGCCACAATACCTAGTAACAGGCGATCGCCCCTACCTTTGGCAAGAATCACAATTTGGGTTGCCAGGTAATCAAAGATTTTCGTGGGTTCAAACGCCCGCACCATCACCATCACGCCAAAGAACAGCCCAAGCGTGGCATGACTTTTGCCAATATAAGCAATTGACTCTGGCAGAGTCATCACGTTAGCCATGACAAGTATTAATGCGCCTAAAAATGCAGCAACAGTATAGTGAATCCATTCCGTGATTAGCAGAACAATCACGCCAACAAAGGCTGTGAGTGCCAGAATAGCTTGCCAATTTTCCATCAGAACCTCCTCGTCTAAGATTGTGGGTCTATTTAGGGGTATGGGCAAAAAGCCCTCATAACCTTGCTAAATTTGCTTTTAGGCTACCAGAATCTTCTGCCATAGGTAAAATGTTTAGTAAGTAAATCGCGAATTATGGCAATTTTCACTGGCTCCCAATTGGCTGCGTCAGACTTATTTGAGGTTAGACTTATTCATCCTGAGAGAAATGGCAATCGAGGAAATTAAGTGCGTGATTGCGCAACTCGTAATATTGTGGTGACTCGCGGATTTCCTGTATGTTACGAGGATGGCTAAACGGAACCTCCAAAATCTCACCAATTTGGGCAGATGGCCCATTGGTCATCAGCACGATGCGGTCAGACATGTATAGCGCCTCATCGACATCATGTGTCACCATCATCACCGCTTGCCGCTGGCTTTCCCAGATATCTAGCACCTGCTTCTGCAACTTACCGCGCGTCAGGGCATCTAAAGCCCCAAACGGTTCATCCATTAGCAGCATAGTTGGACGTAAAACGATCGCTCTAGCAATGCCGACTCGCTGTTTCATGCCCCCAGAAAGCTCGTCAGGGTACTTATTTGCCGCTGCTGTCAGGTTTACCATTGCCAGATGTTGGTTAACCAACTGGTTTTTCTCAGCAATCGGCAACTGCTTTAAGACCTCATCAACCGCTAGGCGGATATTTTCTCTTACTGTTAGCCAGGGTAAGAGTGAATACTGCTGAAACACCATCATCCGTTCAGCTCCAGGCTTCTGAATTTCTTTGCCTTGCAGTCGCACAGATCCAGTCGATGCTTTCTCTAGACCCGCCACTATTTTGAGCAGGGTTGATTTACCACAGCCTGAGTGACCAATTACCGTCACAAATTCATCTGCTTGGATGTTCAAATTGATGCCATCCAGGACAGTAAAGCCTTTGCCATTAGCTATTTTGTAGGTTTTGCTCACATTCTCAACTACCAAGAATTCCTCAGGATCGTTTGGGAGGAAGCGATCGCCCGTTGCATATTCCAAATTGGATTTCACCATAATTACCTCCTGTAAAGATTGCTCATTAGGTCACATATAGAAGAGCGTAGGACTGTTCGCGCGGATCTTGAAGCTTTTCAGGTAGCCCACCGGATCGCTGGGATCGAAGGCTTTGCGATCGATAAACATTTCAGCAGGCTCTACCTTGTAGTCGCTGGCGGGGCATTCGATCCCCATCTCAGAGGCAATTTCGCGGTATAGATCGGTTCTCCAGGCAATGCGGGCTTTTGCTTCAGCATCTTTGGGGAATTCTGGAATTTGCCCCCAGCGCGCCGCCTGTGTCATCAACCAAATCGCCTGAGATTGCCACATAAAAGTAGAATGGTTGCCAGAAGTCTTTGCTAGATCGGGCGGCAGATCGTAGAACATAGTGGTCTCAGATGCGTTAACTATGCGCCTTTTGCTATCAAAACCACCGTAGTCGTAATTACCAACTATGCCAGGGCTCGTGAATTGCGATACGCATTCGGGTAGGCTCTTGACGTCTTTGGGGTTAATCACGCTCGGAGCTATGCACTTGCGGGGTTTAGCGCCTGTAAACGATCGCGCCGTAATCAGTTTGGCTACTTCTTCGCGGTTTTCTGGCTTGCTGCAATACTGGCAGGCTTCAATCATGGCCTTGATTAGAGATCTATAGGTCTTTGGATTCTGGTTAATAAATGATTCCTGAACTGCCAAGACGCGGTCGGGGTGGCCGCGCCAGATCTCTCGACCCTGGGCAAAGGTAAACCCTACGCCCTCATTGCCTTGAATAGCTCTGGTATTCCAGGGTTCTGCCACCATGTAAGCCTGCATACTGCCAATTCTCATGTTGGTAACCATTTGTGGCGGCGGCACGATGATAATGCGAAACTCTGATAGCGCATCTACGCCTACGGCTGCAGACAGATAGCGCACAAAGTATTCATAAATGGAAGAACTGAGCACCACCGCCCAAACTCGGCGTTCGGGTGGCGCTCCTTCAAAGTAGCGGCGGAAGTCGCGCCCAAATGAATCTAAGTCGCCGTTGTATTCGTGCAGGGGGCGTAATCCTGACTCCCACATATCTTTGCTCATCGTCATAGCATTGCCATGGCGGTGGATGGTCATGCCCGCACAAAGTGGCGCATGTCTTGCCCCTTCTGCACCAATCCGAGCATTTGTGACAGCTCCTGAAACGACTGGAGCAGCATCTAGGCGGCCAAAAATGACGCCATCCCGCGAAGTTGCCCAACTTGCTTCCCGATTCAGCGTTACGTTTAGCCCATACTTATGAAACAATCCCTTCTCGTAGGCGATCGCAAAGGGCGCACAGTCATTGACTGGCACAAAGCCGATCGTCAGATTAGTTTTTTCCAGGCTTTTAGGATCGATTATGGGATCTACGTCAGCTTGAAGAATCCCGATATCAGGATTTTGAGGTATGCCTGGCAACTGGCTACAAGCATTCAGGGCACTAGTAGCAGCGAATCCACTCAAACCATAGAGTAGCGTTCTCCGATTTAGGTAACTCATAGATACCTCAACTTAGATTTAATTTTTTAAACTGGCACAATTGGTCAAATTACGTGGACGCGGGAGCACGATGAGTCACGAGGATCTGGAGGCGACCTAAAAGATAATCCAGCACCAAGCCCGTACTACCAATCACCAAAATGGCTAAAAACACAGAATTCAGGTTCAATCGACTCCACTCATCCCACACAAAGAAGCCGATACCAATTCCGCCTGTCAACATTTCCACCGCGACAATCACCAGCCAAGCAATGCCTAAGCTAATCCTTAAACCCGTAAAAATGTATGGTAGGCTAGCAGGCAAAATAATTTTGATAATTCGCCGCCAACGGGACATTTCCAGAACCCGCGCCACATCTAGATAATCTTTTGGCACGCTGGATACTCCCAGAGCCGTATTGATGATCGTGGGCCATAGGGAGGTGATGAAGATGACGAAAATTGCTGAAGGATCTGCCAGGTTAAATATTGCTAGGGCGATCGGCAACCAAGCAACAGGTGAGACAGGTCTAAAAATTTGAATTAGAGGATTGATTGCTAGCATGGCTCGACGAGAAGTGCCGATCAAAAAACCTATTGGGATGGCTACTAAAGAGCCTAAAGTAAATCCCAAAAAAACACGCTGCAAGCTAGCCAGCAGTAACCAGCCAATCCCAAAATCTCCTGGACCACGGCGATAGAACGGATGCATAATGTAGTCTAGGTTAGCCAGCAAGGCTTCTAGAGGGGTGGGTAGCAGGTCTGAAACAAATGTTGCGGTAACCCACCACAACAGAATTACCCCGAAAATGCCAAGAAGCGGTAAAAGCACAACCTCCTGAAATATAGCTGGGCGGATAAATTTTCGCCAAGCGGTTTGCGCCGCGAGGACGATCGCCATAATATTAAGTTGCGGCATCGACATCTCCTGATGGTGCAAGGTATACTCACGCGGCAAACGCTCTAGTGATCTGAATACGCCAGGATCGCACATTCCAAATCGCTTACAAGCAAAGAGCCTCTTGAAAAGACATGAGGACACTGAAGGAAATCGAGCAACAAAAATGCTGATTCTTCAGTCCCCCCTCAATGCCGACGGAGTTAGCTGACGGGCTAGGGCTGAGAGGTGCCCTTCTAGAGAAAGAATGACTATCAAATAGCAGATAAACTACTTTTTGGCGTTCATAATTTTATTTCTCAAAAGATTCGCCCCAAAATTTGGTTCCTCCGCTCCTACTTCGTTATCGTATCTAACAAAGCAATAGATTAGGCTGACTTACTATTGGGTTTCGCCCAAGATAACATCACATTCCAAGGACTGTCAATCTTGTTGACCTTGGCATCATAGGCTGACGTAGAGCTAAATCCTGAATCCAACAGACTGTTCTCACAGAGGTAGAATATTTGGCAAGTAAATTGTGTTATTGCGATTTTTACGGGCTCATAATTTTCTGTGTCAGCCTTGTTAGGCAAGCAAGATCGCATCGATTCCAGAACGTTAGGAAAGTAAGTCTAGATAATGCCAGATTCATCGTTACCACAAAAAACGCACGTACATGTACTTATCTCTGGATTAGTTCAGGGAGTTGGTTATCGGTTCTCAACCGCCTCCGAGGCGCGTCGCCGCCTGGGTAAGGAACTTGAGTGATGGGCGGGTAGAAGCAGTGTTTGAGGGCGATCGCACTGCCGTAATGCAAATGCTGGAATGGTGTCAGCGTGGGCCAGTTGGTGCTGTAGTTAAGGAGGCTCGGGCTGAGTATGGCGCACTTGAAGGTATACAGAGTTTTGAAATCAGACATTAAAAACAAAGGGACGGAGAGGGGGGGATTCGAACCCCCGATAGCTCGCACCATAACAGTTTTCGAGACTGCCGCATTCAACCACTCTGCCACCTCTCCATATTGAAGTAGGAAGTGCTCTTGTTGAGTTTAGCATCAGTGTGCAGCAACGTACTGGCTCGATCGCACAAAATATGTTCGATGTTTGGTCAAATGTAGATGATGTTTGATTAAGATTAAAAGATTGTCAAATTATTTGTTCTAATCAAATCGTCATGAAGCATACCCTCTCTGTTGTTGTTGAGGATGAATCCGGGGTACTCACTCGTATAGCTAGTCTGTTCGCACGTCGCGGATTTAATATTGAAAGCCTTGCGGTTGGCGCTGCTGAGCAAGATGGCTGCTCTCGCATTACCATGGTCGTACCTGGAGACGATCGCGTAATTGAGCAACTAACAAAACAGCTTAACAAGTTGATTAATGTGATTACAGTAGACGATTTAACAAATATTCCGAGTGTTGAACGTGAATTAATGCTGATCAAAGTTAATGCTGCCCCGAGCGATCGCTCGGAAATAATCGAAATTGCCCAAATCTTCCGTGCCCGTGTCGTTGATGTTGCGGATGACTCACTCACGCTTGAGGTGGTTGGAGATCCAGGCAAAATGGTGGCGATCGTCAAGATGTTGAAAAAATTTGGTATCCGCGAAATTGCGCGCACCGGCAAAATTTCTCTGACCAGAGAGTCTGGGGTTAATACTGAATCGCTGAAGATCTCTACGCTATTAGTAGAAGTCTAGCCAAAATACCAATTAGCCCTCCAGCCAGCACTAACCAGGCGGAGTTAATTTTGTAGCGAAAAACTACTACACAGCTAGCGATCGCCACCAAGGCACTCAACCAGTCTACGATCGCCGTGCGTCCTAGCTGCCATGTAACCACGGCCATTAGCCCCAAAGAGGCGACATTAACTCCATCCAAAAAAACGGATGCCCATCGAGATCGCCGCAGTTTTTCGACCCAAGGTCTAACCAGGATTACCAGAATAAAGGCAGGCAAAAAAATACCAATTGTGGCGGCGATCGCGCCTCCATGCCCTGCCAGTAGATAGCCGATAAAAGTAGCTGTCGTAAAGACAGGGCCAGGGGTAATTTGTCCAATTGCGACGGCATCGAGTAACTGTTGTGAGGTTATCCAATGCAGGCGATCGACTAGTTCTTGCTGCAAAAACGCCAACAAAACATAACCGCTTCCATATAAAACTGCACCGATTTTGAGGAAAAACAAGAAGACGCTCATTCCTGTTGGCGATCCTGCGATCACTGGTAATGTTGCGGGAATACTTGCTATTTGCCAATTAGAAATAGGCCAACTAGAGGGGAAACTAGCCATCAAACTAGGTATGGGCAAAAATATGAGAGTCTTGCGATCGGCGTCCTCCTTTCCGTCCTTTTGGATGTCTTGCCAGCGGCTAATCAGCATCACTCCTATACCTGCGAGAAAGAGTAAGAGAATCTCATTTACTCCCAAATAGAAAAGCACAACAACTAAAATCCCCGCCCCCAGCGTCTGTCTATTCTTGATTGCAGTTTTTCCTAACTTCCATAATGCCTGCAATACGATCGCAACGACAACAGGCTTCACCCCATATAAAAGCCAATCCACCTGTGGGATTGCTCGATATTGAACGTAAATTACTGCTAATCCCCAAACTATCAGCATTGCAGGCAAGATGAAGCAAGTCCCTGCGACTAATAATCCCATCCATCCAGCTCGTTCGAGTCCTATATGAATCGCCAATTCCGTAGAATTAGGGCCGGGGATTAGATTTGTGATACTCAGCAAGTCGAGCAATTTCTCTCGATCCATCCACTGCCGACGTTTCACCACCTCATCATCCATCATCGCGATGTGAGCTGCTGGGCCGCCAAAGGCAGTGATGCCGAGCCTAGAGAATACCAAAGCGAGTTCTAATAACCTCTGTTTCCTTGCTTTCGGCTCTAGTTGCACAAAATTAGTCACAATTGCTACGCGAGTTATTTAGCAAAGCTAAAGAAATAGGTGTTTCTACTATAACTCATTCATAATAGGCAAAAAGTTGGGAGATCGCGAATAACACCTACCCTTACTTTTCCCTAGGCGCACTTCAATCGTGCGATTTAACGGTTGTATTGAATAGTCTTAACCTCAAATTAACCAAGAAGTAAGTTAACCAAACTCACAAACCCCTATCCGCATAAAATAACTTAGGAATCATTCAATATACCTGCCCTTCGTTCATGAATATACATACCGTATCCACTCAACCGTTTACAGATCAAAAGCCTGGTACTTCTGGCTTAAGAAAACAAGTTGCTGTATTTCAGAAGCGAAACTATCTGGAAAACTTTGTCCAGTCGATATTTGATAGTTTGGATGGTTTTCACGGACACACATTAGTTGTTGGTGGGGATGGCCGCTACTATAACCGTCAGGCCACGCAGATTATCCTCAAAATGGCCGCAGCGAATGGATTTGGCCGAGTTCTCGTCGGTTGTAATGGTATTTTGTCTACGCCAGCTGTTTCGTGTGTGATTCGCAAATATCAAGCCTTTGGGGGCATCGTGCTATCTGCTAGCCATAATCCTGGTGGCCCAGATGGAGATTTTGGGATTAAATACAATATTGGCAACGGTGGTCCCGCTCCTGAAAAAGTTACCGATGCTATTTACGATCGCACCAAAGAGATCGATAGTTACAAAATCCTAGAAGCCGCCGATGTCGATCTCGATCGCATGGGTATGGTTCTCCTGGGAGCAATGCAGGTAGAAGTAATTGACTCCGTATCGGACTATGCGGCGTTGATGGAGTCGTTATTTGATTTCGATCTCATTCGCACTCTTCTTTCCAGCGGGAAATTTCGCATGTGTATGGATTCGATGCACGCTGTAACTGGATCGTATGCGCGGTCAATATTCGAGCAACGCCTTGGCGCACCCATCGGCACGGTGACTAATGGTGTGCCCCTTGAAGACTTTGGCGGCGGTCACCCCGATCCAAATTTGGTCTACGCCCATGACCTCGTAAAGGTGATGTATGGCGAAAATGCACCTGACTTTGGCGC
Source organism: Pseudanabaena sp. SOY_30_concoct_251 (assembly GCA_031388585.1). GTDB lineage: Bacteria > Cyanobacteriota > Cyanobacteriia > Pseudanabaenales > Pseudanabaenaceae > PCC-6802. The sequence continues at coordinate 12,584 of JANMRU010000384.1, read as the reverse complement.
GGCTTCCGATGGCGATGGCGATCGCAACATGATTTTGGGCAAACACTTCTTTGTTACGCCTAGCGACAGTCTTGCTATCCTGGCGGCAAATGCTAAGCTGGTTCCTGGTTATAGCCAGGGTATTGCAGGAGTGGCGAGATCGATGCCCACAAGTCAGGCTGCCGATCGCGTAGCCACAAAAATTGGCATGGACTGCTACGAAACGCCTACGGGCTGGAAGTTCTTTGGTAACCTGATGGATGCAGGTAAAGTTACTTTATGCGGAGAGGAAAGCTTTGGTACTGGTTCAAATCACGTGCGCGAAAAAGATGGATTATGGGCAGTGCTGTTCTGGCTGAATATTTTGGCAGTCCGGCAGCAGTCCGTTGAGCAAATTGTGCAGTTACATTGGCAGGAATATGGTCGCAATTACTACTCCCGCCATGACTATGAAGGTGTAGAAACTAATAAAGCCAACATGTTGATCTCAAACCTGCTGGCGACCCTACCCACTATGAAGGGTAAGCAGTTTGGTAATTACCAGGTGGATTATGCCGATGACTTTAGTTACACCGATCCGATCGACCATAGCGTTAGCCACAATCAGGGCATTCGCATTGGCTTTACCGACGGGTCTCGCATTGTGTTTAGGCTCTCGGGTACTGGTACCCAAGGGGCGACCTTGCGGGTCTATCTGGAGAGCTACGAAAGCGAGCCTGCCAAACAGCAGAGCGACCCTCAAACAGCGCTGGCATCCCTGATCGCGATCGCCGAGGAAGTCGCCCAAATTCGGGCGCTTACAGGCAGAGAGCAGCCGACCGTAATTACCTAAGGTAAACGCGTGCCTATCCTATAGCTTCTATCCTATAGCTCTTGGCTGAATTACTGCCCACACGACGATCTAAAATTTGGAAGGAGAAACACATGTCTCAAATCAATCAACTTGATGAATCCGCATCCATCAATAATTTAACCATAGAGGACTGTCCATTAACGATAGAAGACGATCGCACTGGACTTAGTGTGGAGACCCTGAGACGAGCCTTTGCTGATAACTTGTTTTACATTCAAGGTAAGTACGACAGCATCGCTACACCTAATGACTATTACATGGCGTTGGCCTATACGCTTCGCGATCGCCTCCTGCAAAGATGGCTAAAGACAATCAAAACCTATCTCGAACAAAATGTGAAGGTAGTCTACTACCTATCGGCAGAGTTCTTAATGGGAAGACATTTGGGCAATAGCCTGATTAACCTGGAGATCTACGAAAAAGTCCGCGAGGCAGTGAGGCAGTCGGGACTAGACCTGGATGAACTTTTAGAGCAAGAGCCAGACCCAGGACTAGGAAATGGTGGCCTGGGACGACTAGCAGCTTGCTTCTTAGATTCACTTGCCACCCTGGGAGTGCCAGCGGTTGGCTATGGTATTCGCTACGAGTTTGGCATCTTTCACCAGGGCATGCAGGATGGCTGGCAGATGGAAATTCCTGATAAATGGTTGCGCTATGGCAATCCTTGGGAAATCGAGCGCCCCGATGGGACAGTGGAAGTCAAATACGGCGGACACACAGAACTATTTACCGACGATAAAGGACACTATCGCGTCCGCTGGGTTGCTGGTCAGACCGTGATCGGTATTCCCTTTGATACACCAGTGCCAGGCTATGACACAAATACAGTTAATACCCTCCGCCTCTGGAAAGCGGAATCAGGCGAAGACTTTAACTTTCAGGCATTTAACTCAGGCGATTATGATGGTGCTGTAGCGCAAAAGATGCGCTCTGAAACTATCTCCAAGGTGTTATATCCCAACGATAATACACCGCAGGGTCGACAACTGAGACTAGAACAGCAGTTCTTCTTTGTTTCCTGTTCGCTTCAGGACATTATTAGAAGACATCTACTCCTGAATAAGAACCTGGATAATCTGCACGAAAGCGCCGCGATCCAGCTCAACGACACTCACCCCGCAGTCAGCATTGCCGAGTTAATGCGCTTACTGATGGACGAACATCAGTTGGATTGGGCAAAAGCCTGGCACATTACGCAGCACACCTTTGCCTATACCTACCATACGCTCATGCCTGAAGCTCTAGAGCGTTGGCCAGTCAGCCTATTTGGTAGCTTACTACCAAGGCATATGGAAATCATCTATGAAATCAATCATCGCTTCCTCAGTGATGTCAAAACCTGGTATCCCGATGACGATGAATTGCTATCGCGCTTGTCGATAATCGAAGAGAACCACGGAGATAAGCAAGTACGGATGGCCCACCTTGCCTGTGTTGGCAGTCACGTAGTTAATGGTGTGGCAGCTTTGCACACAGATTTATTAAAGCAAGATGTCCTGAAGGATTTCTACAAGCTCTGGCCAGAGAGATTCCAGAACAAAACCAATGGTGTCACTCCTCGTCGCTGGGTGCTCTTGAGCAATCCCAAGCTATCCAATTTAATCGATGAGAAAATTGGTAATAAGAAATGGCTAACGCACCTAGATGAATTGCGGAAATTAGAACCATTTGCCGAGGATGAATCCTTCCGCGATCGCTGGGATCAAATTAAGCTTCACAACAAGCAGAAATTGGCAGAGTACATCGAAAGACATGAATGCATTGAGGTCGATCCTCATTCTCTGTTTGATATTCAAGTCAAGCGCATACACGAGTATAAGCGCCAGCATTTAGCGATTCTCTACGTGATCACCCTATACAACAGAATTAAGCAAAACCCTCAAATAGATATTCAACCGCGCACGTTTATCTTTGGTGGGAAGGCTGCACCTGGCTACTACATGGCAAAGTTGGTCATCAAACTGATCAATGCCGTTGCCAGTGTCGTCAACGGCGATCCCGACGTACACGGTCGCTTGAAAGTCGTATTTCTTTCTAACTTCAGTGCTTCGTTAGGACAACGGATTTATCCCGCTGCTGACCTGTCAGAACAAATTTCCACCGCTGGGAAAGAAGCATCTGGTACGGGCAACATGAAATTTTCCATGAATGGAGCCTTAACGATTGGTACCCTTGATGGAGCGAATATCGAGATCCGTGAAGAAGTGGGCGCAGAGAATTTCTTCCTGTTTGGCCTCACGACTGGAGAGGTATACGATACCAAAGCTAAAGGCTATCACCCACAGCAATACTATAAGAATAATGCCGAGCTAAAGGGTGTAATCGATCGCATCTCATCCGGTCACTTCTCTGGAGGGAATACTGACATGTTCAAGCCTTTGATTGATTCTTTGATGCACAGAGATGACTACATGCTGTTCGCTGATTACCAAGTCTATATCGACTGCCAAGAGGAAGTAAGTAAGGCTTACCGCGATCGTGAAGGCTGGATTAAGAAGTCCATTCTGAATGTGGCACGGACAGGTAAGTTCTCATCTGATCGTACAATTCGCGAGTACTGCGATGAGATTTGGCATGTCAAACCAGTCAAGATCGATCTAGAAGAGTACAAACAGACCGATGCTGGACTGAAAGTCAGACCTTGGCATCATCTGTAGTTGGAATCTAGATTTGATTTCCAAACCCCTTAAAAAGTGGGCTTTCAGATTTAAAGCCCCCCTTTTTAGGGGAGATTTAGGTGGATCTAAAGCATTAAGTTAAGACGGCAAGATTTCCTATGAGGGTTGCAGTATTCAATACCAAAGATTACGATCGCCAATACTTAGAATCCGCAAATGCCAAATACGGGCATGAACTGATCTTTTTTGAGCCTCGTTTAAATCGTGATACGGCAGTACTAGCCTCTGGGTTTCCTGCCGTCTGTATATTTATCAACGATTTCCTGGATCGGCCAACTATTGAACTGCTTGCCAAGGGTGGCACGGGCGCGATCGCACTACGATCTGCGGGTTTTAACCATGTCGATCTAGTGGCGGCGAAATCTCTAGGAATGACCGTGGTAAGGGTGCCTGCCTATTCACCCTATGCGGTGGCTGAGTATACGGTGGGCTTGATCCTGGCACTCAACCGCAAAATTCATCGGGCTTACAATCGGGTGAGAGAGTCTAACTTTTCCTTGGATGGTTTATTGGGATTTGACCTGCACGTTTGCACAGTTGGGGTGGTCGGCACTGGCAAAATCGGCGCGATCGTGGCACGCATTATGCATGGGTTTGGCTGCAATCTGCTGGCCTACGATCCCTACCAAAATCCTGATTGTTTAGCTATAGGAGTGAAATATGTTGATTTGCCTGAGTTACTCGCCAACTCGGATATCGTAACTTTACACTGCCCACTAACACCAGAATCTCATTATCTAATTAATGAGCGATCGCTAGAACAAATTAAACCTGGTGTGATGCTAATCAATACCAGCCGAGGTGGACTGATTGATACCCAAGCCGCAATTGATGGTTTGAAATCTGGCAAGATTGGCTATCTGGGGTTAGATGTTTACGAACAGGAGGGGGATCTCTTCTTTGAGGATCTCTCTAATCTGGTGATTCAGGATGATGTGTTTCAGCGCTTACTGGCATTTCCCAATGTTTTGATCACTGGACATCAGGCATTCTTTACTAAAGACGCCCTCAAAAACATTGCGGAAACTACTCTGTCTAACCTTACCGACATTTCCGAAGGGCGCATTTGCCCTAATGAAGTGAGATTGGAAACTGCGATCGCGCCCAAGAGTGTAGCTAATTAATCAGCGAATTAACAAATTAACGAATTAACGGATTAACTTAAATCACAATGGCTAAATTGAAAGTAGGTATCAACGGCTTCGGACGAATTGGCAGACTGGTATTACGGGCAGGGATTGGGAATCCCCAGATTGAATTTGTCGGCATTAATGATCTTGTACCACCTGACAACCTTGCCTACCTGTTCAAATATGATTCCACGCATGGAGTCTTTGATGGCAAAGTGGAAGCAAAACCAGATGGCATTGATATTGATGGCCATTTCATCCCTTGTACTGCAATTCGCAACCCTGCGGAGTTACCTTGGGGGAAATTGGGTGCAGATTATGTAGTTGAAGCGACAGGGTTGTTCACAGATTATGATGGTGCCGCTCAACATCTTACTGCTGGGGCCAAACGAGTGGTAATTTCAGCTCCGACCAAAGAGCCTGAACGTGTACCGACATTTCTGGTTGGAGTTAATCATCAGAATTTTGACCCTACTAAAGATGTTGTAGTTTCCAATGCCAGTTGCACCACAAATTGTCTTGCTCCCATTGCTAAAGTAATCAACGATCGCTTCAAGATCGCAGAGGGTTTGATGACTACCGTACACGCCATGACCGCTACCCAACCCACGGTAGATGGCCCCAGCAAGAAGGATTGGCGCGGCGGACGCGGTGCTGCTCAAAACATTATTCCCTCTTCTACAGGCGCAGCTAAGGCCGTAGCGCTGGTATTGCCTGAATTAAAAGGGAAACTCACGGGGATGGCTTTCCGCGTGCCCACACCGAATGTATCTGTCGTGGATCTGACATTTAAAACAGAGCAAGCCACCAACTACAAAGAGATTTGCGCGGCGATGAAAGAAGCTTCGGAAAACGGCCTCAGAGGTATTCTCGGCTACACGGATGAAGAGGTTGTTTCGATGGATTTTAAAGGCGATTCTCGCTCCAGTATTTTTGATGCAGGGGCTGGGATTGAACTGAATTCCAACTTCTTTAAGGTTATTTCCTGGTATGACAACGAGTGGGGATATTCCAATCGCGTCGTCGATCTGATGTTGTCTATGGCCAAGAAAGAAGGCATTTTATAGTCATACCATGTCATCCCTAATTTTAATTCGCCACGGTCAGAGCACTTGGAATGCTGCCAATAAATTTACTGGCTGGGTCGATGTGCCGCTCAGCAAAAGAGGACGGGTAGAAGCTGCTTGTGCTGCCTATAAATTGAGCGCATACAAAATTGATGTTTGCTTTACCAGCCTCCTGATTCGTGCGATCGAGACAGCAGTGATTTGCCTGACAGAGTGCGAAGCGAATTGCGCTGGTAAAAGCCCAGTGATTAAGCACTCCAAGGACGATCCGCAATGGCACGGCTGGAATCAATATGAAGGCGACCCAACTCAGGAGTTACCCATATTTCCCAGTGCGGCACTAGATGAGCGTTACTATGGCGATCTCCAGGGATTAAATAAGGCGGAAACCGCTGCCAAGTTCGGGCAGGAACAGGTGGTGGCGTGGCGACGTTCGTTTAGCGATCGCCCACCCCACGGTGAAAGTTTGGAGGATACGATGCATCGCGTTCTACCTTTTTTTCGCGATCGCATTTTTACGCATCTATTACAGGGTGATAACGTGTTGGTTGCAGCCCACGGTAATTCTCTGCGCTCGATTATCATGGAACTAGATGGACTGAGCGAATTGGAAGTGCCAGGGCTAGAACTTGCAACCGGTGTGCCAATTGTTTACCAGATTGAGCGATCGGGTCAAGTCACCCATAAGCAGATTTTGAATTAATAGCAAGTTTGTATAGGAGCATCAAAATGTCTAAGAATCTACTAGAACAACTGCGTGAAATGACCGTCGTGGTAGCAGATACGGGTGATATTAATGCGATCGAAGCTTTTACACCCCAAGATGCTACGACTAACCCTTCCTTGATTACCGCCGCCGCCCAGATGCCGCAGTACCAGGAAATCGTCGATCGCACCCTAGTGCAAGCCAAGCAAGATGCTGGTGAAGGTGCCACAGCCGCCCAAGTCGTCTCATTAGCCTTCGATCGCTTAGCTGTTGCCTTTGGGTTGCGCATCCTCAAAATCATCCCAGGTCGAGTCTCCACCGAAGTCGATGCGCGCCTATCCTACGATACCGAAGCAACGGTTGCCAAAGCGCACCAACTGATTGCTCAGTACGAAGCAGTCGGGGTTTCGCGCAATCGCATCCTGATCAAGATCGCTTCGACCTGGGAAGGTATCCGCGCCGCCGAAGTCTTGGAGAAAGAAGGAATTCACTGCAATTTAACCTTGCTATTTGGCTTACATCAGGCGATCGCCTGCGCTGAGGCGGGTGTGACTTTGATTTCTCCTTTTGTCGGTCGCATTCTGGACTGGTATAAGAAAGACACCGGACGCGCCAGCTATCCTGCCGCAGAAGATCCAGGCGTGCTTTCGGTATCGACAATCTATACCTACTACAAGAAATTTGGCTACAAAACGGAAGTCATGGGAGCAAGTTTCCGTAATGTGGAAGAGATTATCGAGTTAGCTGGGTGCGATCTACTCACAATCTCGCCAGCTTTGCTAGCAGAATTGCAAGCTACCGTAGCTGTATTGCCGCGTAAACTCGATCCATCGCAAGCCGCCAATACTGATGTTGAGAAAATTACGATGGATAAAGCTGCTTTCGATCGCATGCACCAGAGCGATCGCATGGCAACAGATAAGCTGTCTGAGGGGATTCAGGGCTTTACCAACGCCCTGATCGCACTAGAGAAATTGCTCGACGAACGCCTCAGGCAAATCGAAGGTAAAGATACGCTCCATCATGCGGCTAAAGACGTATTCCGTGTTTACGATCTTGATGGCGATGGCTTTATCACCCGCGAGGAGTGGTCAGGCACTGATGCAGTGTTTGATGCGCTCGATATCAACAAAGATGGCAAAATCACACCCGAAGAGATGGCAAGTGGGATTGGTGCGGCTTTTTATCTGGCTAGCGTTTAGATGTTAGTTTTTAGTTTTTAGGAATGTTTGATTTCTAATTGTTATGAGTCTGAAGTTATATTTATTGCGGCACGGCCAAACTACTTTCAGCCATGCTAATGCCTTTTGTGGCGATCTCGATCCCGAACTGACGGCTGAGGGGATGCTGATGGCCGAAGCTTTTGGTCTGGGATACAAAGCAATACCCTGGACAGCCATATTTGTCAGTCCTATGCGTCGTGCGATCGCCACTGCTAAGCCTTTGTGTGATGCCATCGGTATGAAGATGGAATTACGGGATGGTTTGAAGGAAATTTCTTACGGTAAATGGGAAGGGATGTCCACTGATGAGGTGAATCGCGATTTCCATGACGATTACATTCGCTGGTTAGCTGAACCAGGTTGGTATTCTCCCACGGGTGGAGAGATGGGTGTGTGTATTCAGCGCCGTTCTTCGCAGGTATTGGAGGAGATCGAACAAACATACAAGACGGGCAACATACTTGTGGTTTCTCATAAAGCCACGATTCGGATTATTTTGTGTACACTATTGGGAATTGATATCGGGCGATTTCGCGATCGCATTGGGATGCCAGTTGCTTCCGTTAGCATTGTGGAGATGGCAATGCACGGGCCTTTATTGCATGTGATGGGCGATCGCACCCATCTCAGCGAGCATCTTCGCAACTTGGAAGGAACATAGTTAGGTTAGGCTGATATATGTATCCATTATGGCGGACATCCAAGCATTGCTAGCAAAGAATCTGGTCGTGCATTATGTTCTTTGCCCTGACTAATTAGCGACACCTTGCCGCGATCGTCGATCGCCCACTGTTGCGCTTCTACAACTTCCACTATATCCTCGATCTTGTTGCTTGCCACCTTAACCTGGTCAGAGCTTGATAATTTTGAAGCTTCGGGGTTTATTTCTCCCAAGTCTTCTAAAACGCTATTTGGCGATAGAACATTACCGGGTGATGTCGGTAAGCCACCTCTACCTGTAATGATAAATTCATTGCCTCTGCGATCGGCAAGACAACGCTGGGCGATTAACTTACTTACATCAACAGGTTCAAGAGAAAGCGTCACAAGTCCCTTGCTAGCGTCGATGTCTGGAGTTTTGATTTCCACAACACCGCTGAATTGCGGTCCCAATTCAGAGCTAGCAGTAATGACACTATCTGGTGTGTTGAAATAACCTTGCGGGGCATTCACAATTACTCTCCCACCAAACGCTTGCTGAGCGTTAGCTGTGATATCACCATTTTGCAGCGCTGCCAGGGTTGCGGCATTAATGAAAACATTACCTCCAGTCGCTGTGCCAAATGCATTTGCTGTAATATCGCTGTTGCGAAGTAGTTGTAGAGAATCCCTAACCTGAAGATTGATATTGCCGCGATCGCCTGCTCTAGTTTCCGCCCTTAACGTCCCGCGATCGTCCAAACGAATCAGATTAGCCTGAATATTCAGGTTGCCCGCCGCGCCAGTGCCGACCGCACTCACCCTAATTTCCGCCCCATCGCGAACGGTTAATTTCGGAGTTTCTATACTCACATCCCCAGCCTGTCCTGTAGCAGCAGTAGTAACTCCCTCTAGCCCCGAGGCAGTTCTGATCGCACTGGCAAATTGATTGTCAAAGGTTCGACCTGCTAGCTCCACCGAATCAGTGGCACGCAAGATTACCGTGCCTGCTCGACCAGATCCGAGCGTACTGGCTTGAGCTTCCGCACCATCAAGGATAGTTAAACGTCCAGTATTGATGGTTAAGTTGCCGCCATTCCCAGTGGAACCGATATCAGTAGATGCTTTCAGCCCTCCAGAAAAAGTAATGTTTCTACTTACATCTCTGTAACTACCAATTAGTTCAATCAGATTGGCATTGACGGTTAAATCGCCCGCTCTACCCGATCCAAAAGTTGTGACTTGGGCGATCGCGCCATCAAGAATCGATAAACGCTGAGCATCAATAATAAGATTACCGCTATCACCAGTAGATTCAGATGAGGCAAATAAACCGCTAGCGATCGCACTACTGGCGTTAGTTCCAACTAACTGAATTTCATCTGCCTTAACGATTAAGTTTCCTGCCTTGCCATTACCAAAGGTATTCGTAGTAATCTGCGCACCACGCCCTACGCTTAGTTTCCCAGTTATCAATCTAATATCGCCACCATTTCCGCTCGCATTAGTATCTACAACAGCAGCTATTCGACTAGATTGACTATCAATACCTGTAGATTCTCCGATTACATCGATCGTTTCAGTAGTAGTTATTTGAATATTGCCACCAGACAAAGATCCTAACGTATTAGCATCTATAGCAGAACCTTCGGTTACTAACAAGCGACGTCCTTGCACCTGGATATCGCCACCACCATTACGTGTCGTAAAATCAGTAGTATCAACAAGGGCTGCTTGGGATAATTTAATATCCTGAAAGTTCCTGACATCTTGATATCCCAATAGCCAACCTTGAGTAATTGGTGTGAGGCTGACAAGCGACGAAGGAGCAACGCTACCCAATTCTATTCGACCTCTTTCAGCGGTGAGAAAGCCTCCAGTAATTTCCAGATCGCCACCTACCAATGCCAATGTCTTGCCCGTTGGAACCTGTAATCCAACTAAGTCAGCCTGCGAACGGTTTACTATCGTGGCTGCATTATTCCCAAACTGTAAGCCTGTAGGCACATTAATCGCGAGTAAAGGCGGCGCTTGAGGATCGATCGCGCTAAATTCCACTCCATTATTAAATTTAATGCTGCTGGCTGTACTGGCGACAAAAGAACCACCCACATCTAGTTTAGCATTTGCACCAAAGAGAATGCCATTGGGATTGAGCAGAAAAAGATTAGCATTTCCTAAAACACCTAAAACACCATCGATATTTGAAGTGTTACCACCTGTGATACGACTGAATATATTCGCGATACCGCTAGGATTCGCAAAATAAATGCTCTGTCCAGAATTGATATTAAATTGTTGAAAGCTATGGAAGAGATTAGAGCCGCGCACTGCGCCGCCATCAATGCGATCTATGGGTCTACCATTGCGAATCTCGGCATTGGGCACAATTACGGAGTTGCGATCGCCTAACGTGCGATCGGGAATAACCTGTGCATAGGCGATCGCACTAAAAGAGCAGCAAATTGCACTATTAACAAGCGCATACACTCCCAGATTTTGGCACAGTTTTTTCACAAGCAATAAGACTCCAGATCTCAACAATATCATTCGCCTGAGGACTACCATTATTAAATATTAGTCTCTAACTAAAAGGTTCATCACTTTTTCCGACTTTTTCTTACCTTTTCTCACTTCCTCGATCTGTTTATAGGTGTTAGCTTATAGGTGTGACTCCTCAAGGTAGGCCAACTGGCCATAAAGTTTATGGAATTCTTCGATCTTACCTCCAATGACGATAACGTCACATTATCTACAAGTTTTGTCTCGCCTGCTCAAGCTAATCCCTATTCTCCAGGTAATTCGGTACGGGCTTTAGACGGGAACGATACGGTTAATGGCTCTGAAGCTAATGACGACGTTAATGGCAACCTTGGGAAGGATAGCATTGATGGGCTTGGCGGCGATGACTTTATGCGCGGCGGGCAAGGTGATGATGTCGTACAAGGCAGTGGCGGCAAAGATGAGGTAAATGGCAACATTGGCAATGATACCGTGGGTGGAGGCGATGGCGATGACTCTGTTCGCGGTGGCCAGGGTGATGATGCACTAACTGGTGGTGATGGCATAGATACTCTCTATGGCGATTTTGGTAATGACCTGCTTACTGGCGGTTTTGGTGCGGATGTATTTATCTTGCAAACCAATAAAGGCATAGATACGATCGCGGACTTTAGCCCAAATGAAGATTCGCTTGGCATTGTTGGTGGTGAAGTAGATCCAGCAAATCTCAATGTTATTGCCAGTGGGAACGATACTCTGATCGTAGATAAACTCTCAGGACAAACTATTGCCATAGTTCAAGGCGTTGATAGTCAAACTATTGCCAGCGAACTAGGAGTTGGAACTTCTAGCAATTTGCCCCGCAGGTTAAAAATAATTGCTCAGTCAAGTAATCCCGCAGGAGGAAAGAATAATCCGACTCTCCAACCTTCAACTCCTTGGGAAAGCTTAGGTTTTCTAGATATTCCCGGCTGGTCTGCTCAGGGAACGTTGGATATTACTAATGAGAGTATAGTATTTAGTTCGTTTAAATCTTCTTTGATTGCATTGCCTGAGGTGATAACTCTGACAATCGATCCCTCTGCACCAGGATTTGGTAATGTTGGCTTTGCCAAAGCCAATTATGGCTATCTACTTCCTAATTTTTCCGATCCAGTATCGAATATCACGATTCCACTAATTCAAAGCAGTAACTTAGCTTCCACAACAATCATCTTTTCCGATCAGCCAACTGATTTAGGAGGACTACCATTATTGAACGTAACTTTGTAGGTTAAAGCAAGAATTAGGTCTGAAAGTCAATATCTACGTGAGTGTCTTTGCTAAACTATTCCGCAAAAATTTGCAACAGCGCCTCAAAATTGGAGATAATGCATTGACCCTTTGAGTATTGATAACTTTAAGGCAAAAGGTTAATTTCTCTAAGATGAAAGGAACATGCTGTCCATGAATCAACCGAGCGATCGCCAGCAGCAGGAGCTTGAATTGTTGAGCGATCTACATCATCTCGAAGCTTTCTTTTCCCAATCTCAAGATGGATTTTTCTTTATGATGTTGGATCGCCCGATGCAATGGAACGAGACTGGTGATCGAGAAACCTTATTAGACTATGTTTTCAGTCATCAACGCGTTACGAAAGTTAATGCTGCCATGTTGGCTCAGAACGATACAGTTGAAGACGAGTTTATTGGCTTAACTCCCCAAGATTTCTTTGCCCACGATTTAGAGACAGGGAGACAGCTCTGGCGAGAAATGTTTGATAAGGGGAGGATACATGTGGAGACCTTGGAGCGGAAGTCAGACGGGA
>JANMRU010000372.1:0-1028 GCA_031388585.1 Pseudanabaena sp. SOY_30_concoct_251 | reverse complement strand
ACGTGTTACCCAGAAATTTTCTATATAACCATCCCGTTCAAGGTAGTTATACGGAAAGTTTCCATATAATACATAGTTAGGTTGCTTAAGATATTAACCTCACATGAAAAAATTCATTTTCATTTTGGTTCTTTGTTTTCTTGGTTGGCAGATATACACAAAATATCAAGGCTTCCCCCCTGTAAATGCCAACAACCGAGAAGTGCCGAGTTCAATAAATCGTCCAAGTTCTCAGAAAGAACCCATTCCGTCTTCGTTATTCAGTTGCGATGGCAGAACTCACTGTTCACAAATGACATCATGTGCGGAAGCAACCTTTTTCCTGAAAAACTGTCCAAACGTTAAGATGGATGGAAACAATGATGGAATTCCTTGTGAACAGCAATGGTGTAAATAGCTGTTTTCGGTTGGCTTTGTGCCCTAATTTTGGTGATACACTTGTTGAAAGTCTATACGAAGGAGTAACTGTGACCTTTCAACTAACCAAAGTCTTCAAGAAAGTCTCTGAAGGCTACATAGGTTTTGTCGAAGAACTGCCTGGAGCAAACACTCAGGGTGATACTCTTGATGAAGCAAGGGCTAATTTAGGAGAAGCTATTGAGTTAGTACTTGAATCTAACCGTCTTTTGACAGAAGAGCTACTTCAAGATCAGGACGTTATTCGTGAACCTATCTTCTTGTCAGTTGCATGAAGCGTTTAGACTTAGTTCGTCATCTTGAAACCCACGGTTGTCAGTTTTTAAGAGAAGGTAGTAGGCACACTATTTACGTCAATCGGGTTGCACAGAGATCAACGTCTATTCCACGCCATCGTGAGATTAACGATTTTCTTGCTCGAAAGATATGCCGCGATTTACAAGTACCAGAGCCAAACGCAACCTAACACATCGTTGCAGCGGACGGTCAAAGTACACTGATGTTGGGTTCGAGATTACCTACCGCCGCTGAACTTAGCCGTTATCTCGCCAGCGCAGCAGAGATTATCGAAAAGAGTAGCGAGAGATACCTGTCTGCGTTGATAGGCGATC
>JANMRU010000360.1:0-11692 GCA_031388585.1 Pseudanabaena sp. SOY_30_concoct_251 | reverse complement strand
CGCATTACCGAATCAGTAGAAGATCTCCTGCACGAACGCTTCGATCCAGCGCGAATCACAATTCATGTCGAGCCTCCCGACTACGTATCCAATCGCGTTACCTACGAATAGAGGCATAGAGTCTAGCAGCAATGAGTAACTTCCCAATCTTTCTGATACCTGCTCAGATACAGCGCATCCAGCAAGAATTCCCTCCCATTCCCACACTGACCGATTGTCCCCCTAGCTATCCAGGGAATGAGCCACAAGCACCTACTTTTGTCAGAACTTTGATCGAAGCTGTGCTTTTTAGCATTGTTGCATCTCTGGTCTATCCCATCAGTAAGATCGCAGGCATAATTTTATTCATAATTGGACTAGGTATACTTTCTATTTATCAGTACCAGCGTGTTCAAAGCTATAGGAAACAATGGCAAAGCCATAACTTAGTCCTCGAAGCTTATTATAAATCTCTAGAAATATACGCTCGTAGGGAAGCACAGCATGAAACAAATATCGCATTGGCTCGCAGTTCGGCAAAATTACTAGAATATCGGCGACCTAAGTTATTGGAGTCTTTGAGAGGTGCGATCGCAGGCAGCAAAATAACTAGCTACAACACCCAGAGCGAAGTAGTAAGAAACTTTGCTCAGATATTATCAGAGTATTTCCCAGATCAAATTCATATGGGATGGCAAGTTCAACTATCCAATGGGATGTTTGCGCCGAATATTACATACATCGATTCGGCTACAAGTCTGCGTATAGCAATTGAAGTAGACGGAACTCGCGGCGGTACGCATCCCATTGGGAATCACAACTCATCAGAAGATCGAGAATATAATCAAAATCTTATCGATGCTGGGTGGATTGTGGTGCGATTTAGCGAATTTCAAGTAATACGATCGCCACAGAGTTGCTGTAAAGCGATCGCTACCCTCCTCGATCGCTTATGGGGAGTACCGCAACTAATGCATACGTTTGCTGAAGTGCCTGACTTGACGTAGCATTTATACCTGGATAACATTAAAACTTTTTTGATTTGCAATTCGGTAAAATAGAGAGTCTGAATCAAGCGTTAGAATTTGATTTTCTCCTGTTTTCTCAGCGGTCAAAACCAATGTAGCATCAGCTAAATCCATCGGTCGATCTTGATATTGCTCCATCAACTCAAACAGGCGATCGTAATCGCTACTTTGGATGTCATAAATTGACAGCAATTCATTTAAAAGATATTGGGCTACTTGCTTCTGCATTGCCCAGTTGCCACGCTTGAGTGCCAGATACATCGCCTCCGTTAGACAAGCCCAAATTGTGATCAGAGGCTTGTTTAGCCGAATCACCACCAGCCTGTAGGCTTGATGCTGAGGTTGAGTACGATCGGCTAAACATAACAAAACCCCCGTATCACACAAAATCATAGTTCCAAACCTTGTTTGCGATATTTTTCAACCAAATACTGCTGAAAATTGCCCTCTTCTGGATTCTCTAAGAGTGGCAATTGAGCCACCTCCTCAAACCATTTTTCCCAGCGAAGAGCCATCGTCTGATCTGGCTGTTCGCCTTCAGCATGACTTGAATCCTGAATAACCGCTGAGTCCGAGCGGCTATTCAAAACCAATACAGCATCATACTCACCCATCTGCACATCGGCGGGCAGTTTAAGAGTCACAGTGCGATCGGCATTGACTTGTACCTTAGCTTCGACTGTTTGCATCTTTGCATCCCTCTACTAGATTTGCAATTCTGAAGATCTCAAGTCTCCTACTAACTGTATTATGGCTCGTTTTCTAGGGTTTCCTTGGCTTTGAGTAATGCTTGTCTGTGGGCTTCGCTGACATCGGGATACTGTAAATCTAAGTCTTTTAACTTTGCGCAAATCAAATGCGCTACAGCATAGCGTGTAAACCATTTGCGATCGGCGGGAATGATGTGCCAGGGTGTCCATTCTGTACTGGTATGCGTAAATACATCTTCATAGGCATGCATGTAGTCATCCCAACATGCTCTTTCCTCAATGTCGGCGATCGAAAACTTCCAATTCTTTTCTGGGCGATCGATGCGATCGAGGAATCGTTTTTTCTGCTCGTGCTTCGAGATATGCAGGAAAAATTTGAGAACGATTACACCGTTGTTAACTAAGTACTTCTCGAAATTATTAATTTCGGCAAAGCGTTGCTTCCATATCTCTCCCCCTTTGGCTTCTGGGGGTAACTGTTGGCGTTCTAGAAGATTGGGATGTACGCGCACCACCAAAGCTTCTTCGTAGTAGGAACGGTTGAATATGCCAATTCGCCCGCGTTCTGGCAAAGATTTCATCGAGCGCCACAAATAATCGTGGTCTAACTCTTCGGTAGAGGGGGCTTTAAAGCTAAAAACCTGGCAGCCTTGAGGGTTAACTCCCGACATTACATGTTTGATCGTGCCATCTTTGCCCGCTGCATCCATGGCTTGAAAAATAATCAGTAAGGCATAATTATTTTGGGCATAGAGGATATCTTGATACTTAGCTAATTGTTTAATATCCGCCTGCAAGAGCTCTTCAACTTCTGTCTCCGCGCTAAACCCATCCGTATAGGTAGGGTCGTAGTCGCTTAATTTAACCTTGGTGCCACCTGGCACAATAAAGTGTTTGGGATTCATCCTCTCAGACTATAGTAGGATGCATGTAGGTGGTTGAACAAACCGCCTTACTGATACAAATTTTAAGACAACGGCCTAAGTAGTATTGCGTAAAAAGGTGAAAGTATTACATGGGTAGCCAACAGTCACCTAAAAGAGAAAGTAGTTTATTAGGCTGGTGGAAAGCATTATTGCCTATATCGCGCTTGTTAGCGATTGCTTTTGCATCGCCGCTGATCGTGCTAAATGCGTGGGCATTTTCGGAGATTTTTGGCTATTTTGAGTCGCTCTTTGTTGTGATTATTATTGCGTCTTTAGTATCTTTTATACTCAACTATCCCCTCAGTTGGATCGAGAAACGTGGCTTAAGGCGCGGCCCTGCAGCAATATTAGTGTTCCTACTTGCAATGCTAGTGTTAACAGCTCTAGGCGTTACTTTGGTTCCTCTGGCGTTTGTTCAGGCACAACAACTGGTGGCGCGTTTGCCAGAGTGGATCGATTCAGGACAGCAACAGCTCATGCTCTTAAACGAGCGGGTCGATTTGATGGGTTTACCGATCAGCCTGGATGGCTTGATTACTCAAATCAACGATCGCCTCAAGATGGAATTGCAAGCGATCGCGGGACAAGCATTAAATCTAGCGCTTAGCGTTACGGTCGTTACGGTGGTCAGGCTACTAGATGTATTGCTGACGATTATTTCGGTTCTATACTTGCTCCAGCACGGTGATGAAGTATGGGCTAGTTTAATTGGCTGGTTGCCAGAACGCGTTCAGCAGCCTTTTTCGCGCACACTACGCCTGAGTTTCCAAAACTACTTTATTGGGCAGATTATCCTGGCTACTTGTATGGCTTCAGGACTAACTTCCATATTTCTCTTGCTAAAGGTGCCATTTGGCCTGTTATTTGGTTTAACAATTGGTGTGATGGCACTAGTACCTTTTGGCGGCTCGGCTGGTATTGCCCTTGTAACTACGCTCGTCGCCCTCCAAGATTTCGGATTAGGCATCCAAGTACTAGCGACATCTCTTGTTGTTCAACAAATTATTGAGAATCTGATTGCTCCTAGGGTATTGGGAAGCGTTACAGGTTTAAATCCCTTTTGGGTGTTCATTGCGATTCTTACAGGAGTGAGGGTTGGAGGTCTTTTAGGTGTTGTGGTGGCTGTGCCAACTGCAGTTGTAATCAAGGAAGCATTGGAGGCAATCAAGGCAACACAGAATGCCCCAATCGACGAGGTCAAAGTTACAGAACTGGCGAGAGAGTTACCACAAAAATCTATTTCTAACGGGATCTAGTTAAATCCCTATGCCGGATCTATATATCCCATCACTAGCAAATCCTCTCCTATAGTAGAGATTTTTGTCCGTTGCAGTCGTAATGCCTGGGTCATCTCGGTATAGCCAAGCGTTCCCACTGGGCTGGGAGCTTCAACCCCACCAATTAGCTTAGGTGCGATGAAAGCGTAAACTTTTTGGACAGCGCCTGAAGAGATCGCACTAGCCGCTAATATGCCTCCGCATTCCCATAGCACGGTATTGCAACCGCGATCGCCTAATACTGCCATCACTCGATCTGGCGACAGTCCGGGTAATATCAGCACTTCCACTCCGCGATCGCGCAGCCGACCTACCACAATTTGATTGCAATCGGTTTGGGTAATTACTAAGGTTGACTGCAGATCGCTAACATGCCACAGATTAGCTTCAATCGGCAAATCCAGACTGCGAGACATTACAACTCTCAGGGGTGAATGCTCCGAGATTCCATGCGTAGTGAGATGAGGGTTATCGTGGCGCACAGTATTACCGCCCGTGACAATAGCATCACATCCTGCCCGCAAATTGTGCACTTCGCGGCGAGCTAGTTCCGATGTAATCCAATAGCTATGTCCAGTTTCGGTTGCGATTTTGCCATCCAAAGTCATGGCATATTTGAGAATGCCAAACGGCTTTTGATGCCTAACTCGATAAACAAAAGCTTCATTCAGTTCCTGACATGCGGCCTCAGCTATGCCCACGGTCACGGAAAGTCCCGCTTGGCGCAGTCGATCGCAACCACTGCCCGATACGCGCGGGTCTGGATCGACCATCCCCACTACGACATGACTAATACCAGCTTTAATAATTGCTTCCGTACAGGGAGGCGTGCGGCCAAAGTGATTGCATGGTTCCAGGCTGACATAAAGTGTTGCACCCTGAGTAGCCTCAATGCCGCTTAGTTTTTGTGCTGCCGCGATCGCAAATACTTCTGCGTGGGGCTGACCTGCCCCAGGATGAAATCCTTCACCGATTAATTTGCCATCTTTGACGATCGCACAACCCACCATCGGGTTAGGCGCAGTGAGTCCCCTAGCCTGTTTAGCCAGTTCTAGGCAGTGGTGCATCCACTCTAGATCTTGTGTGCTGTTATAGCTCATTGAAATAATATGTTACAACCCCAGTTACTGGATCGTTATCGACGCTAACATAGCCAGATTTCACCATCTGCCTCAATGCTGCTTCAATTTCTGCAAACTCCAGCCCAACTGCGATTACCCCTTGAGTGACAGATAGCTTACCACCTCGAACTTGGGCTTCCTGCGTCAATTTCACCATCAATTGCGCTTGCGTTAGTTTTGGCAATTGCCCTGGAGAAATCACTGATTGATGCGTTTGCCCAACCAGCAACTTCTGTTCGTAATCTTTCACCATCCCTGGCAGTAAAAAAATATCTATAAACTGTCCCAACCAACCTAGCCCAAAGGTAAATAGCCAAATTAAGCCCGAAGTAGTTTTGCCGTTATATAGGCGGTGGAGGCCACATAGTCCTGTGAAACCAAGTGCCCAAAGAACGTATGAAGTAGTTAAACGCTCAGATTGCTTGCTCATAAAGAAAGCCCGGCTATTGTTCGGTAACGCCTAGGTGATAGGGATAGTAAGCACTCTCACAGTTAACTTCAACTGGCTATGCTTTCTCTTAAAATTATTACAGAACCTTATGGGTATGGGAATGTTGCTTAACATTATCCTCTTCGCGGACAACGCGATCGGGATTTAGTACCCGCTTTTTCTCCAGCGAGAAATTTAAATCGGTGTGGGTTTGCCCTGCGGCGATATGCTTTTGGGCTTCAGGGCGAGCTTTGTAAGTACGTGCCGCTGCGATCGCGCGATCGAAGAACTCACTACAAACTTGTACGCCTTCTGGGAAGACAGCGCTTGGTAGCTGGGCATTGCCATCGCTATCTAACACCTGCCCCAAATCTGTTGCATAAGCAAGCTCGTAGGAAGTCGGTACTTGCTTGAGGATAGACTCTAAAGCAGCAGAAGGAATCGGCTCTGCTACTTTTACTTGCAGAACCTCGCCATCAGCCTTGATAAAGCACGTGGCAACACCCAGAATAATGTAGTCAGAGGGTTGAAGGTCAGGAGCAGATGGATAGTTGGACATATAGGTCTTGTCTAAAAGTTTAAGTTTTAAGCAGATGCGTATTACTATTCGTACTCCATAGTACCAGCACGGCTGAAAGCCCTGCGATTTTTAAGTATGCTATGCCAAGTAAGCATGGGTGCATAGACAGCTTCGACGAACACGCCATATTTAATGACGGCAATTAAGCTATTCAAAATGTAGCAATCAGTGTTTATTTGTGTAGGGGTGAAAGGGTGAAACCCCTTGACGGGGGCACTGCCCGAAACCCCCCAATTTTTACAGCAGTTTTCGATCGAGTCCACTACAACAAAGCTGGTCGCAGGGGCGCAGCCCCCGCATGGGTTTTAATGATTTATCTGTGGTGGGTTTGGTTGCAATTTGCTGTATTTTATCTAGGATTGCAATATCAAGAAGCAATTAAACAATCAGTTTCTATTTTTGTATCAAAGACATCATAATTCCAAGCTATTTCCATTTATTTTTAATTAAGCGCCATGTTCCCTTGTTTTGTGCAAATACTAGAGGTGGAACTGGATATGTCATGTCTGTTTAAGTATGACTAAGGAGTAACAACTGTAGTGCAGACGAGTGTTGTACAGACAAGAGTTAATGGTCAATCGCTAATGCAGCAAAGGGAGGATAGTTTTCCAACTACCTACTCAACTCTTTCGACCGAAGCGTTAGTTGAGAGAGTACTCCCATACTACAAAATTGACGGAGTCATCAGTTGCCAATTTTGGAACCGAGGTCTGAGTGATGTTTACATCGTGGAAACTCAAACACAGCGATACATTCTCCGAATTTCCCATTGCCACTGGAGATCCTGCTCGGATATAGATTTTGAGTTGGAATTGCTGGATTTTCTGCGTCAGCGAAAGCTTCCCGTGTCATACCCACTCAGAACCAAGCACGGACAGTTATCTATCGAACTCAATGCGCCAGAAGGACATCGCTATGCTTCGTTATTCACCTATGCACCAGGGAGAGTAGCATTAGGCGATCTCAATCCAACTCAGAGTCAAAAGCTAGGCGAAACAGTTGCCAGGATTCATCAGGCAGGAATGGACTTTCATTCCTATTCTCCTCGCCAACCACTAACTTTAGAATATTTGCTTGATGATTCGTTTGAGGCGATCGCTCCTTTTTTAGAGCATCGATCCGACGATCTAGATTACTTGCGAGAGGCGATCGCTTCGATCGAAAAGCAACTCCAGGACTTTCCTAAAGAACCGCCGTTCTGGGGTATTTGTTGGGGCGACCCACACAGTGGCAATGCTCACTTCACTAGCGATCGCGAGGTGACTTTGTTTGACTTCGATCAATGTGGTTATGGTTGGCGAGCCTTCGAGCTTGGCAAGTTTTTACAGGTTGCGATGCGCACTGGGATTGGACATAATGTGAGAGAAGCTTTTTTGGGCGGTTATCAGTCAGTACAAGCAATTACTCCACGCGAATTGGACTCATTACAAGCCTTTACTCAAACCGCACACATTTGGAATTGGGCCATTAGTCTCAATACCGCTATGCTCCATAACTATAGTAGGTTAGATGAGATTTATTTTAACCAACGCCTAGGTCAGCTAAAAATGTTGAGATCGCATGAGTGGCAATTATTTTAAGGGATTTCTATTGCTTCGATTCCAAACTTGGGACTAGAGTTCATGCTAACCTGCTGAATTGTGTTAGTTTAGCAATTTGCCAGATGAATCGTCCTCGTAAGCAGTTTGGTCAGCATTGGCTGAGAAGTGAAAAAGTCCTAGCAAAAATCCTGAAAGCAGCGCAGTTGCAATTAGAGGACTGTGTGTTAGAGATTGGCCCTGGTACGGGTAATCTTACCAAACTACTGCTGCCACTGGTGCGATCGCTGACTGCTGTAGAAATAGACCGCGATCTATGCGTGCAACTACGGCGCAAATTCACCCAAGAAAATTTCGACCTAATTGAGTCCAGCATCCTCGAAATCTCACTGCCAGAGTCAGCAACTAAAGTCGTAGCGAACATTCCCTACAATATTACAGGACCAATTCTCGAAAAATTATTAGGTAAGATTTCTTCCCCAGTTAATCAGTTCGAGCGCATTGTGCTGCTTGTGCAAAAGGAAATTGCCGATCGCTTGGTTGCCAAGGCTGGACATAAAGCCTATGGCGCGATGAGTGTGCGAGTGCAATATTTAGCGGAATGTCAGTTTGTTTGTGATGTGCCAGCCCAGGCATTTTATCCGCCGCCCAAGGTTAACTCTGCTGTGGTGTGTATCTTACCGCGATCGCCAGTGAAGGCAGTGAGCAATCCTAAGTTATTAGAATCCATTATCAATATGGGATTTGCTACTCGTCGCAAGATGTTGCGAAATAATTTGGGAAATGCGATTGAGCGCGATCGCTTAGTTACTTTGCTAGAGCAGATGGGAATCAATCCCCAGGTACGCGCTGAAGATCTGAGTGTTGAACAGTGGGTAGAACTTTCAGAAAGGCTGTAGACTTTTTTTTGAGCGGGAAAATATTGTAAAGAGAGGCATCTAGAGATTTTTGCCCCCAGATTTGAGCCACTGCTGATAGAACCCATTTGGCATCTTAATAATAAGTAAAAAAGGTGCAAGAAGTGGTCTATACAAACGATTTGACTGACAAAGAATGGCAAATCATTGAACCTCTGTTGCCTCAGAAGAAGAAGACAAGACCAGTAAAATGGACAAAGCGCGAAATACTAGACGGCATTTTCTACCGACTGAAAAATGGCTGCAATTGGGTTGACCTCCCCAAAGATTTACTATCTTACTCCACCGTGTTTTGGCATTACAAGCAAAGGGGTGCTGAAGGAATATTAGAGTCAATAATGACAGAATTGCACGCTCAGACAAGAGAACAAGTTAAAAAAACTAAATGGACAACCTTAATTATCGTAGACTCACAAGCAACAAAAAACACCTGTAATGCAAGTGTTGATTCAAAAGGGTTTTGTTCCTACAAGGCCACCAATGGGATCAAACGCCATTTAGCTATTGATTCGCTTGGCTTGCCTTTCTTTACTCTCTGCACTAAAGCCAGTGTATCTGACGATAGGGGTTTGATTGATATGTTTGAGCAAAATATGGATTACTTCAAAACGGAACCTGTAAATATTCCTAAGATTACTATCATGGTGGATCGTGGCTATAATCCTGAATATCTAAGCTACGGAACTAGAGAAGATTTATCTACAGACCTTACATTGACAAAGTTGGATTTACACAATCTGGCAGATCTACTTCTGCTTGATGACCCGAATGCCATAGAGGTATGTATTCAGTTTGTGGAAGCTAATACCGAGGGGATTTGGCATGGTAGGGCGCGTGCCATGATGTGTCGTCGCCTCAAACATTGTACTTTGTGCCCGAAGCAGCGCCAGCGACTCGTATTTTGCCTCGCCGAACGGTTGCATTCCGGGCATTTTTCTGAGCAGTTTAAGGATCAATTGAGACTTGCGCTCCACCTTGACGTTCCGACTACTCTCGCCGTAGCATTGGCTTGCCGCGCCGACTCCCGCAATTACGTCCGACGCTACGCTGAATGGATCTTGGCACATCACTCAAATACAATAAATACCTGCCCCAAGCTCGGAACAAACAGCTGATTAGAGACTAAGCTACAGTTGCATTCGCTCAACTATTTTTACCAAGAATTATGGTTGCAACCATGACTCAATCGCCACTCAGAAAACTGCTCATTGGGAAACTAAGTTGGAGAAGGCTTATGCGATCGCTACTGCTTATTTACACATTTTTTTCGCTTTACATCTTTTTCCGTGCAGACAGCATGATTTTTTTGCCTCAAC
The DNA here is from genome assembly GCA_031388585.1 of Pseudanabaena sp. SOY_30_concoct_251. Taxonomy (GTDB): domain Bacteria; phylum Cyanobacteriota; class Cyanobacteriia; order Pseudanabaenales; family Pseudanabaenaceae; genus PCC-6802. The sequence goes on along the minus strand of JANMRU010000360.1, from coordinate 1,870 downwards.
CTGCTAGCTATCAAGATACTAAAGATATTCTGAAATTGCCTGTCAGCAATACCGAGAAGATTTCTGCAATATATATACCCAATCCCCAATCTGCGTATACTGTGCTCTATATTCACGGTAATGCTGAAGACCTCGGGGACATTCGTCCCTGGCTAGATCGCTTGCATAGCTGGGGATTTAGTGTTTTTGCGTATGACTATCGAGGTTATGGGACAAGTGACGGTACCCCAAGCGAACAGAATGCATATGGGGATGCTGATGCAGCTTATACATACCTGACCCAGCAACTCAAAATACCTCCCAAACAAATTATCTTGTACGGTCGCTCTCTGGGGGGAGGATCGGCTACTGAACTAGCAAATCGATATGATGTTGCGGGGTTAATCTTGGAAAGTACGTTTACATCGATCTTTCGGGTTGTTGCACCTTTTCCCATACTTCCCTTCGACAAATTCTCTAATCTTGATAAATTGCGAAAGGTTCGTTGCCCTGTCCTCGTTATGCACGGGCAAGTTGATCAAATAATTCCGATTAAGCACGGAAAGCTCCTTTATGATGCTGCACCAGAGCCTAAAATATCGCTTTGGATTGCTGAGGCAGGACACAATGATTTCACTGAGGTAGCAGGTAAACGACTTCACCAAACTTTAGTTTCTTTTCAAGGGCTGATTGAGAAAGATAATTGATATTTAGTCATCTCAAAACAGATGTCAATCTCTTTCATAGCCAGTGCCTAGATCGTAATTGACAGATTTTAATTGGGGGTGTGGGGTCATTTGCCCCCACGGAAGAATTCTACCCCTCTACCCAGTCCTAAGCTAGTTAGCGATAGCTTTAACTTCAAGATTTCTGTGCTTTGTTGAGCACTCTACTCAAGGTATTCAGTAAGTCGGTGGCGGTGAAGGGCTTTGGTAAAAATGCTTTGACTCCAGCCGATTGCTTTAGACTCCCGCTGGTTGCTACCCCGCTACAGGCAATAATCTTGATATCAGGATTGATTTGTTGCAATACCTGAATGGCTGTAGTTCCATCCATCAATGGCATCATCATATCGATCAACACGGCTCTGATATCATCCTGGTAGGTCGTGTAGGCTGCGATCGCCTCAATTCCATCATTAGCTGAGATCGCCCTGTAGTTATAGCTCTCTAGAGTTATTTTCAGCAGTTCTCGAACATTCGCTTCATCATCCACGACCAGAATCAGTTCTCCCTGGCCAAGAGGTAGTTCGGGGATTTCCTCGGGCGCAGTTTCTGTGGCTCCTATGGCTGGCAAAAAGACCTGAAATTGAGTGCCTTTTCCAACCTCACTAGTCACGGTCACAAACCCAGCATGTTTTTTGACAATCCCAATGGCGGTGGAAAGACCCAGCCCAGTGCCTTCACCTAGAACCTTAGTCGTGAAAAAGGGCTCAAAAATGCGATCGAGATGTTCCGAGGGAATGCCCGTTCCGGTATCTTCAAAGGCGATCGCAACATACAATCCGACTTTTGCATCTAGATTCATCCGCGCATAGGTCTCATCAATGATTCTATTTTCGGCAGCAATCCGCAAGGTACCGCCATTTGGCATGGCATCGCGGGCATTAACGCAGAAGTTCATGAAAACCTGATGCAGATGCGTGGCATTGGCAGAAACCAGCCATAGATTCCTTGTCCCATTATTGAGATCGATCGCAATGGATTTTGGGAAAGTGCTCCCGATCATCGCTTCCAATTCTACGAGCAGATGTCTGACCTGCAAGGGGCCAAAATCGCCATCGAGACCCCGTGCGAAGGTGAGAATTTGTTTGACCATATCAGCGCCACGTCTGGAGCTATCCTCAAGCATTTTCAGGAGTTGCTGGTTCTGCTCGTTTAAAGGGGGGAGC
>JANMRU010000311.1:0-4670 GCA_031388585.1 Pseudanabaena sp. SOY_30_concoct_251 | reverse complement strand
TCCCAGGATTTAATCCCCTTCGGATTACCATCGCGATAGGAAAGTGCTACTACTGATTTAGTCACAATGGAGTTGTTGGGTAATTCCTGTTGCCACCCTTGATCGATTAATCCTGCTTTCTCTATTTTATTGGTGTCTAGTTCCAGCGCTAGGTTCACAACATCGGCTTCGAGCCCATCAATCACAGCGCGGGTTTGAGATCCCGAACCACCGTAGCTTTCTTTGACAGTTACCTTTTGGCCATTTTTCTGCTCCCACTCTGCTGTAAACAATGGAACGATCTTGCTATAGGCAGCTTTGGTGACAGCATAAGAAACCAGCGTGATTTCAGCCTCTTTTGATGTTGCAGAGTTGGTATTTGCTTGGGGGCTATCACAAGCGGCGATCGCAAACACAAGACACAAACCCACACCAAATAAGCTCAGCCATCGCCCGATACCTCCAGGAAATATACTCATGCATTAAACTCCGCATATCCTATGTAGTTAATGTAGATTCAAACATACAGTTTTTAGACGAGCTTGACAAGCGACTCAAGCTAAACGTTTATTGGCGTGACGACAGCGATCGCAAGTACCGCAGCGTAAATTGCTCGATTCGCGCTCAAAGCCAAACGCTTGCATCAGAAAAGCCCAGCGACAGCCACGGGTGCTGATATACGCCTGCATTTGCTCTAAAGGCGTTTCGTCAATATCGTCAAAATCATGTTTGCTCTGCTGAATTTCGTACTCAAATGGAGTATGCCAAGTTAATTTACCAATACTGTGCAGTAATCCCAGGGCGATCGCGGCATCGGGATATTTTCGCGTCACTTCTGCAAAATTGCCACGATTGGGCAGTTTGGGAATCAGAATTTGCGCTTTTCGTTGGAGATTTTGTTGTTGTTTCAGGAAGAAAGTTTGACGGGTGCGATCGCTATTATCCAGCCATCCCGTAGGTTCGCTGACCAGCATCAATGCCTCCGCAGGATTGCTATCACGGCCTGCTCTGCCCACTTCTTGAATATACTCCGCCAGCGTCAGAGGGGCTTGATAATGCAGCACCCAGCGAGTATTGGGATTGTTAATGCCTAGGCCAAACGCGGACGTACAGACTATAAATTTGCATTCACCTGCCAGCCATAGTTGCTCGATACGGCGGCGATCTTCGCTCGGTAATCCCGCATGATAAGCCTCGGTGCGGATATTTTGTTTATTCACAGATTGGGTTTGCAGCCATGCCACTAATTCCTCGGTTTCTCGACGACTGCGCATGTAGATAATTCCTGGTTGACCATCATGTGTCGCAATGAAGTTTATACATTGTTGTTTACGTCCTGCGGTAGTCCAGGCGATCGACACATTCAGGCTTAAATTAGCGCGATAGGGACTGGTGCGAATAATGTGAGGATTTTGGAGTTGCAGACAGGTTTGTAATTCTTTCTGGGTCTGTAGATCGGCGGTGGCGGTAAATGCCGCAAGGGCAATTCTGTCTTGTTTTTGCGATTTAAGCTGCATCAAGGCAGAACGCACGCTACCTAAGCGGCGATAGCTAGGCCGAAACGAGTCGCCCCACTGCACTAAACAATGCGCTTCATCGAGCATCAAGCCTACAATTGCGATCGTTGGATCGCACAATCGCTCCCATACTGGTGGACTAAGCAATGTTTCAGGTGAGACATACAGTAAGCGCAAACTGTTCAATTTTTGCAGGATCTGACGGCGCTCAGCGGTATTGAGCGTACTATTGAGAGTAGCGACAGGGAGACCACGTTGGTGCAAATCCTGCACTTGATCCGCCATTAGCGACAGCAGAGGTGAGATCACGATTGTCAAACCTTCCTGTAGCAAAGCTGGCAACTGAAAGCAGATCGATTTGCCACTACCTGTTGCAAGTATGACTAAGCTGTCGCGGCGCTGCAATAAGCCTGTAATTATCTCCTTTTGTGGATAGCGAAAATCTTCATATCCCCAAACTTTCTTAAAGGTAAGCTGTACAGATTCCCAATCTATTTCCATATCTATCCAATACCGCTTGGTTAATGAAAAGTTACTAAGCTCAGCTAACAAAAGAATACGGAAATATAGCCCTTAGTCCAAGGTCTTTGAGAGTTTATCCGAACAGAATTGGAGCGTGACCTGTGGTGTTGACGAGCATTTGTTTATATAACTCACTAATATTGGCATGTTACCCAGACAAAGTATGTATATTTCTATCAAATAGTAGTGTTACCCAGAAATTTTCTGTATAGTTACCCCAATTAGGTGTGTTACCCAGAAAGTTTCTGTATAAGCACCCTAATAGACGTGTTACCCAGAAATTTTCTATATAACCATCCCGTTCAAGGTAGTTATACGGAAAGTTTCCATATAATACATAGTTAGACTAACCTGTCGATTTAGTATGTTGTGTTTCGGGAAGTGCTTCAAAGAACAACTGGAAATAGGAGAACATCATGACCTTAATGATCAGAGGACTGAGATGGGATATTTCTACTAGTGGTGAGTCGGGTGCGGGTTCTGATGCTCGCATGGATTGCGACATACTTAGAGACGGCAGCAAATTGCTCACAGCCATTCTTGAAACAGGTGAGACAGAGCGTCTTGATCGAGGCAATTTTGATAGCCTGTTCCTCAAGTTCAAACGACCGTTCTACGCGCTGCCAATTAATGAAAGCCTCGCGCAAGGTGTTGTTGGAGTGGAGTTTCCCGAAGGCATTGCAGGTCATCTCACTCTCAGGCTGCGTAGTCGGGGTGATGACAAGTGGATTAAAGAAATTATAGATGTTTTTGCCCTTTTCGGAGAGTTGATTAGAGACAATGAGGGTGGAGGTCTCTTGGTTTTCGACCCAGGCGATCAGTGGAAATTTATTGGTCGCTACAACAAGCGTCAAGTTTTAAGTACAGACCCAAACGAAGGATTGGTGACACTAGATTTACTTTTTTAATCACAACGCTGCAATTGTGTGAGTGCGATTCTGCAAGTACTGGACAAACCGAGTAAGTGCGGTCATACTCAATTTTCTGTTTTTGTACCTAACAAATCGCTGAACCGGAACGGGTCGATAGGTTGTCTGTTGAGTAGGATTATCTCCGTCCGGTTATCTCAACCGTTGGGCGCACTCTTTCAAGGAGACTTTCCGCAGCCGCATTATCTTCGTTTACTGGTGCGGCGGCTCGACAAAGTTTGTCGTGTTGCATATTTACAGTCTTGCTTTTGAAACCCTGATAGGAGGAAAGGCAATGAGAATATTGAATATATTAGCCGGAAGATTTAGCATGTGTGCTTGCCTTTTCGCAGCCGCTGTAATGCTGTTTTCCCTGCCAGTGTATGCTGGTGTCGGAGTCGATGGATTCGATACACCTGGTTTCGACTATGACAACTTCAGCGCCAGTTCGGCATTTGTTTGCAGAAATACATGTGGGGGCGACTCTAAATGTCAAGCTTGGACATGGGTCAAGCCGGGAATTCAAGAGCAATCTGGGCATTGTTGGCTAAAAGACAGACAGCCTGACCTAGTGAAAAATACTTGCTGCGTCTCTGGGCCACGTAAATTCATTGAAAAGGTTGATCTAAAAGCAGAGGATCGTATAGATCGCCCTGGATTGGATTACCAAAATTTCGTTACGGATTCTTGGAAAAATTGCGAGGCTACATGCGCCGGTGATCAAACTTGCGCGGCTTGGACATACGCTCGGGCAGGCTTTCAGGGTCCGCGCGGTCGCTGCTGGCTAAAAAGCGGCGTCCCGCGTCCGGTGGATAACCAAAACACGGTCTCTGGTGTGAAGTTCAGGCCAGCATCGGTACGGATCGACGAAGGAACTAATCTGATTCCGTCCCGCGAGTAACGACTATATTGTCCAGTAAGTCTATACTTTTCTTTCGCAAACATGCCCAACCATGGCTTGCAGCGGACGGTTACAACACTCTGATGATGACTCAAAGATTTTAAGCACCGCTGAAGCCCAAGCCGTTATACGGTCGTAAAAATGTAGGGTGAGTGAGACAGGTTTAGATTAAATTTGGGTAAGAAGAATTAGCTGTGGATTAGGTTTTGGTTTTGACAGTACACTTTTATCCTGAATAAATCTCAGAAATCATCACTCAAAATATCATATAAATGGCTCTAGCCAGCCATCATTTACTGCACGTAGTAATGTTGTGAAACGCTTATAAATATAGGTTGAGGCGATCTCCATTACATTTCGTAGGGGGTGGTCGGTAAGGTAATATAAGAAACAGTGGCGACCATTCATCCTAAACTGCACTTGTCTAACTACGCATTGTAGCGGATGGTCGGAACACGCGGTCTGTCTTGCTTACTTTACTAGCCACCGCTAAATTTGGGGGCGTTAGGCAGCGTTTCATCTAATATGTAAATTAGCCAAATCATTGATCATTGTTGAAATTTCAGCTTCATGCCTAAAAATAACCCAGTCATCTTCAAGCAAGTCACAGTTAATATTCCTTTTGGGATTGGTTCGGTGTCTTGGGAGTCTGACCCGACAGAGCGAAATGCGGCATGGGAATTGTATGTGGAACTGGTGACGAGGATTGCGGTGCAGTCTTTGGAGCCGAATGTGGGGTTGATAAGGGAGGCGTTGAATTCGCTGTATAGAACCCATTTGGTATCTTATAATAAGTAAAAAAGGTTCAAGACATGGTCTATACAACTGATTTGACCGATAAAG
>JANMRU010000266.1:0-1057 GCA_031388585.1 Pseudanabaena sp. SOY_30_concoct_251 | reverse complement strand
GACTGAAGAATGCCTCAAAATGAGCTGTTTTAGCGAGTTTGAGCTTTTGTAAAAGTCTTGAATGGGATTCTCCCTACTGAAATAAATCTCTAACAGAGCAACAAAATCCAGGGAGCAGATCGCTACTAAGTTCATCGCTGGAAAATAGAGTTGCAACTAAACTTAGGGATATTTGCTCGAGTCGATAAACTTCAACTTGCTGCAATCTCCAATCAATAATCCAGTACTCCTTTACACCACGGGCGGAGTAGAGCCTGAGTTTAAGATCGCGCCGTTCGTTATCTGCCCCAGGTGACAGCACTTCGACAACGAGTTCCGGTGCTGCGGTTAAATGTCCCGCCTCGTCAAGTACAGTTGCCAATCTTTCGTTGCTAGCCCACACCACATCAGGGATTACATTATCAGTATCAGCAAAAATTATGCCTGGGGCGATCGCTGAGCGTCCCCGATGGGTGGATCGAGACCAACTATCAAGCACAGAGAAGACTCTGCCACAAGTTTCCTGATGCCCCCAATGCGGTGCTCTAGTCACAAATAACTCCCCATCAATAATTTCATAGCGATTATCATCATTTGGTAGCAGTTCTAAGTCTGCGGTTGTCCAACGCAAGCGTTCTGTTGCCGACTGAGTCATAGGAGGTACCCCATTCGCGATACAAATATACTAATCTGGATGGCTATATTCGCGACAATAAGCGAAAAAGCAGCCGCAAATCTCCTCAGGAAATCAGGTTGAGGGCGCGACGAACGTATACTGTCCAGGGCTCAGAGGTTGATGGAAAGATTAAGGCATAAAGCATAATTCCGCTCATCGTATCGAAGACTAAACCAGGATCTAAGTCTTCCGGTACTTCATGTCTCGCTTTTGCCCGTTCCAAGACAACCGCAAAGGCTTGCCGTCGAGGTTGCATGTATTTTGACCAATAGATCTGCGCAAACTGAGCATTACTTGAGGCACTACTGATAATCATGGCAACAGACTGGCGACCCAGGGGGCTAAGCGTAATAAGCGCCGCATTCTCGATCAATAGATCGAGGTCGCCCCAGAGATCTCCCG
>JANMRU010000256.1:0-1102 GCA_031388585.1 Pseudanabaena sp. SOY_30_concoct_251 | reverse complement strand
GATTGTGGGGACACTGACGTTAAAAAGTTGAGCGATTTTCTTTTGGCTTAACCAAAAAGTTTCACCTTCATAAATCACCTCGATTTTTACTGCACCATTAGGAGATGTATACAGCAAAATATCGTTAAATTGAGGATTATTTTCTGTATCTTGGCTTAATTTATTACTCATGATCATTACCTAAATAATTACTAAATTAATTTCGTTTTCCTTAAGTTCTAGTTGTAGGTTGCTGAGTTCGGCATCACTAGCAAAACAGGAATTTAGGAAAATCACTTTTTGGACATTCCCCTGTAAAATCTGCTCTTTCATCTCTGCTTGAAATTTCTCGAAGCAGATCCAGAGATTGCCGACTTTGTAAAAACTTTGTTCTTGAAAATATTTCACACCCAGCCCTAGCCCTGTTTTTAGGAGTAATTCTGTGAGCATATTTTCCTGTGGGCTGTCTGACTTTTCGGAACTTTGAAATACTTGTAATTGTTCTAAAATTGCGTCTTTGCCTTGAATGTCCGATCACCAAATTTTGAAGTTACTAGGCGCGAGTTTGTAAGCGTTAAATCCTAATGGTTGCCTAATTTCTAACTCTAATTTGCTTTCTCTTTCTGTTGTAATTTTCTCGATTACTTTGCTAATTCTCGCTTTGGTAATATCAGCGATCGTCTTGTAACCTGCTTTATAAGCTTCGCTATTTTCTTCCAATACTTCAGGCATCTGCACACAAATAAATTGTCTATTCCCCCCATCTTCTTCATTGAGTTCCATTACTGCTTGTGCAGTTGTGCCGCTACCTGCAAAAAAGTCGAGAATGAATGCTTGTTTATCATTAACAATATTGATGAAATATTTGATTAATGATTTGGGCTTTGGGAAAGAGAATATTTTGCCGCCAAATAGATTAACGATATCTTTGTTTCCATCTTCACTCATACCAACTTCTTTCGGTAAGAGCGTTGAAACCGCTTTCATTGCATCTTCTGAACCATACTTTTTAATTGCTTTTTGTTTATCTTCACTTTCAAAAACTCGATAAGCAGGTATGGAAATATTTAAAAAATCATAATCATCGGGAAATACTATCTTTCCTCTATCATAATAATCCTGA
>JANMRU010000254.1:0-14301 GCA_031388585.1 Pseudanabaena sp. SOY_30_concoct_251 | reverse complement strand
CTTCTATTATTTTAAGAAATTTTTTAATCAATACATTTGAGAATTTTTTTAGAATAAATCTTCCTAGTTAGCGATTGATTTAATATCCCCAAAAGCCTATTTCATCAAGCATTACTATGAAGATATATTTGTGAACAATTGCAAATAATACTTGAGAGTTGTAATAGTAATTGTAAGTAAATTAATCATAAATTTACTTGGCAAATAGTTGGCAGTTGCTAATAGTTTGCATCATCAAGAATACAATATCAAAATCTCATTTCTTATTGAGAATGATTACATAAAAATTTTGTGCGTTTGCCTAAGACAAAAATTCGGATTGGAGGAAATATATCTTTGGGGAGACTAAACATGGAGGAGTAAGTCATAGAGCCTGTCTATGTCTCAGTGATGGGTTAAAACAATACTTCTAAAGTTTTAGGATCTGGGTATAAAAATATTTCGCAAGTTTATTGCATATCATTTGCATTTAAGTTATGCTTTTCCCAGCTTAGAGATTTGCAAATCTATGCCTAAATATCACCTAAGTCTTTGAGAGTAGTGATTTGATAAATTTTTTGTATATTCTTTCGTAGAGGGCTAAAGTGGTTTCAAACTCGTTAGAAGCAACTCAGGTTGTACTTATATCGCGAGGCGATCGCTGGCAAGCTTACCGCCGCCTCCAAGAATTAGGAATTCCTTGCTACTGTACTAGTGGTCAGCCATTGCATGTAGTAGTCAATAGCTCCAGTGCTGCAATTCAGCTTTGGAGTGTAGTTCGTCAGTTTAACGAGCCACGCCACCGACTAGCTGTTTGGTTAAATAAATGCTTGCAGCAATCTAGCTATAGTTCGTAAACACATTCCACAAGCTCCATAAGCTTCATAAGCACAGTGCGTAAACAAAATGTCACTCATGGGTAAGCACAATCACAATCAAACTTCTGACTTCAACTTTGAAAGTATTTTTTTAGGTTTTACAGCTCTTGACGGCTACAGGCTGAAGTACGTCAGACTTAGAACTCCTGAAGGCGATCGCATCATCAAAATTCCAAAAGAGCAGCGTTTGGAACTTTATCGTAGCCTAAAGCCAGGTGACACCATCCGATGCACAGGTGAGCAGAAGCTGAACTTAGAAACAGGGGAATACAAACTCAAGGCTTGTGCGATCTTCAAGATTTTTGAGACAGTCAGGACTGAAGTTCAGGCACATGAGAGAGCAGAAGTCATTCACCTCAGCGCTCATTCTTCTCAAAAACGTCAAGTAACAACAGCTGCGAAACCACTTGTTAACGTTCTGGTCTGTCAGAAATCGGATTGTGTAAAGCGCGGCAGTAGTGAGGTTTGCGATGCATTGTTAGGTGCACTAGAGGAGCAGGATCTAGCAGGGTACGTCAAAGTCAAATCTACTGGCTGCTTGAAGCATTGTAAGAGCGGCCCTCACTTGGTTGTGATGCCAGATAAGTCTCGCTACAGCAACGTTAAAGTTGGGGATGTTCCTGACATTATTACAGCGATTAGAAATCAGTTGTCTGTACAAACAATGCCTGCTGCGGGCTAAAACTTCATCAAATATCGTGATTTAGTAATTCTAGATGAAAAGTAAATTGGGGGCTGTGCCCCAAACCCCTAAACCAATGAAAACTGATTGCTATAGATTTTTATATTTTTAATTAAGAATTTTATTCAAAGAAATTATTTAAAAGACCTTCTAGCAAGTAAATAAACTTTACGGTATGTTTATATAATTAATAATGATTAGCATTAAGTCTGGCTTAAAATAGTTAACTAGCTTAGGTGGTTATGCTAACAAACCAATTTTCACGAATTAAATTTCATAGCCGAAACAAATGAATACAAAAGTCCGCAGACGTACATTTCTCGCCCTATCCACTTTACTGACTACAGTCGCAATTGGCCAAATTTATCAGCCCACTCCAGGATTAGCCCAAGCGAATCGTGTCGTCAACGTATATTCAGCGCGTCATTACGACACTGACAACGCTGTATATAAGAACTTCACAAAGAAAACGGGTATTAAGGTGAATTTGGTTGAGGCAGATGCCAGTAAGTTGATTGAAAGGATCAAAAGCGAAGGAGCTAATACCCCAGCTGATGTAATTATCACCGTTGATGCGGGCAATCTCTGGCGGGCTCAGGATTCTGGCATTCTACAACCAGTAAAGTCTAGTGTGCTAGAAAGTGCTATCCCTGCAAACCTCAGAGACCCCCAGGGGTATTGGTTTGGCTTATCCAAGCGCGCTCGGGTAATTATGTACAACAAGGATAAAGTAAAGCCATCCCAACTCTCAACCTATGAAGATTTGGCTAATCCTAAATGGAAAGGCCGCATCATTGTGCGTTCATCTAGTAATGTCTATAACCAGTCTCTCGTTGGTTCCATCCTGGCAGCTAATGGTGCTCAAAAAACAGAAGCCTGGGCGAAGAGTTTGGTAGCAAATTTTGCTAGACAACCAGAAGGGAATGATACTGCTCAAATCAAGGCTGTTGCTTCTGGTGTGGCTGACCTGGCGATCGTTAACACATACTACCTCGCAAAACTAGCGGAATCGAAGAAATCAGAAGATCAAGCTGTTGCTGCAAAAATTGGCGTTTTCTTCCCAAATCAAAGCAATCGTGGCACCCACGCTAACATTAGCGGTGCAGGTGTGGTTAAGACTTCACGCAACCGTGAAGCGGCGATTAAATTCATCGAACATCTTGCTAGCTCTGAATCTCAAGTTATTTTCGTGAAGGGTAATAATGAATATCCAGTCGTGCCAGGCGTGCCATTAGATCCGATTGTGGCGAAATATGGCACTTTTAAAGAAGATAAGCTGAATGCAGGTGTATTTGGCAAAAATAATTCGGAAGCGCTTAAGGTGATGGATCGCGCTGGCTGGAAATAATTCCCTAATCCAATTCATCTTCCCAACCGCACTCCTCACAGTACCAGTTGACTGGTGGTAATTTAAATCGAGAAAATGGATGCCTGCACTCCGGGCATCTTCCCGTAAATAAGGGATGCCACATCAGATCTTTAAAGTTATATTCTTTATACTTTTTGGGATCTTCTAGTTCCCATAGTTCTGCTGTCTCAAAATCTCGACAATACTTTGCCTCTGGGCCTGCTGGATGCACTGCACAAACTAGATATTTGGTGTGTGAAAACAACTTGCAGCGATCGCAATCTGGTATCTTCGGCATTTTCTTGGAGTAATTCAGGAGCAGTTAGTTCAAGGGCAAATATCTGCCCTAACTAAATTTTAGCGATTAATTTCTAATAATTTTTAACCGAAGCGCTTAATCTCAATTCCGTTAGCCACAACTACAAGTTCTAGAGACAAAGGGCCAGAAAGGAAAATGGATTCTTTGGCGACAGCGCGAATTTCAAAATTAGTCTTATACGCCCCAATTGTTTCCATCAGATCTGAAAGAGCTTCGCTCGAAAAGCTACCGAAATTACCAGTGAGCGGGTCTGGCAGAACTTCTTTGCTATTAGCACGAAACCTCACTAGGGAAAACAGTCGGCTCACCCGCTCTGCTGTTTCTTGAGGTTGTAGACTTTGCTTGAATTGTAGTGATGCAATCACCTCGCCTTTGTTGAAAACTTTTTTATTGAGAATCACATCAGCGGCGATCGATACTTTGTTTTCGCGGCGAAGATAGTTGCGGGTTGAGAGAATTCTTACTACATAGCTATTACCATCTTTAACGCTATCAATTAAGTTGTCGATATCCGATTGTGTAACTTCAATAACGGCATCTCCCATATCGCCTTTAGTAGGGAGATATAGAAGATTGCGGGCTTGCAGCTCAGCTCGCTGGAGAATACTATAAACTGTCTCTTTAGTTTCCTGCGCTGATAGCCCAGACCGAATTACACTTGAGGCCAGTACTTGTTCTGAATTAATCGCAACATTGCCGCGACGAAACGCTTCAATGCTATTTGACAATACTTCTTTGCTAGCTTCTAGCGACTTGATATCAGTACCTAGCTTTGCTACATCATCCTCTAGTTTAACCCGCTGATCCTGTATTGCTGCAAGCTGGGTTTGCGATTCGGCAGCTTCCTTGCGAAGGACTTCACGCTCAGTTGCTAGTATATCTCGCTCTTGTTTTAGTTTGTTGCCCTCAGCAATCAGATTATCTCTCTCTGAATTTAGTCCTTGCACGCGATCGCGAAGTGCTCTTTCTTGGCTGATGATTTTGACAAGCTCATCATTTGCCTTCTGAAACTTTGACTGTACCGAAGATAGCTTGGCTTGAGTCTCTGCTTGTTTGGAAACAGCCTTCGACAAGGACGTATTAATACTATCCAGCCGACTTTGTGCCTGTTGTCTTTGAACGTTAGCGTTAAGCAGATCGTCCTTCTTATTTTGAAGTTCAGTCTGCGCCCTTACCAGCTCTTCTCGGATCCGATCGAATTCGAATAGACTTTCACGCAACTTACCATCTACAGCAATCAAAATCCCCAAAGTCGAGGCAGAAATTAATCCACCAGTTAAAATTGTGACCAGGGTAGCTGTGCGGCGCGGCCTGAGATTAAATATGCTGAGCCTAGCCTTGCCAACTTTTGTGCCAATGCGATCGCCTAACGTGGCGATGATACCACCTAGGATTAAAATTGCTAGAACTAGCGTGTAGCCAGTCATGCCTACTCCTTACACCTGATGCTGAAATCTTAGCACTTGCGGTAGCCTGTAACCCACATACCGTAAATGTTATCATTTACCAGTCAGGCTGGAGCTCTTAAGTAGATTACGACAAGTAGATATGACCACCACTACCCCTATTAAGACTAAGTACGAAGCTGTAATTGGCTTGGAGACACACTGTCAACTGAGTACTGCTACCAAAATATTTTGCGGCTGCTCTACCCAGTTTGGTTCTTCGCCAAATAGTAACGTCTGTCCAATTTGTTTAGGGATGCCTGGTGTGCTTCCTGTTCTCAACGAAAAAGTGCTGGAATATGCGGTCAAAGCCTCATTGGCACTCAACTGCAAGATTGCGCCACAAAGCAAGTTCGATCGCAAGCAGTATTTCTATCCTGACTTACCGAAAAATTACCAAATATCCCAGTTCGATCTGCCGATCGGCGAACATGGTTGGCTGGAAATTGCCAAGGAAGATGGCACAACCAAGCGGATCGGGATCACGCGCCTGCACATGGAAGAAGATGCAGGAAAATTGGTACATGCAGGTTCTGATCGCCTCTCTGGTTCTAGCCATTCTCTAGTCGATTACAATCGCGCCGGCGTACCGCTATGCGAGATCGTTTCCGAACCCGATCTTCGCTCTGGGGCTGAAGCTGCTGCCTACGCCCAGGAGATGCGCCGCATCATGCGCTATTTAGGCGTATGCGATGGCAACATGCAGGAAGGCTCTTTGCGTTGTGATGTAAATATCTCTGTGCGTCCAGTCGGGAGGGAGAAATTTGGCACGAAGGTAGAGATCAAGAATATGAACTCTTTTAATGCCATTCACCGAGCAATTGATTACGAAATTGAGCGCCAAATTGAAGCTATAGAGTCAGGCAGCGAAGAGATCAGGCAAGAAACTCGTCTGTGGGAAGAAAATTCACAGCGCACGATTAGTATGCGCTTGAAGGAAGGTTCCAGTGACTACCGTTACTTCCCCGAGCCAGATTTAGTTGCCATAGAAGTACCAAGATCGACGCAGACAAGGTACCGTAATGAATTGCCCGAATTACCTGCGTTGAAGCGCGATCGTTATCAACAGCAACTAGGATTAAGTGCCTATGATGCCAACATGATTGCTGACGATCGCCGCGTTGCCGAGTATTTTGAAGCTGTTCTAACTACTGGTGCTGAGCCTAGACAAGCTTTTAACTGGATTATGGGAGATATCACCGCCTATCTCAACGAACAAAAACTGAGAATTACTGATATTCCTCTCACTGCTGCGATTTTAGGCGAATTAATCGCCCTGATTACCGATGGTACAATTAGCAGCAAAATCGCTAAAGATATCTTGCCAGAGTTATTGGAGCAAGGCGGTTCTGTTAAATCTTTGATCCAAGCAAAGAATCTTACCATTCTCTCTGGTACGGAACTAGAGAAAATTATTGACGCGATCGTTGCGAGTAATCCCAAGGAAGTCGAGCAATTTCGCGCTGGCAAAACTAAATTACTAGGCTTTTTTGTCGGTCAAGTGATGAAGCAAACCCAGGGGCGTGCTGCCCCTCAAGCTACTAACGAACTTTTAGCCGCAAAGCTTAATTCCTAGAAAGGTTAGGTGACATATGGAGTCAGCCACAGACAAATTGGTGACAATTAACGTGAACGTTAGGCAAGAATCTGAAGAAACCACTCCTCAGATGAAGTATGCTGGAATTTTTTCTGACGACTCAACGTTTGATGATTGGATGGAAAAACTGGCTGCAATCCGTCACGAAGCTAATGCAGTGGAAGATCGGGAATGAGTATCTACATTTTGGATGCCGAATTCAAGATTGGTCAACTTAACAACTAGGGCTTCTCAAATATTGCTAGAAAAATTAATGCGTCGATAGATTTCTTGCATCGAAATCTCTACGTTAAGACTTTGTAAGGCGATCGTTTGATCCAAACGATCGCAAATTTGCAGTTGCCAGCAGCGGTAATCCGCATCCTGCGGGGAATCGCTACTTTGTCGATCGAGGTTATGATATTTCTCGACATAAGGTTCCGATTGACTAACGAGCAAATATTCGCAAAAACTAGTAATAGAGCGATATTTTCTAAACTTGTCACCGCGATCGTAAGCCTCAGTGGAGGGAGATAGAACTTCAACAATTAATAAAGGGTTGAGGATTTCATCAGTGCGATCGCCATTAAACTCTGGCTTACCATCGATCGCAAAGACATCAGCATATGTGCCATGATTGCAACTAGGAATCCAAATGCGAAGATCGCCATTGTAAACTTGAAAGTTAGTGTCTCGGACAGCAAGGTTTAGGAAAGTGGTGATATCTACAGCAATACTGCTATGTGCAGTCGAGCCTCCTGGCATAGCAATAATTTCTCCGTTGCAAAATTCATAACGTTCATCTGCAGTTTCTGAGATCTCTCGATATTCTTCTAAAGTCAAGCGAACTCTGACATCAGTTGATTTAACTTGAGCAATAACCACGATCGCACCTCTGAGATACTCTTTCATAATTTTACATCTGATTTTGGCGCTAGGAGCGTGTTTGGCATGAACCTGCTATTTACCTCGATCGGCAACAATATTATGATGTAGTTGAAATCTGCTGCGAGAATATTAACTTGACCGATCTACATTCCCAAACTTCTCATCCTGTGCTGTCGCTTTCTCGGAGGGCAATTCACACCAAGGAATCTCAAATCCGTGAGGCTTCGCGTTATTGTGCTAAGTTCGGTGCGATTAATTTGGCTCAAGGCTTACCTGATTTTGCGGCACCAGATGCCCTTAAACAGGCTGCAATGGATGCGATCGCGGCTGATTTCAATCAATATGCCGATACCTGGGGACTAGAAGCTCTGCGTGTGGCGATCGCCGTAAAAATGCAACGAGATAATGGCGTCATCGTCGATCCTGACACCCAGATAACCGTATGCTGCGGTGCAACAGAAGGCTTAAATATTGCATTGATGAGTATCATCGATCCTGGCGATCGGGTATTAATTTTCGAGCCATTCTATGAGAACTATATCCCCAACTTGGCAACCGTAGGCGGACTTCCCGAACTATTAATGTTGCAACCACCGCAGTGGGAAATCACGGCAGAGATGCTAGAGCCTTATTTTCAGAAGGGTCTGAAAGCCGTAATTGTGAATACACCGGCCAATCCCACGGGTAAAGTATGGACAAGGGCTGAATTAGAATTGCTCGCTTCATTTTGCGATCGCTATGGTGTCTATATCATCACTGACGAAATCTACGAGTACATTCTCTACGAAGGTGAACACGTCAGCATGTTTAGCTTACCGGGAATGGCAGATCGCACAATTGTGGTTAATGGCTTCTCCAAAACTTTTTGCGTCACGGGTTGGCGACTGGGATATACGATCGCCTCTGCTGAGTTAACAGCGGCCATGCGACGCATTCATGATTTTTTAACGATTTGCGCCCCTACCCCATTACAACACGCCGCCCTAGCTGCACTTAACTTTGGTCGTGAGTACTATATCCAGATGGCAGCAGACTACAAGCGCAAACGGGATATGTTGTATCCAGCCCTGGAAGCGATGGGATTATCACCCGTTCTTCCCAAAGGTGCTTACTACATCTGGACGGATAGCTCGGCACTGGCGGAGGAGTCTAATCAGGCGGCATTTCGTCTAGCAAAGGAGGCTAAGGTGGCAGCAGTTCCAGGTAACTGTTTCAGCAACCCGAGTCGCAAACAGGTGAATGGATTACGATTTTGCTTTGCGAAAAAAGATAGTACGTTGGAAGCGGCGATTGCTCAAATGGAGCAGTTTAAATGGTAGTGGTTTATCCCAAAGGGGTGAAGCATTCGTCTGTCAATTTGTGGATCGTGCCGAAGAGTTATCTGCGTAGAATACCCAGCCATTTTTTGGCGAAGATCCCGCAAGCTACTGTCTGTTGCCGAAACTGCCGAACTCAAGCATATTGAGTCCTACAATCGAGCGCGGAAAGTCCATGTAAAGGTATAGAGCCAGTGCTTATAGCTCCCCGAATCCCTCGCTTTGATAAAAGGGCGACCATTATCCAATATGATCGCCTTTATTAGGGTCTAAAAAAACTACTAGAATAAATTTGAATATGGGCTTTTACATTTCACCGCGTTTCCTAGACAAACTTGCAATTCACATTACTAAAAACTTCATGCAATTGCCTGATGTCAACGTACCGCTGATTCTGGGCATCCATGGACGCAAGGGTGAGGGTAAATCTTTTCAATGTGAATTGGTATTCGAACGCATGGGAATCGAACCTGTGTACATGTCCGGTGGTGAATTGGAAAGTCCTGATGCTGGCGATCCCGCTCGACTGATTCGGATGCGCTATCGCGAGGCCGCCGAACTGATTAGGGTTCGAGGCAGGATGTGCATTCTCCTGATTAATGACCTTGATGCTGGGGCAGGACGTGTGGATGCGGGAACGCAGTATACCGTAAATACTCAGTTGGTGAATGCCACGCTGATGAATATTGCGGATAACCCTACTAATGTTCAACTGCCAGGTAGTTATGACATGACTCCGATTAATCGTGTGCCAATTATCGCGACTGGCAACGATTTTTCGACTTTGTACGCTCCACTTGTGCGCGATGGACGCATGGATAAGTTTTATTGGGAGCCCGATCGCAGCGATCGCCTTGGTATTGTCAGCGGTATTTTTGCGGCTGATGGCTTATCAAATTGGGAGTTAGAGCAATTAGTAGATACGTTTAGCGATCGCTCAATTGATTTCTTTAGTGCACTGCGATCGCGCCTTTACGACGAACAGGTTCGAAAATTTATCAATCTGGTTGGCTTAGAGAATATATCTATGCGCATCTTAAATAGTACAGAGGCACCACCTGAGTTCCAGCAACCTGACTTCGATCTTCAGACACTCAAGCACTTTGGCAAGTTAATGTTGGAAGAGTCGGAACGAGTGCTAAAAATGCGCCTTGTTGATGAATATATGCTGCAAAGCCGTTAGCTTTTAACTTTTAGTTTCTTCGTGAAATGAGCTAGTTCTGGGCTTCTAGCCAGCCTTCGGAACTAGCACGCCATGCAGGAAAATATCGGCTACGCCTTCTGCCATCTGCTTCAATTCCATCGGTGAGCTACCATTGCTCATGGTTTCATTGCTAAAACCTGCGACGGCGAACATGCCAACAAATACACGGGCGATTACCTTGGGGCTTAAAGAAGCACGGTAGACGCCTTTGGCGATCGCTTCTTCAAAGTAAACTTCAGCGATCTCAGTCATTTTATCAACCACTTCTGACTGGATGCGATCGCGTAATTCTGGATGAAATTGGGCCTCCATGAAGCAAACCTTCATGATTTCAAGATTGTCTTGCATGTTAGTCATGCGGCGATACATCATTTGGGCGATCGCTTTGTAACTGCCCATTTGACTCAGCTCAGTCAGCAAGTCAGTCAAGATACTAATCCATCCTTGAGTAGCAACTTCAACAAGAATGGCCTTTTTGTTATTAAAATAACGAAACAAGGTGCCTTCGGCTACACCTGCATCTGCAGCTAGATCTTTAGTGGTTGTACCGTCAAAACCTTGTCTTGCGAACAGTTTTTGGGCTGATTGCAAAATTCTGCTTTTGGTGTCCAGTTCAGACTGAGAGGTGTGGGTATTTAACTTCATATATCCAAGAATTATGCAAGCTTTACATATATTGACGTACACACTCATAGATCCATCGATTACTGCATAATTTCTTTAGGAAAAGTAATTAATATCAACATACTTGCTTAACAAATCAACTCAAAAAACTACTTATGCAATCAGATCAAGAGATACTGCGCTTACTGGATCTGTTACCAGCATCATGGCGTATGTCTACAAAGATTATGCCCACTTCAGATTGTGCAGAAGTAATTCATAGCTCACCACTATTACCTTGGGCTAACTCCACACAAATCACGATCGCCCAAAAACTCTGGATGCAGTTGGGTGTTGCCAATCGCGATCTCCTATTGCTGCGGGAAGTAAGTTGGCGGCAACAGTCGAAATGGTTCAAACCTGGAACCTATCAGTCGATCGCGGCGCTATCTACCATTGGCGGCATCATCCAACTAGTACAGGGTGACACAGTAGGTATTGCGATCGGCATTATGCTTGCTACCATTTCAGTTGAGCAAGTACGCCGTAAAGGCAAGGGTACGCAAATTCAAATTGAAGCTGATAATGAAGCTCTGCGGATAGCGCAACGCCGAGGATACAGTGAGGTCACTGCTGCCAAAAGTTTGCTGGAAGCAGTGCAGGCAGTTGCTAAGTTAGAGGGCAGATCTAGCATGGAATTTACCGAACTGTTACGCTGTCAGAACCTTAGAACGATCGCTGGGTTTTCGTCCGTTCAAGTGCCTGCTAGTGAAGATTAGAGAAATGCTAACGTAGAAGTAGTCTTATTAATTTGCATTAAATCAAAGGTGAAGTATGGCATTAGAGTTAACTTCTGAAAACATTGAAATAGTTTTAGACGAATTGCGTCCTTATCTTTTAGCAGATGGCGGTAACGTTGAACTAGTAGAAGTTGAAGGGCCTGTGGTCAGATTGCGCTTGCAGGGTGCTTGCGGAACTTGCCCTAGCTCTGCCATGACTCTGCGTATGGGTATCGAACGCAAGCTGAGAGAAACTATTCCTGATATTGGCGAAGTAGAGCAAGTCTACTAACTAATTTCTGGTGGAAATTACCCAGTATTAGATTGGATGTTTCTTCATTTATATAAATGCGATCGCAACAAATTATTGTCATTGGCGGAGGCGCAGCAGGATTTTTTGGGGCGATCGCAGCCGCCAATGCTAACCCCAGCGCACAGGTCACACTGTTAGAGGCTGGACGGCAACCACTGGTTAAAGTCAGCATCTCAGGTGGTGGGCGTTGCAATGTTACCCATGCCTGCTTTGAGCCGGCTTTACTGGTGCAAAACTACCCCAGAGGTGGTAAAGCATTACGAGGAGCATTCAGTCGTTTTCAACCTCGAGATGTTGTGGCATGGTTTGCAGCGCAGGACGTAAACCTAAAAACTGAGCTGGATGGCAGGATGTTTCCCACTACCGATGACTCTGCCACAATTGTTGATTGCCTGATTTGGGCAGCAAAGAAAGCAGGTGTAGTATTGAGAACGGGAATAGCGGTGACCAAAGTTCGGAAGCTTGCCGATGAGGAAAACTGTCCCAGTACTAAATTTGTAGTTGAGCTGAAATCAGGGGAGGAATTTTGGTGCGATCGCCTCCTGATGGCTACAGGCAGTAGTCCTGCTGGCTACAAAATCGCCCAAAATTTAGGCCATCAGCTCGAATCGCCTGTGCCATCGCTTTTTACGTTTAATATTGCCGATCCCCTACTCCGCGAACTTGCAGGTGTCAGCGTCGATCCAGTGAAGTTGCAATTAATTGCTGGAAAAGAAGGCGATCTTCAGAAACTCGAACAAACAGGAGCCTTGTTAGTTACTCATTGGGGTCTGAGTGGCCCGGCCGTCTTGAAACTATCAGCTTGGGGTGCGAGAGCTTTACATAATTGTCGCTACCAAGCAACTTTACAGGTGAATTGGCTACCCCAATCACATCGCGATCTCCTATTGAAAGCATTACAAGCGGCCAAAACTGAAACCCCCAAACGCGCGATCGCCACATATTGTCCTGTGAATCTACCTCGTCGCCTGTGGCAATATTTCATGCATAAAGCCGAAATCGCTGACGATCTGCGCTGGGCAGATCTATCGAATAAAGCGATCGCACAATTGGTTAGTTTACTGAATGCTAGTACCTATGCGATCGCTGGCAAAGGCGTATTCAAAGAAGAATTTGTTACTTGCGGAGGCATTAATTTAAAAGAGATTGACTTCAAAACGATGGAGAGTCGTATTTGCGAGGGTTTATACTTCGCTGGTGAAATTCTCGATATTGATGGAGTTACAGGAGGCTTTAATTTCCAGAGTGCCTGGACGACGGCATGGTTAGCTGGACAGGCGATCGCAAATAGGATTAGTTAATTTGCGATCGCTCCAGCTATAAACTAGCTAGCAAACCTACCAGGATCGGTATTGAACTCATCTCTCGTACTGGAGAGAGCATCATCGACAAACGTAGTAGAAAACAAACCTTGGCTAACTATGCGATCGGGTGACACATGCAGTCGTCCCTCTTCTCGCCCAATCGTGCGGTAGTGGTCGTAGGCACTTCGCACCTGACCACTGGCGATCGCTGGAGCTACATCAGGATAGGTTGCTAAGTAGAATTCCGTATCAAATAACGGACCAGGGTCACGGTTTTGGTACTGACCAAGCAGAACAAATTGTTCGAGCCCATCTTTGTAGATGCCTGCATCTACAGCAGCCTTGACATCTGGGTTGTTTTCCAGATAGTAGCCTTCGTTAAATATCATCAACTGTGGTTGTCGATTTTGATACTGGCCAAGGGACAAGAAATGTTCAGCTCCACTGCGGAATTGTCCTCTCGCGATCGCTTCAGACACGTCTGGATAGAGGGTCAAGTAGTCCTTGTCGTTAAACACCAAGCTGGCAGTCAAACCTTGAGGCAAACCTACACTAATGTAGTGCTGGAATAAGCTAGCAAACTGCCCTGATCTCACTGCCTCAGCCGCTGCTGGATTGAGTTGTGCGTAAACAGCGGGATCAAAAAGGATACTCGCAGCTCTATTCTCAAATTGTCCAGTTTCCTGGTAATGCGTGAAAGCATCCTTAACTGAGCCATTGGCAACTGCTGCTTTAACATCTGGGTTCTTGAATAGATACCACTGGGAATCGAATAGCAGCAATCTCGGATCGCGCTTTTCAAACTGTCCTTCTAGGATAAACTGATCGAAGGCAGTAGGGAATTCACCTCTGGCAACTGCTGCTGCCACACCTGGGTTGTAGTCCAGATAGACTTTTTCATCGTAGTAGATGCTAGGATTGCGTCCTTCAAACTTGCCTACTCGTTCAAATTGATCGAGTGCATTAGCAAATTCTCCTCTACCTATAGCTGCTGCTACGTCAGGGTTATTGGCTAGGTAGTAATTTTCATCAAAGAAGTCCTCTATGGTATTGCGCCCAGAGCTTGGTCGATCCTGCACGGTTTGATCGACATTTAGGATATCTAATGTATCTAGTCCGACAACGTTCTGATCTAGTTGTGGTGAAGGATTTTCATCCCCACCGCCACCACCAGATCCACCAGGTTGAAGGGGTGGGAAATTAGAAGGCCGTGGAGTTGGTGTTGGAGTTGGATTTGGATCTATACCATCACCACCACCAGTTGCGACTCCTACCCCAACAGTAACGGTAGCAGTATCAGAACCTCCCATTCCATCACTAATTGTGTAGGTAAATGAATCTGTACCCATAAATCCAGTGTTTGGAGTATAGACAATTACGTCATCAGTAGGGGAAGGAGTACCCATTGTATCGAGAGTCGCCGTGCCATTACCTGGTGCGCCTATTGCTGTAATAGTTATGGCATTGCCTGGATCGGGATCCATATCGTTGGAGATCGCCGAAATACTGACAGGTACGTTAATCAATGTGGATGAGTTGTCGTTAACTGCATCGGGAGGTCGGTTGGTTATAACAGAACCAACCGTAACGACCACCGTGGCAGTATCAGATCCTCCCATACCGTCAGTAATCGCGTAGGAGAAGGTATCGTTGCCTGTGAATCCTGA
>JANMRU010000246.1:0-6297 GCA_031388585.1 Pseudanabaena sp. SOY_30_concoct_251 | reverse complement strand
GTTTTTCTAAGCACGATCTGGCAGTGTCTAGCTGTTGAAGTGCGATCGCCGCATCGCTCAAATTGAGATATGCCTGGACATTATGAGGTTGAATATCGATTGTTTTTTGATAATGTGCGATCGCTTCTTCCATAAGATCCTGTATCGTGAGGAGCTGCCCTAACCTGAAGTGGATATCGGCAAGATGTGGGTCCAAATCTAAGACCTGCTTATATTGTTGAATTGCCTCTGGCAGGTCACCCAAAATCTTCAAAGTTTGGGCAAGATTAGTGCGGGTGTCGATGCGCTCGGGAGCATTTACTAGTAATCGTTTGAAGTAGTTAATTGCACGAGTAAATTCTTGCAATTGGCAGGCGATCGTTCCCAAATTATGTAGAACATCTAGGTGTTCGGGCTGTTGGTTTAGAATCTGTAAATATAACTGTTCAGCTTCTATTAGTCTGCCTGATTGATGAAGGGCAATAGCTTCATCTAGGATGGCTGCGGACACGATACTAGCTTCTCTGGTAGGTTCCTGCATAATCAATCAACCCAATCTTTTAAAGCACTTATAACTCGCTCAGTCGTCCCTTCCCAATCGCCAAGATGCCGCTGTCGGAATAAACGCATCGTGGGATACCAGGGACTATCTTCGCGCCCCAACATCCATCGCCAGTCGGGTGCAAACGGAAGCATTACCCATACTGGTTTACCTAATGCCCCTGCTAAGTGTGCTACCGCAGTGTCTATTGTAATTACCAAATCCATTTGCTCAATAATTGCCGCTGTATCTGCAAAGTCATTGATGCGATCGCGCATATCGACAATCTGCCAGGTTAAACTATCAAATAGAGCTGCTTCTTCAGAGGCAATCTCTGTTTGCAAGCTATAGAATAAAGCGTGTTTGAGACCTAGCAAGCGACGGAAAATTCTTAACGGACATGAGCGCTTTTGACTGCTTGGGCTGTTGCTATATGTTGCCCAAACTAAACCTATGCGAAGTTGGCGAGTTATAGATCTAGACAGTCCAAACGAACTGTCTAGATCGCGATCGCTAGGAACCGATAGATAAGGAATTGGGTTCGGAATATTATCAATGGTAGTGCCCAAAATGCGCGGTAGACTTAGTAAAGGAACATAGAAATCAAATGCTGGCAAAGCACTATCCTCTACTAATTTGATATCCTTGACATCCTCAAACAAGCGGTGAAGCGATGCAGGGCATTCAAATAAAATCTGGCCATTATCCCCACCCAGAGTCTTTACTAAGGGAATATAACGAATAAACTGGATGATATCGCCAAAACCCTGCTCCGCCGAAATTAATAGTCTGCGGTCGGAATAATTGTCCCCATTCCACAGTGGGTATGAAAGTGTCCGCGATAATAGTTGAGACAAATTAGAGCTCGGATTAGGGATATCTTGACATCGCCAACGCCATTCATACTCAATAAACCCAGTTCTCAGTTCCCCTTTGAGCAATAGCGCTATGCTAAGGTGAAAATGTGCGTAACTATTTGTAGGATCAGTGGCTAACGCTTGCTGTAAAGAAAGGATTGCTCGATCCACCTGATTTAACTCTAGATAGATTATACCTGCATGACGATGGGAATATGCATGATTAGGATCGATAGAAAGAGCTTGCAGAAAATAGTTGCAGGCTGCATCATACTCTCGACGTTTGAAATGGATATCTCCTATTCGAACCAGGGGATTAATATTACTCGGATCGATTTCAATAGCTTTCTTGTAGCTCTCTATGGCCGCATCATATCGGCCTTGTGTCATTAGAGCTCTACTTAAATTTGATTGAATCACAAAATTGCTAGGATTAATCTCTAATGACTTTTGGTAGTGTACGATCGCCTCATCAAGTTGGGTTAGTCCATGCAAAGCTGTACCCAAATTGCCCCAAGCTTCGGCATGATTTGGCTGAAGCGCGATTGCCTGACGATAACGTCGGGTTGCTTCTGTAATATTTCCTTCTTGCCACGAGCGATTTCCCAGCTCAAAGTACATTGCGGGATCGCTCTCTCTCTTTGCCGCTAATATTTCTGCAAATAGCTTATACATATCCGTAGCTAACTTGCTAGGGTTCCACAAACAAGAAAGACTCTCAACCTGCTTAGATTGAATTAGTTGCTCTTTAATGGAATTTCGCAATGCTGGGAATTGACCAAGACTAGCGCCCCATTCTACATATTCATCCCATGAATGAGCAATTCCAGCCGTAATTCCCAATGTTGAGAGAAATGAGTATCCCAATCTGGCAAAGCTTTGCTCCCCTATCCTTGTTACAATTGGCAAATTAAACCACAGTGCCTCAAGCGTAGTTTTAATGCCATTTTGAGGGTAGGAATCTAAAAGTACGTCGGCAACAACATATATACTTCTTCGTTCCGCTTCGGTTTCTGGCTGGGGTAGGAACATAATGCGATCGCCATCAACATTCTGAGTTTTACATTCTTGTTCGTAGTGAGATCTAGCATTCTCTAAATCTCCAATCCCTTGATACAGCAATATACTATTGGGAACGGATTTAAGAATTTGGATATGCGCTACAACTGTATCGAGATTTAAACTTAGACTTGGTATAACGCAAAGATAGATAATATCTTTGTTGCGAATTTTAAGTGACTTGCGTTTTGCCCTTTCATCGATCATTAAGCTAGGAAAACCAGATACAGCCATATTTACATTGGGCAGTCTGATTATTGTTTCGAGGTAGTAGGTGTCAATCCCTGGTGGGTGGGTATGACGATCGCCAAGGCTATAGTTATCCGATGAGATGAAAGGAGCATCAAATCCCAACCAGGAAACGCATAGTTGGGCAGGTTTTCGCCGCAGAATCTCGGGATAACTATTAGCGGTCAAGGCATCAAGATCGATTAGTACATCTAGGTTATCCTGTTCGATCTCGATGATTAAATTGCTCAGGCGAATAAACGAATCGACATTTTGCTGCTGTTGCCAGCGATCGCTTAGCCAATTGCACTTAGTTGCAATCTCAGCAAACATCTTAGTGCTATCGTCTTCTTCAAATTCGCTCTTAGCATAGAGATAGAGATAAGGAGTGAGTTTGGCTAGTGCCTGGATTGCATCTATCCCAGCCGAAGCGATCGGATGGTGCTGAAAATTAGTAAAAGAAATACCAATGCGCAAGTAGTTATGGATGCGATCTAAATTTATGGCATCAGGATCGCTAGGAAACTGATTGAGATGGCTAGGTATATTTGATAGCGCGCGATCGCAATGCTTAGCGAGGAATGTTCCAATTAGCTTCGCTAACTTGCTATTCATTGCTAGATCGTCTCGAAGCTTGCCCATGACAGGCAGAACTATCAAGTACAGAAGTCTAATATCCCGTTCGGATAACGTATTAGATTCGTTAAACACTTGTAATTCTATTGCTTCAAGCTTATTGAGAGCTTCAGTGAGAAGACCTGTTTCGCAATACGCCTGTATTAGAGCAATCCCCGCTCGAATCACATCATTATGAACGCAGAATCGCGTATATCGCTCTGCTGTTTCTCGCCAAAGTCCAAAATCCATGATTTGACGAAAGATGCTACAGAGATTCCAGTAAGCATCAGCACAATCTGGTTGCAGTCTTAGCAGGTTTTGTAGGCAAATTCGAGCTTGTTTGAACTCTTTTTGGCCTATAAAGACATCACTCAACCCTAGATAGGCTAAAGTTCCTTCGGGTTGAGTATCGATCGCTTGTTGGTAATAAAAGGTCGACTCTGTCCAGCGTTCCTGCTGCATCAACAACCTAGCTAGTATGCAATGGATATCCGCGCGCTCAGGGCACAAAGCTAAAATTTGCTTGTAATGCTCAATTGCTTCGGCAGGTTTCCTAAGCGCTTGTAAAGCATGAGTGAGATTATTGATGGTTTCGTGGCGCTGCGGGTTAAGGGCTAAAGCTTGCTTAAAGTAATTAATTCCAATTTCTAATTGGTTCTGCTGACAGGCGATCGCACCCAAGTTATGCAAAGCATCAACATAGTCAGGTTGTTGCCCGAGCACTTGCAAGTATAATTGCTGAGCTTCGACTAATCGACCTGATTGATGATTGGCGATCCCATTTTTGAATAATTCATCCGCATTTTGAGTCATAACAATCGATCGATAGAATTCGTCCAGTGCTCGCACACAGTCTTTATCATCGTAGAGGAGATCGTGGTGCGATCGCATCCTCTCAACGATACTATTACGCCAGTTGGGATCTTCTGCCAATCTAACGGCAATAGCTATATATTCAGCTTCATCTCGGGCAATAGTATCCTCCATTTCTAGAATTTTAAGCATGGCATAGGTATGACGACCGCGCATAAACTCTCCAGGCAGAGTCACAACTGCAAGACCTGCAGCGATCGCTTCCAAGCTAGTATTGCCTCCCGACCAACCAATACTATCTAAATAGATATCACAAATTTGATGTATATTGAGGTAATCATCTCCCTCCTGCCTCGGTAGCATAACGCAAAACCGATCGACATCTAACCCCATCTTGGCAAAAGCAAGTTGCAAACGGTGATGGAATTGTTGATTGATATAGGATGAATAGCGTCCAATAAATACAAATCTGGCATCAGCCACTTTGCTGGCAATCTGGGCGAAGATATAGTCGTGCTGAGGCAAATACTTGAAAAATGACTGACAGCAAAGATAAACGATCGCGTTCTCAGAAATTTGAAAATCTGCTCTAGTTTTACCGATCTGAGGAAATTTAGGCTTAGGATAACAAAAACCAAGTTTAGGCAACCGTACTAAAGTCTCAGAGTAATGAGATTGTGCGTTGTCAGGTTCCATTGCCTCACCTGACAAAAAATACTCAATATTTGGCGAACCTGAGGTAATCGGATGCCCCCAACAAGAGCATTGTATCGGTGCTAAGCGCATAACTGCCAAATTCAGTGACTGGGCATTCATGCCAATATCTGGAAATACTAAAATATGTAAGAGATCGGCATATACCTGCTTGCAAACTGCCTCAAACCCATCAGGAATATGCCGAAAATAATCGCTTTCATCCTTAAATGCCTCAGTTACACGATCGGGAAGCTCGCCCGTAAAGTAGCTGTAAATCTCAAACTGTGTGCGATCTTGGTGCTTTATCCACCCAAGCGACCAAGCAACACCAGCATGCCCCTTTAAATTGGGAGATATGTAACCGATCCGAATTTTGCCATCCTTACCTAATGGTGGCATGTTTAGCTTTTGCATCCACTGCGGATAGGCTGCTGCCATGACGCGATAGACAAAATCGCCATACTGGCACTGCAATTCCAAATCGTTCTGAGCTTGATAAGTAAGGTAAAAGTTTGCACAGTAGCTAATCCCTGCTATAGCAAGCTTTCTCGATTCTTCTGCGTTCAGGTCATAGTGCTCGATATAGGTTTTCAGTCCCTCCTTAAAGCGATTGCGCCAATAGCTAATTTCCTCCTCGCGTTCGTAAATTACGGGCAAAACCAGGTGATACATCCGTAGGGAAATGGGATGCTCGCTTTGATGGAGCAAGGTTTGCTGAAAATAAGTCAGCGCATCGTTAGTTTGATTGTTTTCTGCTAGAACCTCGCCGCACTTATTGTATGCCTGGGCATAATCTGGGGCGATCGCAATCGCCTGTTCGTAGCATAAAATCGCTTCATCCAACTTTTCTTTCCGTTTTAGAACTCCTCCTAAGTTATAAAGTACCTGTGCCGAATTTGGGGAAACTGCTTTCGCCTTTTGCAGACATGCGAGTGCTTCATCCAAGCGATTTTGGAGCACATAGATAGCGCCAAGCGAGTTTAGAGCCTCGACATAATCTGGCTTCAAATCAATTGCTTGCTGTAAATGCGCGATCGCCGCATCTAGATCGTTGATTTGAGAAAATGCCACACCACACATCCAATAGACCTCTGCATAATTAGGATGAGTGGTAATAGCATGTTGGCATTGCCTAATTACTTCAGGGAGGGGTAGTCGTAGAATTTGATGGTAAATCGCATCTGCTTCTGCGAACCTACCCGCCTTGTGATGTGCGATCGCCAAGCCGAGAAAAGAGTCAAGTTGTGAACTTACAAATTCAATCACTTTGAATTACTCTTAGGATCTTTACCAATTATAGCCAGCGCCCAGATCGTATTGACAGATTTCAATTGGAGGTGTGGGGGCAATGCCCCACGGAGGGGGTCTCCCCCTCCACCCCGTCAACCACCTAATTGGCGATAGCTATAGTTAAGGCTTCAAGGCATTATTAACTTCTTCCATACTTGGCAACTGAACCATTCCTAAATGTCCAATTGTATAGGCAAAGTTTTGCACAGCCGTAGA
>JANMRU010000213.1:0-5711 GCA_031388585.1 Pseudanabaena sp. SOY_30_concoct_251 | reverse complement strand
CATTGCCAGTCAAGTTAACGCATCCCAACAAAATGGCGTTGTCACCGCAAACCTTGGCACGATCGCTGCCAATGGCACCGCAACCGCAACAATCGTAGTGACACCCACAGCAACAGGTAGCATTACCAACACAGCAAGCGTCAGTGCAACTCAACCAGATCCCAATACCACCAACAATACTTCCACCCAATCCACGACGGTCAACCCAGTTCCCCCAGCAAATGTAGATCTATCCGTAATCAAGACTGACAATCCCGACCCAGCGATAGTGGGAAACAACCTGATATATACCGTCACTGTTACCAATACCAGCACCACCGATGCCGCCACAAACGTCGTCCTAACAGACACACTTCCCACAGGAGTAACATTCGGTAGCGTCACTCCCAGTCAAAGCAACGCATCCCAACAAAATGGCGTTGTCACCGCAAACCTTGGCACGATCGCCGCCAATGGAACAGCAACCGCAACAATCATAGTTACTCCCACAGCAACAGGCAGCATTTCCAACACAGCCAGCGTCAGCGCAACTCAACCAGATCCCAATACCACAAATAATACTTCCACCCAATCCACTACCGTCAACCCAGTTCCTAATGACATTAGATTAGCGATCGCTGCTAAGGATGCAAATAAACTAGAAGGAAATACAGGCAACACGCCTTTCATATTTACCGCCACCCGCACTGGTGATACAAGTATCGTTACTACTGCTAATTGGGCAGTTACAGGAGCTGCTACAAATCCAGCTAATGCCACTGACTTTGCTGGCGGTACACTTCCAAATGGCACCATTAGTTTTGGTATAGGCGAGACAACAAAAGACATCACAGTGAATGTCAGTGGTGATGTCATTGGCGAACTGGATGAAAACTTTACAGTCGCGCTTTCCAATCCATCTACTCCCGCTCTCATTACTACTCCTACGGCAGCAGGCAGCATCATCAATGATGATAAAGCCCTGATTGTCACTCCCATCAATGTCACACAAGCCGAAGGCAACAGTGGCACCAAAGCTTTTACCTTTAACATCAGTCGCAAGGGCGATACCACTGGCACCACAGATTTGAAATGGTCGGTGACGGGTAGCGGTAGCAGACCTGCCGATGCGGCGGACTTTGACAGTGGCATATTACCTGTTGGCAAAGTGAGATTCTTGCCAGGCGAAACTAATAAGGCGATAACAGTTAATGTCACCGGCGATACCACTACCGAATTTGATGAGAATTTCTCCGTCACTATTTCTGCTGTGACAGTGGGAACTACACCAGTTAATGTAGGTAATGGCACAATTCTGAATGACGATGGCATCATTCGTGGCACCACAGGTAACGATACACTTGTGGGCACGGCAGGGAATGATGTCTTGATTGGAGTTGCACCCCTCAATGATGTTGGCACTGGTCAAGTTGATAGACTGACAGGTAGCGCAGGAAGCAATCGCTTTGTATTAGCAGATTCCAATAACACTTATTATTTAGGTAATGGAATATCTGACTACGCCCTAATTACAGACTTTGGAGCAACTGATGTGATTCAAACTCGTATAGGAAGTACGTTAACTATTGGAGGAATATTACCTGCGGGCATTTTGGGTACAGCACTTTATCTCAATACCGATCTAGTAGCAGTAGTACAGGGGACTGTCCCAACTTCTAATTCCTTTGTAGCGGTATAATCGCGATCGCTAATGCCAATGAATGGGTTACGCCATTCCCTGTAAATATACGATGCTCTATCAGACAAAGATTAGAAGGGAATTTTGGTGCGTCTTATTCGGTGTGGGAGCATATACTTTTGCTCCCTACAAGGTATGCTGGCAGGCATATGGTCAGAAACATTTTTACCCAAAGCTGTTCGGAGGTAATTGGCAGGGGAATCAAGCTCTACATGCATTTATCCCATTAACTTCCAAACAAGAAGGAGAAAAGTTAGTAGAACAATTGAGCGATCCATTAGTAGAGAAATATCTTTGCAGTGAGCAGATGGAAGGCACTTGTAATTGGGCGCAACCAGGTAGAATTCAGAGGCTTTTGCAACTTGTGTAATATCTTTTCGATATTTGAGTTCAAGAGAAAAAGCAAGAAGAAAAAGAAGAAATGATGCGCAAAAGTCATGATTCCTTCTCATTTGTCGTATTCATAGTTAACTTGTCGATCCTTAACAAAATATTAATTTGATCTATGGGTTAAGCAACGTTTTTTAACAGTGGTGCTATCTTATGAAGATGCACGATATTGAGCATTCCTACAAAGTACTTGGGCTTGAGTCTGGAGCTTCACTTGAAGAGGTGAACCAGGCTTATAAGGACTTGGCGTTTATCTGGCACCCAGATCGCATTCCCCAGGATAACCCCCGTTTACTGGAAAAAGCTCAAGCTAAACTCAAGGAGATCAATCAGGCTCGGGATAATCTGCGGCGGGACGCATCCAAAAGGGAATTGCATCAAACGCATCAAGCCCATAAGTCAAATGATCGTAATGGTCATGCCAACGGTCATGCTAATGG
Organism: Pseudanabaena sp. SOY_30_concoct_251; assembly: GCA_031388585.1. GTDB lineage: Bacteria > Cyanobacteriota > Cyanobacteriia > Pseudanabaenales > Pseudanabaenaceae > PCC-6802. The sequence goes on along the minus strand of JANMRU010000213.1, from coordinate 3,203 downwards.
TTACTCAAACGGCCAATCGAACGGTCATTCACAGGAGCGATCGCAGCAATCACAACAAGCAAAGCAGCCCCAGCAATCTGCTCATCAAGCCCATCAACAGCGCTCCCCACAGCATCCACGCTCGGAATATAAATCTGAGTACAAGTCAAATCATCAACAAGATCGTTCTCAAACTAATTCGGCCTATCAACAGAGTTACCAACGCGCCAAGGCGGCCTACCAGCAAGCTCAACAGCAAGCTCAGCAGCCTCAAGAAGCTCAGCAAGCCCAGCAACCACATAAAGCCCCTAAAACTCACCAGCCAAAGCCGACTCCAATACCTACTCCTATCCATAATCAACGCCCCGATCTTAGTGGCGCAAACTTTAGTGGCGCAAATCTTTGTGAGCGAGATTTATCAGATCGGAATTTGAGTAATGCTAATCTCAGTCATGCCGATCTTAAGGATGCCTTTCTCCACCGTATTAACTTGGAGGGGGCTAATTTACATAAAGCCAATCTGTTTAGGGCAAATTTACTTCAGGCTAACTTGACGAATGCTAATCTGCGCGAAGCTAATCTGATTGGGGCGGATCTCAGTGGAGCCGATTTAACTGGTGCCGATTTAACTGGTGCCCAAATAAGAGTTGCCGATCGCCTCATGGTTAAGCTCACGGGTGCAAACTTAACAGGTGTAATCATGCCAGATGGCAGAGTCCACGAGCCTAGTTAATCTTTCCTATGTCTTTGCTACAGGCCAGGTTAGCTCGCAGATTGTACCTTTTGGAGAGTTGGGCGATCGCTTAAAAGTACCGCCTAGTTTTTTGGCTAGATTTTTGGCTAGTTTTGTACCTCCTTGCTCCTTAGTCGGCCGCACCGCGCTCATACCAGAACCATTGTCCGTGATGCGGAGATAACACCAACCACCTTCCTGTTTGCAGGTCACTCTGAGTTGTGTCGCTCCCTCAGCATGTTTGCCGACATTGCAAAGTGCCTCCTCCAGAAATAAACATAGTTCGTGCTTATACTCAGGATTTAGGTAAAACTCATCAATGGGATTAATATCTGGCAGTTTAAGTTTTATGAGCTTAAAACCGACAAAATCCCGCTGTAGGGTGCTGTGATAAATCTCATACAGCGATTCGTGGAGGGGGGCGGCTCCTTGTTGAGCTAGTCGTTCTGGTCGCAGAGATTCGTATACCTGGCGTAATTCGTCATCTAAGCTTTCCAACTTAGTACCAATAGTCTGAAATTCTAGAACTCCGGTTCTGAGTGAACTGAGGATGCCAGCCAGAGTTTGCAGAGGGCCATTATGTAAGGCATTGAAGGCATCATCGAGAGTATTTTGCCGTTGTTCTAGCATAAGCTGTCGTTGTTCGATTAGCGATCGCAGATCCTGGATATAGCGCGTCACGAGTCCAGCCCCCACAAAGGCAAAAAGGGTTGGGATTACTGGTATCCACCAGCCTAGGAGCAGTAAACCATAGCATCCAGCAACCAGTCCACCGCCGATCGCCACAATCATCAGTAAGTTGGGAATTGGTGAATCTCTTTGTTTTTCTTGTCCATTGGGACGACGACGGATATTCCCGATCGCAATCCCCAAAACTCCCCAAATCAAAATCAATGTATATTCCCAGAGATCTGGTAATGTTTGAATTAGCGATCGCCCATCTAGAACAGCGCCGATAATCTGGCTGGTACTATGAGCTTGGAATTCTACTCCTTCTAATAGCTCGTCGTTAACGGCATTAGCTGATAGAGTATCCTTAACGCTGGCAGCAACCATGCCAATAATCACAACGCGATCGCGAATCATATCTGCTGAGAAATTACCAGTTTGAAGATCTCGTAATGACAACATGGGGAATCTTTTCTGGCCGCTACACCAGTTCATAAGAATTTGATTCCCGCCTGTATCTATGCCAACATAGCCGCCATCATTGGGTTGCAAGCGGTCGAATTCTACTGTGCCGAGACGAATTGCATTTTTATCTTTTATCCCATTATCACTCTCGATTCCTTGCACTTTGAGATATGCTTCTGCCAGTCGAAATCCTAGGGAGAACTGATAGCCTCCATTCAACCTGGGACTAGAAAGTAAATTGCGTCGGACATTGCCATCGCGATCGACGATTACATCGGCAAAGCCAATCTGGTCAGGTGGCAAGCTGGCAGGAGCCTCGACCGTAGAATTTTGGATATCGGGTAAAATCGATTTCTCAATGCCAATCACATTTTTTGTGGTTTGAAAAACTTTTGCTAGTTCTGTCCCACCTGGTGGCACGGGCAGATCGCGAAAAATATCTACACCGATTACCCTAGGTTTGTAGCGATTAAGTTTGGTAATTAGGTTTGCTAGTTCGCGATCGGGGATGGGATAGCCGACGTTGCGAATATCCTCTTCAGTGATACCAATAATCATAACCCGCCGCTCTATGGGTCCGATGGGACGCAAGCGCATAAAGCGATCTAATGCTCCCAACTCAAGGGGCTGCAATGCACCAGCTAGACGCACTAACATCAGTAAACCGACAACGGTGCTGCCTGGCAAGGCAACTTGAGGCCAGTTTTTTAAACTCCACTGGATTTTTTTCAGAAAACTGGCTTTCGCTGTGGTCATGGCTAAACTAAAGATATAGAGTTTAAAACTCTTGGACGTTTTGTGGGTAAGGTTAGGATAAGCGATCGCGATTTTCTGGTTTAATCATATTATCTAGTGGGATATCAACATGTCAGAACAGTTTAATCAGACTCAGGCTAAAACAAGGCTACTATTGGCTTTGTGGGATATGGGGGAACCTGGATCGGAAATTAAAAAGGGCGATCTAATGCGGCGAGTTGTTAAAACTGGCGAGAAGTCATCGGATTATCAACCAATTTTAGATGATTTGGGGCAAGATGGGGCGATCGCGATTGCCAAGGCAAAAGGGGCAACGTTGATTTCTCTGAGCGATCGCGGTAGGCAAATTTTGGCGGCGGGGCTTAAAAGTACTGAGTTTGCCTATGGGGGAAATCAGGTTGGTAGTAGGGTGGCTAATGCTTTGTTGAAGTGGATTCGGCAGGTGGGGGAGGTTACGACTGGTTTGGATAGTCAGCCTGTGGTGGCGATTAAGGCGATCGCATCCTACGATCAGTTCAAACGCGTGGCTTTAGCAGCATACGATCGCCTGAACAGTGACTATAACTATGACAATCTTGTACCGATTTATCGGATTAGGCGG
>JANMRU010000182.1:0-6389 GCA_031388585.1 Pseudanabaena sp. SOY_30_concoct_251 | reverse complement strand
CCTCACAATCAAAGGGCGAATTTCAACGATGCGTTGTTGGTTGTCCACCAAGTCTGTCATCTTGTCGAGTACCTGAAGATGCGTGCGCTGGCGTGCCTTGCCCAAAATCCGAGCCGCTCTTTTCTGTGATTCGAGGGGGAGCATGTTGAGCAACTCAGCTTCAGTGATATTGGTGTACCAGAGTTCTAGATAGCCTAAATTGGCATACTGGCGCATAGATTTGCGGTAGGACTGCACGACTGCACGGGCTGCCGCCTCGCACAGAACGCGATCGCCACCGAGAAATCGCCCTGCTACAACCGCACTGGCGGTTAATCGCTTCAGATCCCACTCCCATGACCCTCGATAGGTTTCGTCAAAATCGTTGATGCCAAATACCAGATTGCGCTCAGCAGAGGCAAACACGCCAAAGTTGGCAACATGCATGTCGCCGCAAGCCTGTACCGTTAACCCTGTTGTCACCGCTGGAGCAATATCACCAATCATCACTGCGGCCGATCCACGTAGGAAGGCAAAAGGTGAAGTCAACATGCGAGCGTGGCGCACGGGTACTAGCTCTGGCAATCGCGTTTTTGCTTGGGCTTCAAGAATGGCGATCGGATCTTGGCGATCGCTGGCGGGATTAAATTCAGCATGGGCGCGTCGGGATACTTTTTGGCGTAGGGCTTTGCCTGTTGCCAATCGCTCCGCGACAGAAGGGCGTGTAGCCAAGAAATAGTCGAGATAGTTATCTGTCAATTTATTTTCTATGTGAATATCTAAGGAGGGAAGAAAAGCAGTCAGCCCAATTTGGTTGGCCACAAAATGGATGGAACCTACAGATCGGGACAATCATCATAATTAGTCTAGAGAATCTAGAGCGATTTCACAACCGCATAGGCATCAGATTATTATGTACAGGCACAAATTGGAGATACTTATCGTGCATAAAATTGAATGGTCGCTCGATTTAAAGAACGCTCCGTGCTGCCCACAATAGCAATTCCTTTGATACACCGACGATTCCCCTTTAAAGCGATCCAATTTGTTTCACCTCTTTCGCGGATTCTCGATCTAACTGGCAATCGATCTAATTGATTGTTCCCGTATTGCACCACAAGGAGTTGTATCTCAGCTGAACCCCTCAGCGCTCTTAGTTTGATATCTTTGACAGGAGGCACTTGGCATCTGGAAAATTTCAAAACATCCAGATCGTTGTCTCTTAATGAGAGTCTGGCCTGACCGAGAAGTTGAATTCTTTGCGCAAAAGCGCTGGGGGCGATTGCTCCAGCAAAGGATAAAGCAGCAAGGAGAATCAATCCGATGCGAGCTAATTTTGGCCTAACCATTTTTTGTGATTTTTCCTTTTTCCCTAAGTATTTATAAAATTAAGTGAGCTCAAAATTTGTTACTTCAACCGTAATTCAAATACATGATATCCCCATGCTGGCAGCTCTAGATAGAGTCCGGTTGAAAGTAGATCTTCCCCACTGCGATCGTAACTTTCGGATCCCATTAAATCTTTCAGTTGATACATGCGATCGCCCAGATCTGACCAGGGCAGCACAACGTAACACTGACTCTGGTTCGGCGCATAATTGACTGTAATAATTGCCCGTTTGCCATCCTGTCCTTGCCAAGCAAAAGCAATAAAGCAATCCCATGTCCAGTTACCATCCCAGGTAGGTTTGCATTCCAGTAACTGCCAATCTCCATTGCGAAATATGCTTAGGCGCAGAACCTTAAGGAGCTGACGGTAAAACCCCTGCAAGCTTCGATCAGTAGGCTGTTCTGGGCCGCGACAGAGGTGAACGGAAATTTTCTTTTGCCATCCTAGTAGTTGTCCTTGATGGCAGAAACGCAAGCCAGGCGAGAAGTAGGTTAATATCGCAGCGGCTTGATGGATGTTCAATGGGAAGGTTGCAGCAGCCCGAGGTTCATCGTGATTCTCCAGGAAACGGGCAGACTTTTTTTGAAAATCCAGATCGGCGCGGAAATGATCCTTGACGGGACGGGTGTGTTGCTCTCGCAGGCGATCATATAAGCGTTTGTCGTAGGTAAAATCAAATCCATGTTGTTGCAGTGTCCACTCTAGATCCCAGTAGACCTCAGCCATGAAGATAAAATCTGGATGCTGTTCTCGTACCTTCTGTATGGCTTTATCCCAAAACGGTTCCGTGGTAATTCCCCATGTACGCTGAAAGATTTCTGGCAAAACGAGCATCGCCATGTCACAACGCAATCCATCGCACCATTGAGATATTTTCAATAGTTCCTCACTCATGGCATTTTGCAGAGCGGGATTGCCGTAGTTAAGTTGCAGTGTATCTGGCCAGCCATCAAAGTATGGATCGCGACCGTAGGCTAGAATTGCCGAGCCTTGAGGTGAATCTACTTTGATATAGTTTTGTGGTTGCTGGACGAGTTGGTCTTCAGTACCTAAAACATAATATTCGGGATGCTCTTGCGCCCAGGGATGATCGGGTGCGGTATGTTTGGGGACAAAATCTAACATCAATTTGAGTCCGTGTTGATGCAGTCGATCGCGCAGTCGAGACAATGCTTCTGACTCTCCCAATTTGCTGCTGAGCGTGTAGCTGGTAATCGCAAATCCAGACCCACAGATATCTTCTTCTTGTAAGTCGGGTAAAAGTTCTCGATATTCAGTCAGCCATTGGGGATTGGAACGAGAGACTTTACGTCCTGCTTCTCCGGTTTGCCATACACTGAGAAAATAAACCCAGTCAAACCCTAAATTCGCTATTGTATTTAGGTCAGTGTCGGAAATGTCATCTAGTGTGGCTGGACGACCAATTTTATGGGACAGTCGATTGAGCCAGACACGAGTGTTGATTTGGCAAAGAGATGGATAAAGACTGTTATTCACTATATTCATAATTCCATGTTGTCTACACAGCGCCAGCCATGAGCCTCACAGTAGGTCTATCTGCATGAGTTGGTAGACGGAGGTAACTTCCTGGTAATGTTACAACGGTTGCGGTATTTCCAAGCATATCGAAAAATTCAACGCTATAGCCTGCTTCTAGGCCGAGAACATCATGACGTTCAACTACCGTCCCGATATCTCCAACGTATACGCCTTCTTCGGGGAAATCGCGCAATAGGATTACGTCTGAATAAAGGGGAAAATTCATTACAGCCTCCAAATATTGTTAATCAGGAACCAAAGTAATCAAGCGAGGGAAATTTGTACCTGTGTCAATTTGCCAAACCGTTTTAACAAACAATTGTCTGTCGATCGGAGTCAGCATATTCGCACTGACTTCATACCTCATACCATATGCAGTTTCTTTAACCACATTAACATCTGCGACAAGGTGAAACTTACGAATGTCTGATTCTAGCTGTTGCCAATTTTCTAGAGAATATCCGAACTGGAGCAATAATTTTGCCTTTGCTCCACCACGCTTATGCTCAGAATTCAGCAAATAGTCGATTAACTTTGATGGCTCGACGATCGCGCGATCGCTGTTTGGAATTTTCATTCCGTTAGTAAAGTTAGGTAAAGGGGGAGGGCAACCATGGCGGGATTGCCCCCTAAGATAATTACTTGCCTACCATCTTCTTGACCGCTTCCATTTCCGCATTCGCACTAGAGGCGACTTCTTGCGTGATGTCACTCATCGATTGAATGATACGAGCGACACAACCCGTCCAGCCAGTTTGGTGACTTGCGCCAATCCCTGCGCCATTGTCGCCGTGGAAGTACTCGTAGAATAGAATCAAGTCCTTCCAGTGGGGGTCGGTTTGGAATTTCTCAGCTGCACCATAGACGGGGCGATGACCGTTAGCATCGCGCATGAAGATACGGGTTAATCGTTCGCCCAGTTCTTGGGCTACTTCATATAAGGTCATGTACTGTCCCGAGCCAGTTGGGCATTCAATCTTAAATGAGTCACCATAGTAAGAATAGAGCCGCATCAGCGAACCAAACAGTAATAAATTAACGGGCATCCAGATGGGTCCGCGCCAATTGGAGTTGCCGCCAAACATACCCGTGTTGGAATCACCAGGCAGGTAGTCTACGCGGAATTCCTGTCCATTATGGTGAAAGAGAAACGGATGCTCGTGGTGATAGCGGGAGAGCGATCGAATCCCGTGGGGGCTGAAGAATTCGCTTTCGTCCAACATCCTGGCAAGCACGCGACGCAATTTCTCTTCATTAAACACTGACAACATATACTTTCCTCCCTCGCCAGGTTGAGTAGGTAGGTGCATGTTGGTTATGATTTCGGGGTGGCGTCCGTAAAACGCCACAGCCCGCTTGCGGAAGTTTGGTAATTTCTCGATGTCGGCGGCATCAAAAATTGCCACGGCGGCTAGAGGTAGCAATCCCACTAGCGATCGCACCTTCAAGCGCATCGCTTTACCACCGGGTAACCGCAAGACATCGTAGAAGAATCCATCCGCTTCATCCCACATTTCATCCTGGAGGTCTCCCATGCGATCCATAGCTCCGGCAATCCAAATCGTATGCTCGAAGAACTTACTAACAAATTCTTCGTAGAGCGGGATGTGAACAGCCAGTTCAACTGCAATCCGTAACATTTGCTGGCTGAAAAAGACCATCCAGGCGGTGCCATCAGCTTGTTCCAGGTATCCCCCGGTAGGCAAAGGCGAACTGCGATCGAACACGCCGATGTTATCTAACCCTAAAAAGCCTCCTTCAAAGACGTTACTACCGGTGCGATCCTTGCGGTTGACCCACCAGGTGAAGTTGACTAGCAGTTTAGCAAAGGCATACCTGAGAAAGTCGAGATCCCCTTTGCCATTATTCCGCGCCTTGTCTGCTATATAGGTTTGCATGGTGGCGTAGGCATGGACGGGCGGGTTGACATCGCCAAAGTTCCATTCATAGGCGGGGATTTGACCGTTGGGGTGCAGATAGTCGTTACGCAACATCAAATCCAACTGAACTTTAGCAAAGTCCGAATCCACAATCGACAACGGCAGCATGTGAAACGCCAAATCCCATGCGGCATACCAGGGATATTCCCACTTATCTGGCATGGAGATGATGTCATCGTTGTACATGTGAGCCCACTCACCGTTACGCATCTTTTTGCGCTGCTCGGAGTCAACATTATGTTCATCCAGCCACTTATCTACGTCGTAGTAGAAATATTGCTTTGTCCATAGCATCCCAGCCAGAGCCTGACGCATCACGTTGGTGCGATCTGAGTCGGTTTGGACTTTCGCAGGAATAACTGTGTTATAGAAAGCATCAGCTTCTTGCAGGCGCGTTTTGAAAACGGTATCAAAATTGACAAAGGGATTACGCATCTGGGCAGGTACGCTACGGGTCAGCCGCAGGCGAACCACTTGCGTTTCTCCTCCACCCACGATCAATGGATAGTGAGGCGAAGCTTTGGTTCCGATCTGAGCCGGATCGATCGCATCTTGTTGCCCCTGCACGAGGTAATTGTTAATCCCATCTTTGACGTAGGGACTATTGTTTGGTGTGTCAAACAGACGAGCATTGTTGGTTTCATTCTCGGTAAATAACAGCGGAACGTTCCCTTCACAGTAGAGATAGTAATCCCCAAGCGACTCCTGAAACATTGCATCGTTGACATGGGCGTGGATGATACTATCTCCATTGTCCCCAACCTTTTGCAGAATCGGTTTCTCACCACCATCGATCCAAGACCAGGTATTGCGGAACCAGAGCGTTGGCAATACGTGCAGAGCTGCCGCTTCTGGCCCGCGATTGGAAACGCTAATTTGAATCAAGATGTCTTCAGAATCAGCTTTGGCGTATTCGACAAAGACATCAAAATAGCGGTCTTCATCAAAAATGCCCGTATCGAGCAGTTCGTATTCCAATTCATCACGACTGCGCTGTCCATTGGTCTGGACTAAATCTGCATAGGGAAAAGCCGCCTGTGGATACTTGTACAGATATTTCATGTAAGAGTGCGTCGGCGTGCTGTCGAGGTAGAAGTAGTACTCCTTCACGTCCTCGCCGTGATTGCCCTCGCTATTGTTAAGCCCAAACAGTCGTTCTTTGAGGATAGCATCGTTGCCATTCCACAGGGCAAGAGCAAAGCAAAGAATCTGGTGGTCGTCGGAAATGCCTCCCAATCCATCTTCTCCCCAGCGGTAGGCTCGCGATCGCGCCTGGTCGTGTGAAAAATAATTCCAAGCATCGCCATTATCACTATAGTCTTCTCGCACTGTACCCCACTGGCGTTCGCTCAAGTAGGGACCCCACTTTTTCCAGGGAATGTTGCGGTGTGTCTCTTGCAGTCTGCTTTGTTCGGCTGTCATAAATTTTTCTTGTGTTGATGTCAAGATAACTAGAGATTTAGCTGGCAAGGGAAAACTTAAAGAGTTAACGATCTCGATCTCATTACCCCTCAAATATTATGTAGCTTTTTTTGCCCAAA
>JANMRU010000171.1:0-1994 GCA_031388585.1 Pseudanabaena sp. SOY_30_concoct_251 | reverse complement strand
CAACTTTTGCTCTCCCCGATCATGCCTAGCTTCCCTGCCCTGACTGGTGCCGAAATTCGCTCTCGCTTCCTAGAGTTTTTTGCGGCGCGATTCCCATCTCGTCAATTATCCCTGCGACGATTCCTAGATGGTCTAGATTCGCTATTTTCATCTCTGTATTAATATTTGCCTCCTCATTGTTGGCTTTTACCTTGCCTTTTGGTAATTATTTTACCCTTCCATTACGAGCGGAATGTGGGATCGAAAGCTATAGAAACTTGCATTGAACAACTCGCACGTTATGTTCATGCGAGTTGTTCAATGCAACTGCAAACAGATTGAGTCAATAAACGATAGTAAAAAACAGGATGGCGATCGCTCTAAATGCTCACACCAATTACAACATCTCTAATAAACTTGATGAGTCGCTGATCGCCCTTCTCGCAGTGTACTTGCAGCATTCGAAACACAGCAGCTTTTAGAAACGCCCGATCCTCAAATCCTAGAGACTCGTGATAAATTGCGTAACTTTCAATTGCAGCCACCCATTCTTGGTCAGAAGTGGGGATATTTCTGGATTGACACCAAGAGCGGAAGCCATTAAGCCAACTATTGAATGCCTCATCTAATACATCTCTCTCATATCGTTCTCGAATATGAAACACATCATCCCATGTAGTCACTTCTTCAATGTTAGAGCTAAAGTCAATTTCCCATTTTGGTAGTGATTCTCCAGTTCTTCCAATTGTTCCAGCGAAAGGTTGGCTGTTATCGAGGGAAATTGTAACTGTTCCGTGATTATAGGGATCAAATGATTTACGACGAATACCATCATCTTTCCTGAGAATGTCCTGAGCAAGTTTATAGCGCGAATTGCATTTATTTCCCATTGGCACAAGATTGCGTAGATTTGCAGCCGCAAAGGAGTATTTGTGTTTTGGCAAGTAGTGATCTAATGCTTCACGGGGAGCATCCGGTGCATCGAAGTATTCACATCCGCAGAATGGACATATGTGGTGAGATGCCGCATCATAAATTGTTTTGTAGTGCCTGTCACGAATTTCTAAATCTGTCAGAAGACTAAACGCAAATTCAAAAATAGCTTTTACTGGTTCACGAATCGCTGATGGTAGGTCAGTAATAGCTTCACACTCACATTGACAAGATACGAGGAGGGCTATTTTGTTTTGATCCTTGAACGCCTGTAAGATTTGGTTCTGTTCCGAAATGCCAAGCTTTGCCAAGGCTGTCTGATAGACATTCAACCTATCCCTCAGTCCTGTACGGTTTTTCAGCCTATTTCGATACGGCTCTGGAACCATATCAGGCCATACTGGCAGTGATTTCCCTGTTTCTACACAGCCATGAATTAATTGCAGAATTTCGTGCAAGCACTCGTGAAGCCAATTTTCTGCTGTCGCCGCAAGAGGATAACCAAAAAGCATTCAAACTCCGTCCTTGTTTACTACCTGCCGCAGGCGATCAGCTAGAAATGCCTTCTCTACAGAGTTCCCCAGACCCTGAATCCCTGCTCTAATCTCTTCAGGGTTATCACTCTTCATAAGTTCTTCAATTTCGTCACGAGAGCGTTGAGAGATGGGTGGACGAACCCCAAAGCATTCTTCGATAATCGTGTCAAATGTTGAGCCAAATGTTTCAACATCTGGATTCTTGATTTGGATCTTCCCTTCTTTATTCTTACTGAAGATAAAAACTTTGTCTCTTTTCATATCTGATGGGATGAAGGGCGCATGTGTTGTTAACAAGCAGTCTTGCCTAGATGCTCTAGAGGCTTCTCTACGATCGCCGTCCTTTGTAGGCAGATCAAGTATACGGGAAATGAACTTCACCCGCCATTGAGGGTTAAAGTGAGATTCAGGCTCATCCAGCAGAAAAAGTACGTTAGGAGACGACAACATACAAAACGTACCAAGAAGCTGACCCAGTTGATGCTCACCATCAGAGAGTGATACATAATCCACTTCTTGGTCATTTCCCTCTTCAGCAGCCTTTTG
>JANMRU010000146.1:0-19401 GCA_031388585.1 Pseudanabaena sp. SOY_30_concoct_251 | reverse complement strand
CATCATTATCGATCGCCATGCCATTATCTGCGATGACAAGCCCCACCCTGCGGTCTTGACCTACAGCACGCTGATGGCACAGCGCGAAGCTGCCAGTGAAGATTATCAAAACCGTAAATTTAGACATGAAGCCAAACCATCTAAATCTGGGCAATCGGTGGGCGAATCTCGCATTGGTATTGGTGGAGCCGAACTGATCGATGTGGAACTGATCGATGCCCAAGGACAATCTGTCCAAACCTTAAAATGTGGTGAAAGGGCTATTGTGCGATCGACGATCCAATTTTACGAAGATATTGAGTTGCCGATTTCTGGTTTCAAAATCAAGACTCTCAATGGCATTGCCGTGGTCGGGAATAGTACTTATGGCACACCCCAAAGCCTACCACCCATGACCGCTGGTACAATTTTAACGCTGGAATTTGCTTGGAACTGCTACCTAGCACCAGGTAACTACACCGTCACTGTTGGTGTGTCAGAGACCCGCGCCGATCAAAAAATTGTCGCCCTCGATCGTCGTCGCGACATTTTGCCACTCACGGTGATTGGCTCCATGTCTTCCTATGGATTGCTGGCGCTGCCTGTGGATATTGAATATAGCTGTAGATCTGAAATTAAGACTGAGATCGAGGCTGAGCTTGAAACGCTACAAATAACTAAGTAATTAATAATGCTGGATTTACGCGCTAATCTCTCTATCCATCCACAAAATGGATCGTCACCACTCATTGTGACGGGGATGCATCGCTCAGGTACATCCCTAACTGCCTCTTTCTTGCAAACTTTGGGAGTTAATGTTGGCGATCGCCTATATGAAGCGGATCGCGCCAACCAAAAGGGCTACTTTGAAGATGTAGATTTCTTGGAGTTCCAGCGGCAAGTTCTAATAGCTAGTTGCAATCCCGAAGAACCTGGCTGGCCTGACTGGGGATGGACGGAGAGCGAACGGCTAAATAAGCAAAACTTTGCTAATTATCAGGAAAAAGCGGAAGCGCTAATTGCGACTAGGATTAATAGCCAAGCAATTTGGGGATGGAAAGACCCGCGTACTACGCTGATGTTAGATTTTTGGCACGAGCTTCTACCTGAAGCACGTTACGTCCTCGTTTACAGATTCCCGTGGGATGTCGCTGACTCGATCTTGCGGCTGAATGAGCCAATTTTCATTAAACACCCCGACTACGCCCTGCGCTCCTGGCATTTCTATAATCAGCAATTACTCGATTTTTACGTTCGTCATCGCGATCGCTGTATTTTGGTCAGCATTAATGGCTTTTTAGCGAATACATCTCGCTTATTAGAGTTAATGCGCGATCGCCTCTCTTTATCGATACATGACGATAACTCAAAAGATTCAATTATAAATCTCTACGACGCGAATCTATTCGGGAGCTTAGATTGGCGACATCCATTAGTGCAGCTCATACCAGAAATTTCGCCAGAATGTTTATCCCTACTTGAAGAACTAGATCGAGTCGCCGATTTACCCAGTCACTTCCATCAAAGCAATCAAGAAGAATCGATTCTGACTTCTGTACTGCGACTTCAGCAACAAATCGTAATATCAAGGTTGCAAGAACAGAGCCTACGTGGTACTCCTAAATCTATTAAAGATTGCAATTCGGATACCCTTATGGAAATAACTTCACAAGAACGCGCCAGTAGTGTAGTTACACTATCAACCGAGCTGCAAAATTTACTTAGAGCTCAACCCAAACTACATAAAGATCGCAACGGAGACTTGGTATCTTATCAAGCTTCCGAGGAAGTTCTCAGCTTCATCGATCGCCATGTTACAGAGAACTCTCGAACCTTAGAAACAGGTGCAGGGATGAGTACTATCCTGTTTGCAATCAGGGGCAGCGAGCATACATGTATCGTTCCAGGGCAAGGACAAATTGATCGAATTAAACAATATTGTCACGATCATCAAATTTCAACTGACAAGATAGACTTTCAACTGCATAATTCCGAGGTTATCCTACCAGTACTCAAACCAAAAGATTTAGATCTAATCTTAATTGATGGTTGTCATGGATTCCCTATTCCCTTTATTGATTGGTTCTACGCTACATCGCATCTAAAGAAAGATGGCATCTTAATTGTTGATGATACGCAAATTTGGACAGGTGCAGTTTTAAAGGAATATTTATTATCAGAGCCGGAATGGGAGCTGGTACAGGATATCGCACCAAGAGCGACTATTTTCAGGAAGTTACAAACTGAAATCCGAACTAAAGAATGGGATGAGCAACCCTACGTAATGCAAGCAGATTCTGTATTCCAAACAAAATCTAAAATTGCGGAGCAGTTAGCAGATCAGAAAACAGGAGCGCTGCTTTCCTTTGAGCAAACCGAAATGATCCTGGAGTTGGATCGCCTGCGTGGTGAGATTGTCGCCATGAAAACCTCCAAGTTTTGGAAATTGCGAGAAGCTTGGTTTGTTGTAAAGCGATCGTTAAAGCTAGAACCCTAGGCTTATTGGTAAGGGTCATTCTCAAGGGTGATAGCAACACAAAGTCATAACGACTATGATTAGCTCACCAGTAAATTATGACCCTAACCAGGAACGAAAACTATGGCAGCAGAAACATTACGCCATCCTCAAACCGCAGAAAGTGCTCACAGGATTAAGGTAGTAGGTATTGGTGGCAGCCTTAGAGCTAATTCACATACCTACCAGGCATTGAATCTTGCCTTGCAAAAAGTTGCAGCTATAGGAGCTGAGGTCGAGTTGCTAGACCTGCGCACGATGAATCTACCGTTTTGTGATGGTGACAGCGACTACACAGATCATCCTGATGTGATGAAACTACAGCAGACAGTAACCGCAGCGGATAGCATTATTCTCGCCACGCCTGAGTATCACGGCAGCGTTAGTGGTGTACTCAAAAATGCGCTGGACTTAATGAGTTTTGATGAGCTGTCGGGTAAGGTCTTTGGTCTGATTAGCGTATTAGGCGGCGAACATAATAGTAATTCCCTGAATGACCTGCGCACGATTGTACGTTGGGTGCATGGTTGGGTAATCCCAGAGCAGATTGCGATCGCCAAAGCATGGCAAGCCTTCGACAGTAATGGTCAACTCAAGGATGAAAACCTAGACCAAAGATTTGACAAGTTTGCTCAAAGCCTGGTGACGAATACGACCAAGCTAAGAGGTATCGACGTTAATCTAATGGCACTGGCCAGCTAGTGTTCTGTCAAGAATTTTTTGATGGGTTGAAAACCATCAAAAAATACACCCCAAAGACTTCCTAGCTTCCGTCTAACCATCAACTAAAAGTTGACTGACTACTAGGTCTTTCGTTGGCTCTGCTCATTACGATCTCGCCACAGACATTGAGGCGAGCGGATCGGGAATAGTCGCGCTGGGGGCAATAAATTCCCCTGTCGCTACGAATTCCAGACGAAGTTTTAACCAGCGCACGACTTGTGGATCGGTTGAGACGATCGCGGCAGTGGGTTGAGGACATTGCCGCTTCACTTCAGCCATCTCTGGTGCTTCGAGAAAGGCGGGCCGATCGACAAGCCAGAAATCAATTTCTTTTTTGCGATCGCCATAGTTACGGATGCGTTCTTTTAATGATTCTCCCAGCGGCTCATCCTCGCACAAAAATTTGCGACTAGCGGCGACATAGTAATAGTTTTTTTGATCTTGCATATTCAAAGATGGCAAACGTCAGCTTCTACGAGTATATCGACCCTAGCACTCGATCGCCACTCATCTAGATATCGCCCATTTGGATGAAGTGCGATCGCGCCCCGCAAACATAGGCTTAATAAGGTTCCAAATGTCTTGGAGGGAAACAAATGATTTATACACCCAAAGGCTCTCTAGGTATGCACCGTTGTGCATCACCAGACCGATCTGGTGTTTTTGTTTCAACTTTAAATCGCTCCACCGGCCAAACATTTGGAAACTACAATGCTGCTTCATGTCTCATTTTTGGGTCTGATCAAGATCCACTCAAATTTAAATACAAACCGTCGTCCTGATGACGAGAGCCATAGTTTAGAGCATCCACATGCTGCGCCTCGAAAGTGCGATCGCGCTGTCAAGGAAATTCGCAGTTTGCAAGCAAGCTATCACCTAGAGCGCCGTACTTTTTGGTGAAATAGATTCTTGTTTATTCGCCATGGGCATGTGAGGAGGAAACTTTACCACTTGCCCCAAACACAAAAAACTCAGCGCACAGTTTGCCGCCTACACCGTTGTAATAAATAACCAAACTACCAACCCCTTTCAAAAGAGTTACAGGCTCAAAATAGAGGGCTGGTAATATTGCCAGTGCTTTTGACCAATAGGCGCGAGCGCCCTCTTTGCTTGTAAGTCTGCCACCAGAGTCGGGGTTTAGCTTCGCCAAAACAGGAGAGGAAAACTCAAAATCATCTTCGTAATGCGACAGGATTCTTTCTATGTCGTGACTGTTCCATGCCTCGATCCACTCAGAGGCAAATTTTTCGTAGAAGTCATCGCTAAGCATATCTATATCCAAATGAGATTTTTGCTAATAGCTGAATTGAGAAGTGGCTAGTAATCTCCGCACAAAGAACATAAATTATGCCGTTCTCCTCAAAAAACATTTTAGCCTACTAGCGCTTTAAGGGTCTGGATGATGGAAGTTATGAGGAGAATTACCAACACAACTGTGATACCTGCGAGCCAGAGCCAATGCCAAAACATGAATGGCGGTGCGTGGATTAGCGCTACGCCAAAGAAGAGGAGAATGGCGATCGCAATGAGAAAAGCAGCCAGGGCACGCAGCCATGAATGGGAGTAAGAACGCGGTCGAATCACTATGTAGAAAACGAGTGTCTCAAGAGATAGTACTGCTGCCATGACGAGGATTCCCTTCCAGGGGTACGATGAGGAAGCAGTTTAATTGGGGGTGTGGGGGCGATGCCACTACGGAGGGGTAGAACCAACCCTTCCACCCCGTCCAAACCTAATTGGCGATAGCCATAACACAAATAGACTAACTTCTGATACCTTATAGGTTGGAACTAGTTTACTCATCTTGATTTATGGCTCGGATTAACCTGCTAGATACACGCACTACTAGTTTCGGTGACTTAATCGGTAATGGCAATATTTACCGAGTTCCGCTTTTTCAGCGCGATTACTCTTGGAATGAGGAAAATTGGGAAGATTTATGGCAAGACATTTTGGTACTCCACACCAACCCTGACTCTAGTCATTACATGGGAGCACTTGTTCTACAAAGCTCTAGTAATTCTGACAAAGAATTTACAATCATTGATGGTCAACAACGTTTAGCCACTCTCAGTATTATGGCTATTGCCGTGATTGAGAAGATCCAAAAACTGGTAGAGCGAGAAGAACAAAAGGAAGCTAATCAAGAACGACAGGAAATTCTTAAGCGCACGTATCTTAGCGATCGGGATCCACGTTCTCTTCGTTACTCAAGCAAACTTCTTTTGAACGAAAACAACAATGATTTCTACCAAAGCAATTTGATTAATCTTAGAAAGCCACTTAATATTCGATCTCTTTCAAAATCTAATCAATTGCTATGGCAAGCTTTCCAGTATTTCTCGAATCACCTAGGAGAGCTTCAAGAAGTTATTCAGAGTGGCGAGAAATTGGCAGAATTTTTAACAGATATCGTTGCCCAAAGACTACTTTTTATTCAGATTAATGTTGAGGATGAGTTAAATGCTTATACAGTATTTGAGACTTTGAACGCTAGAGGCATAGAACTAAGTTCAACTGATTTACTAAAAAATTACTTGTTTTCTCTCTTTCAGGGCCCAGACGATCTACAGGAGGCGCAAAGGCAATGGAGAAGAATTATCTATACAGTCCAAATGGAGAAATTTCCTGAATTTCTTCGTTACTACCTTAGCCTCAAACAAACTAGGGTGAGACGTGAAAGATTATTTAAAGTTGTGCGTGAATCTGTGAAAGATGGGGAAACCGCATTTGAATTACTCGATCAACTTGAAAATTACAGCAGTCTTTTTATTGCTCTTGGTAACTCTAATGATGAATTCTGGCGCGATGCTTCAGAAAACCGTCAATATATTCGCGAACTTGAGTTATTTCGAGTAAAACAAGCCTATCCAGCTCTATTTACTGCATACGGCAGGTTTTCCCCTGAAGACTTTACTCGCTTATTAAAACTTGTGTGCGTACTATCCTTTCGCTATACCGTTGTTAGCAGCCTAAATCCTAATGAATTAGAAACACTTTATAACAAAGTAGCAATTTCAATTACAAATGGTGAAATAACCAATCCCAGGCAGGTATTTGATAATCTTCGCTCAATTTATGTTTCAGACGATAAATTCTCTCAAGACTTTTCCTTACTCTCAATTTCGACTAAAGGGCAGAAGAAGAAACTAGTTCGATATATACTTTGGAAGCTTGAGATGGATGCATCAAATAGAATAGATATTAGTGAAGATGGCTTCTCTATCGAGCATATTTTGCCTGAATCGCCAAGTAGTGGATGGCTTCAAAACTTCACAGACTCCCAAGCAGAAGAAATGGTATATCGTATTGGAAACCTGACACCTTTGGAACCCAATCTTAATCGCCAAGTAGGAAACGAGCTTTATCCAATCAAGCGAACAGTTTATGAGCGGAGTAGATATAAACTAACACAGAGTATTTCAGCTGAAGAATGGTCTCCAGACACATTAGCTAGATGGCAAAAACATTTAGCACAACGTGCTGTTCATATTTGGAGATCGGACTTTCCCCTATAAGCATTAATTAGCCCAGAAATCTACCAACAGATAATCCTCAATAATCACCTGAATCAACAGAAATTCGAGTTCCTTCGCTCCAATATCCGTTGTTTCGTTGCTCTATATATTGCTTGGTTGGGGTTGTTGTTAATGTCATATCACTGCTAGGCGATCGCTACTTAAATTCTAAGCGAGATGACGGGGATAGCCTAAAGTAGTTTTGTAGCGATCGCATACATCACCCTTGCCAGACTTTATTCTCTTTGCTCAACATGGATGGGCAGATACCAATTACCAGATTAATCGCTTGGTGCGTAACCTTGCCACGTCAGACACTCTAGTCTTATCCCCAGATCTTGGTTGGCTAAATACCTGGTTGTATATCGAACCGCTGATTGACAAGGTGGAACAGATCGCCTCTGCGGCGATCGCCCATCATCCCCATACCCCCATTCGCATCATCGGGCACTCCCTAGGTGGACTGATTTGGCTGGAGGTACTCGATCGGCACCCTGAATGGTGGCCGCAGGTACATAGCCTGGTGCTTGTAGGTTCACCTGTGGGTGGCTCCGACCTTGGACGCAGGCTCGATCCATTTGGCTGGGGTATAGGCATAGCTCGGGATTTAGGCAAAAATCGTCGCTCTATGGCCGAGGCGATCGCCGCTCAGATCCCCACTCTATCGATCGCTGGCGATATCGATCGTGGCAGTGACGGGACAGTCCCCATTTTCGCCACAAGGTTTCGCCATGCTCGCTTGGTCTGCATACAGGGACTAAAACATGCGGAAATGAAAAATCATCCCGCGATCGCCACAGCAGTTCGTAATTTCTGGGTACATCCTGGCGAGATCCCTACGGTCACAAATGATCTAGGTGCGACCATTATTCATGCACTCCAAGCATCACCAGGCATGACCGATAGCCACCCCCGTGATTTTGCCAAGTCTAAGGTATGGATGGTCTGCTCAGATGGCACCACGATTAGCACTTACAAAAATCCCCTCCGGGTCAATCACGTTTATGTGGCAGACCAAGAGGGTAAATGTATATATAGTGGCTATGTGGGCTGGGTTGATTCAGACCACCTGTGGCATGCTTTAGATGAACTGCAACAGCAGTTTAAGCCTCAGCACTAGCAGCAGCCTTGGCAGCAGCAGCCTCATCAGGATGAATACCCAGACGGGTAAGGTTAAACCGACCGCGCTGGTCAACTTCACGCACCTTGATAATTACTTCATCACCAACGGCAACTTCGTCTTCTACCTTGCCAACACGCCCCTCAGCTAACTGAGAAATGTGAACCATACCCTCCTTACCAGGTAGGAATTCGACAAAGGCACCAATCGGGATAATCCGCGTTACCTTACCTAAATACACATCTCCAGAGCCAACACGACGTGTCATGCCTTCAATAATCTGTCTAGCACGTTTGGCACTCTCCCCATTCGTAGAAGAAATCGTTACAGTACCATCGTCTTCGATATCAACCTTGGCACCCGTTTCTTCGGTAATACCTTTAATGGTTCTACCACCAGGACCGATAATCATCCCAATCTGGTCAGGGTTGACAGTTATGGTCAGCAAACGAGGCGCATAGGGGGACAGCTCAGTTCTCGGCTCAGGGAGAGCCTCCAGCATTTTGCCGAGAATGTGGTTGCGGCCGGCTTGAGCTTGCAGAACGGCATCGCGGATCGTAGTCATGGCAATGCCAGTGATTTTCATATCCATTTGCAACGCTGTGATACCTGCATCCGTACCAGCGACCTTAAAGTCCATGTCCCCGAGGAAATCTTCAATTCCCTGAATATCAGTGAGCACGCGGGTCTGACCATCTTCTTGGATTAGACCCATTGCTACACCACTCACAGGCTTGAGGATCGGCACACCTGCATCCATCAGAGCAAGCGTTGAGGCACAGACCGAGCCCATTGAGGTGGAGCCATTTGATGAAAGCACCTCAGATACCACCCGCAATACATAAGGAAATACGTTGGTAGGGGGCAGTACGGGTAATATAGCTCGTTCAGCTAGCGCGCCATGTCCTACTTCGCGGCGACCAGGAGATCGCATTGGTTTAACCTCACCCACAGAGTAGGGAGGCATATTGTAGTGGTGCAGATAGCGTTTTTTCTCGTCTGGGTGCAGATCGTCTAACTCTTGGGCATCAGACGGCGTACCAAGCGTCACGATCGACATCACCTGGGTCAAACCGCGATTAAACAAGGAACTACCGTGGACGCGGGGGATAAGGCTGGTCATCGCCGAAACTGGTCGTACTTCATCAAGCTTGCGGCCATCTATGCGCAGACTCTGCTCGATCACCTGACGGCGCATTAACTTCTTGGTTAGGGACTTAAATGTGTTGCTAACCGATTTATTATCAGCAACCTTCTTAATCGGACTGTCTTCGGGTAAAGCGGCGATCGCTTCAACAAGCTCAGCTTTAATCGCATCAAGTGCAGCATCGCGCACCGTGCGATCCCTCTCCATACTGGCAACTACCTGCTGAATCTTGACTTCAGACTGCTCGGAAATATATTTTTCTAGAGTGGTGTCAACTTCTGGCGGCACAATTTTTGGTGATTCAATCCCCAATTCTTGCATAAGTAGCTTTTGGGCGGCGATCAGTTCCTGTACGGCTTCATAGCCAAACTCGATCGCTTCAATCATGTCTTGTTCGGGCAGTTGGTTTGCACCTGCCTCTACCATGATGATCCCTTCAGTTGTTCCTGCAACGACAAGATCGAGGTCGCCTGCTTCTACCTCAGCATAGGTAGGGTTAATGATAAACTCATCACCGACTAAGCCGACTCGCACGCCTGCCATGGGACCATTAAACGGTAGTCCTGCTAACTGAACTGCGATCGACGCACCAGTCACAGCGAGGACATCGGGGGGCACTTTTTCATCTAATGCCAAGGTGGTAGCAATAACTTGAATATCGTCACGCAGCCAACCAGGAAAAAGAGGGCGGAGGGGGCGATCGATCAGGCGACAGGTCAGAATTGCTTTTTCTGGAGGTCTACCTTCACGTCGCAAAAAGCCGCCTGGAATCCTACCAGCGGCGTATAGTCTTTCTTCGTAGTCTACTAACAAGGGGAGGAAATCAATGCCTTCACGACCAGGGCCCCTAGTCGCGGTTACTAAAACCGCCGTCTCACCACACTGGATTAATACCGATCCACCAGCCTGAGGTGCTAATAAACCAATTCTTAACTTTATCTCCCGACCATAGAAGGAGATGACTTTTTCTGTACTAGTCATTCTTATCTCTATTGCTCTTGACTTTTCTTTATTTATACTTCTGGCAATAGTAACATCTATGTAGTAGAATGCGCGCTTTATTCATGGCACAAGAAGCGATCGTTCGAGATGCCATAGCTCAAGGTTTTGACAATATTGCTGCGATCGCGGGCGCAGCATATCGCGAATACTCGCACATTTTGCCCCCAGATGATTGGAACACAATGCAAGCAAATCTATCTAATGTTGCCGCGATCGCGAAAAAACAAGGAAATGCGATCGTGGCTGACACAACCAAGAGTTGGTTGTGTCAGCCGTATATTATCCTCCAGGCAGCTCTGACAGTAAGTTTTTCAGCCAGAGTGGGCATCGATTTAGGATGTTGGCAGTTATTGCCACAATATTGGGGTCAGGGAATACGAGCGACTTGGGTTTCAGCAAGATATTGAATTGCCGAGCCGTTTGGGAATTCAGATATTGGCTTTACGTGTTGAAGTTGAGAGCGATCGCATTGCTATAACAATGTATAAATTTAATCATCACATTGCGAATCAAAACGTTACAAAATTCAATAATTTAATATGTGTTCAGAAAGGATATCTGAGTTAATCTTTAATAAGAGCACACTATAGATGCCGTTTTGTTAGGAATATTGAGCTGAATTCAAAAGTTATAACCACATAACTGATGTTACGTTGAATGATTTCGAGAAAAAATTATGTTGGAAGTTTGATGGCTGTGCCATGAATTGGAGCATAGCCCCAAGCCCCTTTGAATATAGATCTTCTTTTAGTTCTACATACGTAGGTATGTGGGGCATCTAAGCTAAATGGAAATAGGAATAAAGCTTTAGTATAATTTGGAGAATCGAATCATGGCTGAAGTCAAATTTGGCAGAAAGGATGAACCTTCAATTTCTCTCCGACGTAGTGACAATTTAATTGCGATTCGGACTCGCTCCACCCGATCGATTAGAAGAGGGGCAGTCCAAGCGATCGCAGCGGCAGAAGTTGAAGATGGTCAATTGATTATGGACTTTCCCGATGCTGGGGTCGAAGTGTATCAAATTGATACAAGTGTTGGTCGTCGCAGCCTGGATCAACGCAAACAGTCGCTACGCTTGATGCCAGATATTCGGTTTGCGGGTGGAGTTTTTGTCGATCTGGCATCCCAGGAACCATATATTTATACGGAAAACATTTTTGTCAAGTTCATTGACGAGACAGATCCTGAGGATTGTCTAACCGCGATCGCAGAATCAGGTCTGACCGTCAAGCAAGAATTGACCTATGCCACCAATGCCTTTTTTGTGGCCGCACCTGAAGGTACGGGGGAAAAGATTTTTGATATTGCTTTAGCTTTACTGGCTCGTAATAATGTTGAGTATTGTCATCCTGAACTTTTGCGCCGCCGAGCCAAAAAAGCGATATTCCCAACCCAATGGCATCTCAAGACTACTATGATTAACGGCACCCTAATTTCGGCAAGCGCAAATGTTGAAGCAGCACATCTCATTACCAAGGGTGCTGGCATGACCATTGCCGTGATCGATGACGGTATCGATATCGATCACCCTGAGTTAAGCCGCTCTGGCAAAATTATTACTCCTCGCGATGCGACGCTAAGGACAAGCGATCCGCGTCCCAAAGATTTCGATAGTCGCTTCCCAGACAACCATGGCACAGCATGTGCAGGAGTAGCATGCGCAGATGGAGGGTTTGGCGCTTCTGGTGTAGCTCCCGAAGCCAAGTTAATTCCGATTCGCATGGCATCTGGCTTAGGCTCTCAGCAGGAAGCGGATGCTTTCCAATGGGCGGCTGACAATGGCGCTGATGTCATTTCGTGCAGTTGGGGGCCAGCAGATGGAAAGTGGTGGGATCTCAACGATCCTAAACACAATCACTTTGAGCCACTTCCTGCCAGCACTCGCTTAGTTCTTGACTACGTCACCACGAAGGGAAGAGGTGGGAAAGGATGCGTCGTCTTATTTGCAGCTGGGAATGGGAATGAGAGCGTTGATAATGATGGATATGCTAGCTACGAACGTGTAATCGCGGTAGCGGCCTGCAACGATCGCGGTAAGCGCAGTGTTTATAGTGATTACGGCAAAGCTATATGGTGTGCTTTCCCAAGCAGTGATTCTGGACATCCCGAATTTAGTCATCCCGAACCTCTCACAACTGGGATCTGGACAACAGATCGGGTTGGGGCAAGGGGGTATAACCCTGGGAATCTTCGGCTTGGTGACGCCGCTGGCAATTACGCTAACGATTTTGGTGGGACTTCGAGTGCATGTCCAGGTGCAGCTGGAATTGCGGCTTTGGTACTTGCGGTTAATCCAAACCTCAAATGGCAGGAAGTGCGCGAAATCTTCCGCCAAGCTTCCGATAAAATTGACCCACAGGGTGGAGAGTATGATGCACAAGGTCGCAGTAAGTTCTACGGCTATGGTCGGTTGAATGCCGAAACTGCAGTTAAGCTGGCTAAGCCTAAGCCTCAAAACTCTATTCTGATCAGTCGCAATTTTAACCAACCACTCCCAGATTTGCAATCTATTCAAGTTGCGATCGAGGTGGGTGAAGTGCAGCCAATTAGCAAGCTTGCAGTGCTGATTGATGTTCTACATACCTACATTGGAGATCTGGAAATAACCCTGAAGCCGCCAGCCAATTTAGGTGCGACAAACCTGGTACTGCACAATCGTAAAGGTGGTGCCACGCGCAACTTAAAGCAGGTGTTTGACGAGAATACACTTCCAGCACTATCGACTTTTAAGGGTAAGAGCATTCAAGGAGCCTGGACGTTGGAAATTAGCGATCGCGCCGCTCGCGATGTGGGCACTCTCGTCAGTTTTGGGTTGGAATTCTCCTTAAACTAAGGAACTCGCAAGACAATAAGCTCCCAATATCGATTTACCTTTTCCAATTGAACGGCGATCGCACTTTCAAAGCCCCAGCAAAACAAGTTCGCGATCGCTTCCCAAAAATATCCCCAGGAGAGGAGATCGCAATGTTCTATAAACCTCGAATCACTATTCAGCTTTTCTAATTGAAGGGCGATCGTAACATTCCACAAACCTTGAATCGCTTTTCAGTTTTTCTAATTGGAGGGGCGATCGCAAAGTCACAAACTCAAAAGCGCGATCACAATCTCACCAGTTTTTACCACAGTCAATCGCCACATTGTATGAACTTTAATTTTATTTTCCCCGCTAGCATAATCTATGGCGATATGTGGGCATTACCTACCCTACCTCTGACTTTATCTACAGAGGCAGTTCAAGTTGTTGTGATTGCTCATTATTTCCGATGGTTGTTTTCCTGTTTTAACAGATGATTCAGTTTTTAGATTCTTGTTATTAACCCGGCAATAGTTGAGCGTGCATCATCCTAAGTAGCATAAGCAATAGAAGGATGATGAAAATATTTCTGAATTCGCTTCGGCAATTTCTGTAATTTACGCAGATGGGAAATAACTCGATCTTTTAACTGTGTCAGGTTACGAGTTGGTGGTTTGGAATGCACTCCCTGTTTGACATCACAGTTGAGATATTCCGTTGGATTTAACTCTGGTGAGTACGAGGGTAGGGGAAACAGTTCGAGCAGTGATTTGTGTTCAGCAAGCCACTGCTTCACTGTCTGGGAGCGATGTACCGGATGCTTATCCACAATCCAAAACAACTTGCGTTCTGCCTTGCGAATTAACCGTTCTAGAAACATAATGAACATCTTAGCCGTTAGTTTGCAGGTGTAAAGCATGAATCTTACCGTTCCCTGATTGCTAAGACTAGCAATAAAATTCACCCGCACTCGTTTCTTTTGACTCAAGTGCATCTCTGGAGTTTGACCCACGGGGGCGTAACCTCGACCCGAGTGATCGTCAGAACGCAACCCAGACTCATCTCCCCAAGCAATTTCCCCACATTTCTCTTGTGTGCGTTGCTTAATGCTTGGATACTCATACTCCAACCAGTGCTTGACTGCTTTGGGGTCCTGCTCATAGGCACGTTTGAGCGGCTTTTGAGGCGTATACCCCCATCGTCCAAGATATTCACCTACAGTGCGGATAGGCATCTTTACCCCACACTCTTGGGCAATCAATTCTTGTACTGCCCGTCGCGTCCACAGGGCACTATCAATCTTTAATTCGTCTGGGAAATACTTCTGCATCAACCTTTGTACCTTTGTTTCCTCCTCTGCACTCAAGGTGCGTCCTTCTCCTAATTTACGTCCTCGGTGTTGTTGATATAGAGCACTCTCTCCGTCTTGCTGATAATGCTGCCACCATTGCGAAACTGTGTTGCGATGGACACCAAGGTACTCAGCTATGTCGATAAACCGTTTCCCTTGCTCGCGCAAACGTATCCCTTGTTGGCGCAAGTAGTTTTGTACCGTAGGGCTTAGGAGTCGACCATCACGTTTATTCATATCTCTATTTTAGCAATTTTACCTCTGCCTATGCATTCTCTTTAATTGCCAAGTTAATAGCTAGTATGGGAAATCAAACTGTAGTTATCACAAGTAGGGCTACTGGTTTAGGCTATGCCATTGCTGAAGGGTTTTTGAATATCGGAGCAAATATCACACTGAATGCTAGAACACTAATCTCTCAGGTTGAAGTGAATTTAGACAAGCAGGAATAACCCGTAGTCGATTGTGCCAAGTTTTCCAAATTTTGCTTCTGTATGTACGATTGTGCATATAATAAGTAAATGACGTATCAATGGGACAAAAACAAAGCAGAAACAAACCTCCTTAAGCACGCTATTGATTTTGCCGATGCGGTCTCCGTATTCTCGGATGACCTAGCAATCACGACACCAGATCAAAGATTCAATGAAGAGCGGTTCGTTACTATTGGGCTAGATGCTCTAGATCGATTGCTTGTGGTGGTTTATACCTGGCGCGATCAGAACATTCGACTGATCTAAGCTAGACCTGCGACTCGTCAAGAACGAAGAAAGTATGAAGAGGGCTAAATTATGGAAATAGAATACGATTCTGTAGAAACAGAATATGATTTCAGTCAAGGGAAACGTGGTGCTATCGATCCTGTCGGTGCAGGAAAAACACGCATTACGATTCGGATCGATGATGATGTGTTGGAATGGTTTCGGAAGCAAGTTCATCAGGCAGGGGGAGGAAACTATCAAACCTTGATAAACGAAGCATTGCGCACACACATTCAACAGCAACATGAACCGCTAGAGTCAACCTTGAGACGAGTGCTACGCGAAGAGTTAGAACAAATTTGATGAATAATGAACCTGTTATCCGATTTGGGTTTTTCTTCGGCTCTCTAGTTCTGATGGCACTGTGGGAAGCGATCGCCCCCTGTCGCCGCCTCTTAATATCTAAGCCAATGCGTTGGTTCAGCAATTTAGGCTTGGCAGTCCTAAATACCGTCATACTGCGGGCTATCTTCCCCTTGGCGGCTGTCGGTATTGCCAAAATAGCAACCGAGCAGGGTTGGGGGTTGTTTAATGTGGTCTCTCTTCCCTACTGGCAAGCGATGGTGTTGTCGATCGTTGCGTTAGATCTGATTATCTATCTTCAACACGTTATGTTTCACGCCCTACCCTCCCTATGGCAATTACATAAAGTCCATCATGCCGATCGCGATTTTGATGTGACCACTGGGTTGAGGTTTCATCCCATTGAAATTTTGCTGTCGATGGGGATTAAAATCGCGGCAGTTGTGTTGTTGGGGGCTCCAGTTGCGGCTGTCTTGATCTTTGAAATTTTACTCAATGCCACAGCTCTGTTTAACCACGGCAATGTTAGCCTGCCACCCCAACTGGATCGGTTTCTGAGATGGTTCGTGGTCACGCCAGACATGCACCGAGTGCATCATTCTGTCATCCCCTGCGAAACTAATAGCAATTTTGGATTCAACCTTCCCTGGTGGGATTATCTGTTGGGAACTTACCGATCGCACGCATCGCTTAGCCATCAAGATATGACCATTGGGCTGTCGGAATATCAAAAAACTCTCAAATTTGAGCAATTGCATTGGATGCTGATTATGCCTTTTCTGAAAGAATCAAGTCGCTATCCAATGAATCAGGGCACAATTGGTCTTGACGAGTAAGCACACTTAAATTCACTTCTACTGCTCATCGGGCTTGGCAGCAACAGGCGCTAAAATCAGATGGTTGGACTCAGGGCAACACGATTAGATTAGACGTATGAGTAAATCTGATAACGACTTAGATGGCAGACTGAAATCGGAACAGTCGAAACAGTCAAAGGGATGGGCAAGAAGTCCTTGGCTCAAATTAGGCATAGGTTTAGCAATTGAGATCGCGGTGGTTGCAGTTGTTTTCTTTACGCCAGTGCGCAGTTGGCTTGGTCTCGATAATGCCCGCACAATTATGCATAACTTCCAGGTGTGGCGCGAAAATCTGGGTCTGTTTGCACCTTTGGCATACATTTTGACCTATATCATCGCTACGGTATTTGCGATTCCAGGCACAATTCTGACGCTCACAGCGGGAGCATTATTCGGCGTGCTAGAAAGCACAATTTGGACGGTAATTGGTGCAACGCTTGGCGCAACGGCGGCATTTTTAGTATCGAGATTTTTATTGGGCAGCGCGATCGCTCAGCGGTTTGGTAAAGGCGATCGCCTGAGCAAGTTAGTACAAGGCTTGGAGGAGAATGGCTTCTGGTTTGCCCTCTCAATTCGGTTGGCGCCAATTTTCCCGTTTAATGCAGTCAACTACCTATTTGGCTTAACCCCAATTCCCCTTAAAACTTATTTTCTGGCTACCTTAATCGGGATTTTGCCTGGCACATTGGCGTACTCTTGGCTAGGCTATTCAGGCATGGATGCGCTCACAGGTAAGCCCCCCTGGCAGCTAATTGCGGCTTTGTTTGCCTTGGCTGCATTATCGGCAATACCCTTGATCCTCAAACAATTCAATTCGTCCAAACTTGATAGTACCCATAGCTAAGGAGCCCTAAATATTCTTATTTCGATTGTTTTACCCTGCTTTAACGAAGTGCGTCATGGCTATCTAGAGCGCATTTTGCTTAATCTGCAAAATCAAGTGGGTAATAAGGAAATTATTTTTGCGATTACTCCAGGGGGCGATCGCACCGAAGAGACGATCCGCACTGCTTGCCCACAACTTGAGCAAACTAGCGTTGTTAAAGTTCTGCTGACCGATGCCAAGAACCGCGCCCAACGACTCAATCATGGTATTGCTGCCTGCACAGGGGAAATTATCTTACTGCATCACCCAGCTACCTTACTGCCAGAGGTAGATGCTTTGGAGGCGATCGCAACAGCTACGAAATCGCAAAGCCGATGGGGTGGCTTTCATCACAGGTTTGATATGCAGCATTGGTTGCTGGACTTCACATCCTGGTACTCCAATCAAATTAGGGCAAAGCGTAGAGGAATTGTTTATCTGGATCACTGCATTTTTTGCGATCGCCAGCTACTCGATCGCATCGGTAACGTCCCCGATATGGATATTTTCGAGGATACCGAACTTAGTAAACGCCTATCTCAGGTTGCTATACCTTCGCTAGTTTCAGGCTGTGTAACCACATCGGCACGGCGATTTCGGCAGCGGGGCGTGTACCAACAAGCCATGCTGAACCAGATGCTCAAAGCCGGCTATCACTTGGGGCTAGATCCCCAAGCCATGAACAAACTCTACGAGCGGAAGGTGGCGATTAATAATAATTACGATCAATTTTGAGTAAATACATCTAAATCTGTACCGAATGGCTTAGGCAATTGTTACCAGAAAAATATTATCTTTTGTTAATGTGACGATCTATATAGTTTTGAGGATAGTTTGAGGAGCAAAGATGTACATTGTGCAAATCGCCTCTGAGTGCGCCCCTGTGATTAAAGCTGGAGGCTTGGGCGATGTGGTTTACGGGCTGAGTAGGGAGCTAGAAAATCGCGGACATACGGTCGAGATCATTCTGCCAAAGTATGACTGTATGCGCTATGACCACATTTGGGGCTTGCATGATGCCTACCAAAATTTAATCGTGCCCTGGTACGGTGCGGCGATTACCTGTACGGTCTATTGCGGTTGGGTACACGGGCGACAATGTTTCTTTATCGATCCGCACTCTGAGGACCAATTTTTCAACCGTGGCTACTACTATGGCGGCAAAGACGACAATATGCGCTTTGCATTCTTTAGTAAAGCTGCCCTAGAATTTTTGCTCCAGACTGACAAGCATCCAGATATTCTTCATTGCCATGACTGGCAAACAGGTTTAGTGCCCGTCATGCTCTACGAAATGTATAAATACTATGGCATGGATACCCAGCGCGTCTGCTACACGATCCATAACTTTAAACATCAAGGCTTCGCAGGTACAGATGTTCTGTGGGCGACTGGGCTAAATCGCGAACAATATTACTTTGATTACGATCGCCTACGCGACAATTTTAATCCCTTTGTCTTGAACATGATGAAAGGTGGAATCGTCTACTCAAATTTCATCAATACTGTCTCTCCCCATCATGCTTGGGAAGCTCGCCATTCAGAAATAGGCTGTGGTTTATCGTCTACATTAGACGTTCACAACCATAAGTTTGGCGGCATCCTCAACGGCATTGACCACAACGTCTGGAATCCTGAAGTCGATCGCTACATCCCATCCCACTACAGCAAAGATGACATGGCAGGCAAAGCTCAAAACAAAAAGGCGTTGCGCGAGCGACTGTTGATGGGGCATGGTGACAAACCAATTATTTGCTACATTGGTCGCCTGGACGATCAAAAGGGAGTGCATCTCGTCCATCACGCTCTCTACTACGCGCTGCACAGAGGGGCGCAATTCGTGCTGTTAGGTTCGCCCACGGAAGCTAGCATTAGTGACTGGTTCTGGCATGAGAAATTTCACTTGAACGATAATCCCGATTGTCATTTGGAATTAGGATTCAATGAAGAGTTAGCCCATCTGATCTATGCTGGTTCCGATGCGATCGTTGTGCCTAGTAATTACGAACCCTGCGGCCTCACACAAATGATTGGATTGAAGTACGGCACCGTACCAATTGTGAGAGGAGTTGGCGGTTTACTAAATACTGTCTTCGATCGCGACCACGACACCGAAAAGCTGCCTGAAGAACGCAATGGTTATGTATTCTATCAAACAGATTACAGCGCTTTAGAATCAGCAATGGATAGAGCGATCAGGCTATGGTTTGAATATCCCAAGGAGTTCCAAGCACTCGTAAATCAAGGCATGGAATATGACTATTCTTGGAACTACCCAGGCAAGCAATATGTGGGTATCTATGACTACGTCCGCCACAAATAGTCTTTTTCAATAAAGATGTGCCACGGTAGCTGTTAGTTGCAGCACATCTTTATTACTTAGGACTACTAAAATTTTTTTGAAATTTTGCCGAATTACTGTATTATCATAAAAGTCTTAAATTAATCCTCAGTAGCTCAGTG
>JANMRU010000145.1:0-1757 GCA_031388585.1 Pseudanabaena sp. SOY_30_concoct_251 | reverse complement strand
TCGATCTTCGAGCCCAGCGCCTCATCGCCCGTCAGCTTCAGCTAAAACCGAAGCTAGATGAGTATTGGGATGAGGATCTAGGGAGCAAAATTAGCTGTACTTCCTACTTCCAAGACTATCTATTAAAGGAAATTACTACTCCCCTCGTTCTGGCATTGGATGAGGTGAATCAGATTTTTGAGCATCCTCAAGTGGCAAAGGATTTTTTGCCGTTGCTACGATCGTGGTATGAGGAAGCCAAAACATTGCCTATTTGGCAAAAGCTCCGCATTATTGTGGTACACTCGACGGAAATTTACGTTCCCCTCGATCTTAATCAGTCCCCGTTCAATGTGGGGTTGCCCGTGCAGTTGACCGCTTTCAGTAAGGAGGAAGTGCAGCAGTTAGCTCAATGCTATGGACTCGACTGGTCAGATGGGGATGAAGTCAGGAAACTGATGGATTTGGTGGGGGGGCATCCCTCCTTGGTGCAAATCGCACTCTATCACCTCTGTTGTGGGGATGGAAATCTGGTGCAACTTCTGGAAACTGCCCCTACAGCCACCGGAATTTATTCTCATCACTTGCAGCGTCATTGGGCAACACTGCAAAAACAGACAGAATTAGCCAGTATCCTTGATGCTGTCATAAATGCCACTGAACCTATACGGTTGGATCGTATCTGGGCTTACAAGTTAAGCAGTTTGGGGCTGATTGAACAGTCAGGGAATAAAGCGGTACCAGGCTGTGAGTTGTATCGACAGTATTTTTCTAATCTACTCAATTAGATGAAGAGAATGCCCTATTTCTGGTTTTCTCAAGCTTGGCTAAAACATACATAAGGAGACAATCATGCAAAATCCATTGAACTTAATTGTACCGATCGCGGCTCCCGTGGCAGAAAACTATCAGGCTTTAAAAAAATTATTACAAGATGTCAAATATTACAGTGACACGTTCGATCAAATAGGCACGGTACATTTCGCTCGTTTTCTGTTTCTTGAAAAAGATGAGTCATCCCCTGATGAAGCATATACTCAATTCGCGCTTGTTACTACTTTTAGTGGTGAATTTGAGAAGTATGTTGAGGACTTTGTCGCTATAGCCGAAAAATTCGATGACTTACTCAAATGTCTAGAAGGAGGGGAAAGCGTTACGCCTGTCAAGAAGAAGCCCGACCTGCTTAAGGCATATTTAGAGAAATATAATCGACGCCATGAAAACTTTTACAGTGCTTATCCTAAGCTGAGCGTGAAAGACATTTTAGCTAAGTTCCCAGAAGAGAAAAGTTAAAGTAAACGCAATGTATAGCGTATAAATAGCAACTGAACAGAAAATGCCTTTAAAGCTAAAATGCTTTCATAGTGAGCATTTTAGGACTTAGTTTTTCTTTATGTTTACTCTTCAAATGTCTGAGTCTATTCTCCCCCTTGCCGATATTCAAGGACTAATCCTTCGAGGCTATAACATGGCTACAGTGAGGCACTTTATCCTGCGTATTGATAAGGCGGATGAGGCGAAGGATTTTATTGGCAACTTGATCGGTGGAGATGAAGAGACAAGTCCTCAGATTACTGGAGCGTCACAGTGGGAGAAAAAGCCAAGTTACTGTTTGAATATTGGTTTTACTTATCAAGGTTTGAAGGCACTGCAACTGCGAGAAGATTTCTCCTTTAACTCAGCTCATTTTAAGCCTTTTATAGAGGGTGCTGCCGCGAGAAGTAAAGATATTGGCGATCAGGGAGAGAGTGCACCTGAAAATTGGCAAGGCAAGTTGG
>JANMRU010000134.1:0-8250 GCA_031388585.1 Pseudanabaena sp. SOY_30_concoct_251 | reverse complement strand
GGGTACGAGGGCGATCCGACACCAATGCTACCGCAACCCACAGGCAATCCGATTACGAGAGGACGACCAGAAGTTAATCTATTTGACGAGAGTGATATTGGGAGAGGCTATAACTCTAGGAACTCAGTGACGGGTACTGCTTATGTGGAGCATCCCACCGCACTAGCTGCCACTAGATTTGCAGTGGAAACACCTCGTGAGAAAGAATACGATAGCGTATTCGCCAAGATCATGGATTTGCCTGGGGCGAGTGAGCCGATGTTAGCTGATCGTAGCCAACGGCGTGGTAGGGGGATTGCCTATGGATCTGGATCTGAAACTTTGACTGGATCTGGATCTGGATCTGGGCCTAGATTCTATGACAAGGTTGAACCCGACTATTCGCCCGCTCAGCAATACCTGACGAATATCGGGCGAGGATTAGGCCCTGATACTGCCCCAACCGAGGAGATTGCTGCGTTCTTGAGGGAGCAGAGGATTCCCAATGCCCGCACGCCTGAGGGCCAACCTAGCCGTCAAGGTACTGATACCTACTCGTTAGGGTTGAGTACTGCCGGGAAGGTGCATGAAGCAATCGGGAAGGTCGATGAGGACTACCGTGGCATTGCGGAAAATCGTCGCGAACTTAATACTGCAATGATTCAGGGCGATCCTAGGGCTACACGTCGTGTGGCGAACTTATCGCCAGGAGAGGCCACGTCTATGCTAGCTTACGATCCGTCTACTGGCAACATTAAGCCCGAACTGGCTAGCCTTGAACCTGAACTAATGTTTCTAGAGGATCGCGAGAGTGATGCGCGCGATCGTGCGGTTAGCCTAAATCGTAAGCAGGAGATACTCCAGGATTACGGCTTTACTCCCGATACTGAGGGGCCGGGTAATCGTACATCTGGTTCCAGTACTTACCGTAACCTTGACTTGGATTGGCATATTGCTAAGCAAGCACAAGATTTTGAGATCGGTAAAGGTGAGTGGAGGGGTACGGTTAATGAGTTGGGTGGAAAGATCCCCATGATAGGTAATGAGTTGAGTGAGTGGGCTGCATCAGCAGATGCCCGTTCGCAGTATGGCTTCACAGGTATAGCTGAAGCTGGTGTCAAGGGTGGCCAAAGTGTACCCAATCCTGCTGAAGGACAACCGCTCGTATTCCAGAGGATGGGCACTATACCACAAGATAGGCCAATTACCAGGGAACCTGCTAGTGCAGCTACTCAGGCTGTGAGATATAGGATGGCTAATCCGGAAAGAGTGCAGCGACAAATTGAGCCAGACACGCCAGCGCCTAGGAAGCAACTCACTGCGGCTGAGTTCAAAGCGCAAAGAGATGCTCAGATACAAAATGATTTACACAAGATTGCAATGGCAAAACGGCGATAACCAATTCGATCCATGCAAGCGCTACCGCGCTACATATGGAAATTATTCTCCTTTTGGAAACTACTAACAATAGCAGCTTTTTCTTATGACAAAAAACAACCGATCCGTGGCGTACGCCTCCCATAATCGTGGATATCTGTGAAGAGGTTTTTGAATTAGGTCAAATTGACCTTGACCCAACATCCGATAGAGAGAAAACAATTCCCGCCAAGCAGCATATTACTGAGAGTGAGAACTGCTTGGGGCCAAAAGTATGGCTAGCAACTAATGCTTACATGAATCCACCTTTTAGTAATCCATTGCCCTTCGTAAAGCGACTGTCTTACGAGTGCATTAATAGAACAGTTGATGAGGCAATTGCTGTACTCAAGTCAGGCTGTATCCATAATAAGGGCACAGGGAGGCTCATCGCGGAAACGGCAAAAGCAGTATGCTTCTGGGGTGCCGGGAAGCAGCCAAGATTAGGCTTCCTTAACTCTGAAGGCCATCAGTCTAAGAATGCAGATTTTAATTGCATTTTAGTTTATTGGGGTTCTGACGCGCATCACTTTACTAGGGTTTCAAATGATTATGGCACTGTTGCTGCATTGTGAGGATTGAGATAAATGGCACCAGAGTTAGCCGCGAAAATTCGTACCAGGAGTGCCGCAGCTAGGATACTAAGCATCCAGTTAGATGACTTAACTGATGCCGCTATCTCTAGGATTACAGACAAGCAGTACATTGAGAATTTCATCATACATAGAAGTCGCTTGCCAGATCCGAGGACTTACTGCATGAAAACCCTGGGGCTGGCGACATCAGGGAATATTTATGAGATCTGGAAGAGGAATGTCAACACTACAGTTCATTACATTACTACTGCTTGTACTTGCAGTTGCCCATCATGGGCGTGGCAAGAAGAACACAAGCAAGAAATGAGGGAAAATGTACCCTCATTTCAGCCTATGTGCAAACATCAAGCGCTAGCGAGTAAACTCGTGCCAATGCCAGTAAATTACCAATGGAAATCCACCATAATGTGGAGTATCGAAAGAGATGGCTGTACTATGACATGGTTTAGTTATGATGGCATCAACTTTGAGCCGCATAAGATGTTAGCCACTACAGAAGAATGGATTAATGCTAGAGCTAAGACTATTGAAGCGGGTTGGCATTTCAACTATTCTAGTCCTGGGCTAATAATGCGCTTGAATCGCACAGCAGGAAGGAATAGATCAGTATGATTGAGTCGGTTCACGTGGTAAAATAGATAATGATGTTTATACTAAATATGAGAAGAGATATGATATTTGAAGATAGTAAGAAGGCAGCATTGAAATCTACGACAGCTTTGCTAGAGGCAGCTAAAGAGCAGGAGGCCCACCTCATGAAGGCTCTTGTCACTATTCGCGCAGAGATGCGGAATTACCGTAAAGCTTGCGCACTTCTAGGCCAAGAAGTACTGAAGGAGGTTCTGACCGAAGAAGTGGATGGCGAAAACATAGAAGGAGTATAAGATGGCAAAGAAATCCGAAGAGTTACAAGCTCGGCTCATTGAAGCTAAAGCTAAACTTCGGAATCTTCAGGAGGAAGAACGGGAAATGGACGATCGGTTTCTCGTTCTTCGTTCTGAGATTAGAGGGCTTTCGGGTGGAATCGGGAGGCCGGGATTGATCTCCTCTCTTGAGCTTGATCTTAAGAATGCCTTAATGAGAGAGCAGGATCAATTTCTGCCTCATGTTGTATATAGGAAAGAGGTTGGTGAATCCCGCTACGTAGTGACCCGTGTAACCGCCAAGAGAATCTATGCCCGTCCCGAAGGTTCACTCCATGAATTCTGGTTTGAGAAGTCCACTGGTAAAGCTGCTTCTACCACTTTTTGTACTATCGATGTCGATGCCACTATAGCCGAGTGGGAGCGCTACCGCGCTACAAATGGTTTTAATCCAACCTATACAGTCTAGGACTGGTACGCCTTATCAGCCCTAGATTTCCTAACAATAAACTGAAGCTAAAATCCTATGGAAACTGAAATTGAATTTGTCCAATCAAGATACATTTACGAAATGATGGATATATCTGGGAGAACATACGTAGAATCTACCTACGACGTGGCTCAATACTTGATGTCGAGTAAAATGATTGGGCCAGTAACTATCAAAAAGATTGCAATCCATAGAGTAATGACTGAGGACACCAATGAACCAACAAGTTAAGGATATCGTTCTCGTAATTGGCGAAGCTACTCAGCTAGCCAATATGTTAACTGAGGTGGACGATATGACAGAACTCGTGGCCTTGGAAGATGAACTACTAGATTCAATAGCAACTTCTGAGATTGGTGTGGATAGGCTCTATGTCACACTCAAGGCGTTGGAGAGCAAGGCCGAGTACTATAAGGAGCTCGGCAAAGAGTTACAACGAAAAGCATCTATTATCCAAACCCAAAAGGATAGGATCGAGGGGTATGTCATTGGGATGGTACAGCAGAATATGCTACCTGCCAAACTCGTGGGGACAACCTATCGCATTACCGCGTGTCAGAATGGCGTCCCATCTTTAGTACTGACCGAAGAACAGGAGCAAGAGCTGATTCGTGCAGGGTATTCACGCACTAAGGTGGAGCTAGACAAGAAGGCAGTTCTTGAAGGTATCAAGAATGACGAGCTGCCTAGATTCAAGGATGTGCTACAGAGAGGAATGCATTTGAGGTTTAGCAAATGAAGATAGGGCTAATAGAAGGAGGGTTTGACAATTTCCTTGACGCGATTCCCGTCACGGAAGATACATTAAAATCGCTAGCTAGGGCTGTGGAATTTCATGGTTACGAATTGGACGTACACCTTAATAGCGATATAGCTTTTGTCGTAAAAAAGAGGGCAGAAGGATCTATTATTATCGAGAGTTTTATACTTAGCCAAAATGATTGGCTTGTAATTAATGCGTCAGGTTATATGCAGAAAATGACGAACCAGTTTGTCACTACAACATGGAATCTTGATGGCGCACCACCTAGAGCTTCGGCCTCTCTTTAGTCGTGACGGTGGGTGTCCCCTTGGTGTCATCGGTTTTAAGCCATGCCGCAAATATACCCATCATCCCAGCTAGGTATGCCTCTGGTTTAATTTTGTCTGTAATTGCCATGAGTGATAGCGTCCCAGCAAGTATGAGGGTGACGCTTCCTAGCGCTAGTTGACTTGTACTCATATATCTAATAATTGGTACAGCTCAATTGTACTGGTAAAATGTTAAATATCGGGGAAGCGCTACCGCGCCCCACATGCCCAACTATCGGAAGATGAATATGCAGATTTTCAAGAAGAAGGAACATGGCGCGATCGTTAACGTTGATGACATCACTTACTGCAGAATAAATAATAAAGATCGCTTCCTTACGATCGGCCCAGATAAGGTCATCTGCAATGCAAAGGGTAAACCCATAACTGAACCGAGGATGGTAATCCTAGCAACACAAATGTTTTACGGAAACATTCGTAATAACAGACTGCCCGATGGCACTATGGAGGCAAAACTAGAGGACTACTTGTTTATGTTCTGGGTGTGTCCGCTCAATCCAGAGGCAGTTAGCCCAGAGCTACCTCAAGGTGTGCTATGTTCCACGCCATTGATTACGAGGGCACAGCAAAACTTCAGCTCTTACCAAACCCAGTTGGTTGGCAAGAACCTAATTCCTTCGAGTGTAGTCAGTACAGTTGAATTCACAACCTACGCTACAAAGAAGGAACCTAAAGCTGGTACTGTCGAATTTGCTACACTTGAGGCGACCGAGTCTGAAGAAGCTTACTTGACGAGTATCGCTGAGTGGCTGGATTCGGAAGTGGGGGCATCTGGCTTGGTTCGCGCGGTAGAGGAGATCCTTAATAATTATAATGTGATTATGTTAGAGGATGCTTTTACTGCGGCTGCTAGGCAAAGGAAACAGTTCAGGAGTGATTTCTATGGGACAGCCGATGTAGTCGCCGAGATCGAGAGTAGCTCTGGAGCTGAATTGCTATCCTTACCCGCATCCTTTGAGGAAATACCCTTGGATTAGCTCGCCGCGAAAGCCCCGCGCTCTACCGCTTCGGTGAACGCGGGATGGATAGCCCACCGATGAAGTGAAGCGGAATCGGTAATTTCTGGTACAATGGATATACGGGGCGGCAATAAGCAATCGTCCTCATCACGCGCTTACGGCGAAGCAGTTGGAGTAGACACCCATAGCCGGAATACGTTTTCCAGTACTGCAATGTAAGGGTTTCGAGCATCAAAATAGCAAACCTCTCTCGTAGAGAAAATATTGAAAAGTGGGGCTGGGCATCTCCCTCACTATAAAACGCCTGAACCTGTTAACCAGTGGTTGTACACTTACGGTGGGGGAAGCCCGCGCTGTACGTTTGCGTCAGCGTCGGGAGTATGTCACGAAGTACCCTTGGATTAGTGAGACTGTAACTGAAACTGTAACTGAAACTGTAACCGAGACTGTAACTGTACCTGAAACTGTAACATTAAATGCCCCTGACTCTAGGGGCTTAAATTATGACTAAAGAAGACAGGATATTAGCGCTACTGAATACTCGCATTGCTTCACAGAAGCTGAAGGAATATGATTTATATACCAAGTTCCCTGATACCTTTACTTACGACCATAGCTTACATTGCAACCCTAACGTCAACCTTGATTTGGGCACTGCAATGATTGCTCTCGAAAGAGCGATTGAAATACTGGAAAAACAGCCATGACTACCACACTATCGCAATTAACTCGTCAGGTTATGGCAGGTATGTATGACTATCGCGCTTCCAAGAATGATGCCCGCTTTCAACTCGCAATGGCAAGACTCCAATTTATCGCTAGGATGCTCGGAGATTTCAAGGAACTTATAGACACGGATACATGCGAGGAGTGGTGGTGAAGGGGAGACCCCTGAAAGGGAGACCCCTTCAAAACTCCCTTGAGACTGCAACCTTATTGAGGTTATAACCGAGATGGATCTAGATAGAAAGAAGAA
This sequence comes from Pseudanabaena sp. SOY_30_concoct_251, assembly GCA_031388585.1. Taxonomy (GTDB): domain Bacteria; phylum Cyanobacteriota; class Cyanobacteriia; order Pseudanabaenales; family Pseudanabaenaceae; genus PCC-6802. The sequence continues at coordinate 1,879 of JANMRU010000134.1, read as the reverse complement.
TGGCGTACCCAAGAAGAGGGAAGCTCCTCCCGATGGATGGACTAGTTCCATGGAGTATGCGTTTGTGTACGCTAAGAAGATTGGGCAAATACGATACGTTTACAGAGGCGCGGGAGAATGGTTTATTACCGATGATGAACCCCATACTTTTCCTTACTGGACAGTAGATCCGCTGGGGGATTGGAGAGAAGTTAGTCTTGGCGGACGATTACATTTACCTACATTGCGAAAATGAACGACACTATTATACCTGTAGAGATGCTATCCGCTAAATTACTCGTAAGGCTAGAAATTGCAAAAGCATTAATCGTTTCTGCTGGTAGACCTCTGCCCTCAATGGGCATAATTGCCTCGGACGCGAAAGACCTTGCTAATAGATTGATGGACGGCCTGTAACTGGGGCTGCAATTGAGCTATAGCTACAATCTTAGTTGGATTATATTGATAACTAATATGCATAGCAAAGAAGAAATCATTAGTGAGATCAGAGATTTAGGATTAAAGCAGATACCTAGCAGGGAGACACTTAATGATTATGAGCATCTCAGAATACATCGGGGACTCATCCTGCTCGACGAATTGATTGAAGAGCTATATCAAAGCTGGGGTCTTCGCGATCTACCTGATGCTCTAATTCAGAAAGCATTTATTCTTAGCCTACTTGGTAGGTATAATGAATCGCACGAGTGCTTGCTAGAGGCATACAGTCTGGAGTTCCGCAACTCCACAGTTTACATTGCAATGATGGCATTGTATAGGCAAATGGGTGCATTGGCTTGTGCTGAGGAATGGATGTGTTCGTATATCGATCTGCTATATGCAGATCAAAAGTCATGATTATTACAAGGGGACAATACCCTACGCTTTACCGATGAAGGGGAGACCCCTTCAAAACCCCCTAGTCTCAGTTACGGTTACAGTGCGCGAGGCTTTAATCCATTTTCGTGGGCTTTAGTTTTATGATTAAAATTACGATAAAGAATTATCCGAAGATATACTATGCAATGCATTCTCTCGCTTATGAAGTCGAAGGAACGGATTTCTACAGTAACCCCCCTTTTGAATTACCAGAAACCTTTGACCTAGAGGGAGTAGAGCGAACTTTCCTCGAATTATCCAAGACAGCTCTAGATAATTTTATCCATAATGAGTCTCCTGCCGAAGAGCTGATACTTATAAATGAACCACATCTGCTATCCGCGTATCATATGTTGGATCATTGGTACGCGGTCTTAACACGTTTACCCGAAATACTTTAGCTGAAGCATTTGCAATGAGCGTCGGGTAGTTCACCCTGTTATGTGTCATAATTGTCATAAGAAATCTTATTGTGACGATCATGACACCACGCAAGCAAGGGACTATCACGGCGACTCCTGCGAAGAAAACCCGTAAACCGAAGAAGCCTGTCGAGTTAACAGCGGGTTCGCGCTTCTACCCCGTAATTAAGGATGGGAAGGTACTCGGGACTGCTGCCAGCGTGACGACCATCCTATCGAATACCGAGGCTGATAAGGCTAAGGAGAGATTAGTCATAACACTGTCTTGTTTTCATCTTCATCGCTTTGTGATTACTTAATAAAAATCTCATATCTATGCTCAGGAATGCTTTTTAATGCCTGAGCATAACTTTGTTTATCGAGTTTTCTGCGGAGAAATCTTTGAGTGTGTGCTTTGTGCTACACTCAAGGAACATTTTGATTCTCTAGTACTTAGGTTCATTTGACGATTTACAGTTATTAAAGGGGATTTTATTAAAATCGATATGCCTAGTATACAAGACAAATCTTGGATCAGACTATTGAAAGAAAATTCTTCTGAAATCAGAGAAAGAGTAGTGCAATGGCGTAAAGAAAATGCCATTATTAGAATAGATAGA
>JANMRU010000120.1:0-2798 GCA_031388585.1 Pseudanabaena sp. SOY_30_concoct_251 | reverse complement strand
GACCATGCCCGTTCAGCCGATGCCTGCCGTGCCATTGAATTGAGTTCATTCACGAACGGAAACTCTTTAGCCAGCACAGCACACAATCGCTGCAATGCTGCTTGCCCTGTTCCTTTGTTATCCATCCAGAATCGGATAGATTTATTGCGGATAAACTGCACAGTTCTAATAGCGTCATCAATAGCGCTGAACTGAAGAGCTTTTCCGTAAGTTTTGAACTCTAAAACAATCATACTTATATTCTAGCATTTAATATAAGATTCGACCAATATGTTAATATCTGTAGGCGACTAAAGTCGCGAATCGCTTTCATCCCCATAGCTAGAAGCTAGGGGCTGTCTTCTCGTTTCTCGGTAAGTGATAGCATGAACAACCCGCCAACTCAGCCACACAAGGGAAATATTCTCATAGCCGATGATGGCCCAGATAGTCTCAGGCTATTGGCAAGCATTTTAACGGGTCATGGTTACGAGGTGAGTAAGGCAATTACTGTCAACCAACTGATCAGAACTATAAAACTTGAACTGCCTGACCTGATCTTGCTTAAAACTAATTTCTTCGGTCTCAGCGGCTTTACCATTTGTCAAATGCTTAAAGATGATGAATGTACTAATCATATTCCCATCATCTTTATCAGTCATGCCGATCTTGAAGAAGACAGTGTTAGGGCTTTTGAAGTGGGTGGAGTAGATTACATTACCAAGCCATTTAGAGTTCGAGAAGTATTGGCGCGCATTCAGAATCAGCTCAAGATCCAAAAACTCCAAAGAGATTTAAAAGAAAGCAATGCCCAGTTGCAAAATGACATCATTGAGCGACAGAAAATTGAGGAAAGAACTCGTGCCTTAATTGATGCTGTCCCCGATATTATGTTTCGGCATCGGATTGATGGTACATATCTAGATATTAAAGCTAGAGAAGGAGTTCTGCTCGTTCCACGCGATCAACTAATTGGCAAAAAATTACAGGATGGGAATATTCCTAGTGGAACTAAACAAGGTTTGCTGCAATGCATTCGCATGGCTATAGAGAAAAACGAAATTCAGATCTACGAGCATGAATTACAAAAGTCTGATGGTTTACATATCTACGAAGCTCGCATTGTGAAAAGCGGTGCTGACGAGGCGGTTTGTATGGTGCGCGATGTCACAGGGGCCAGACAGGCTGCAGAACGCTTGCATCTCCTGGAAAGGGCGATCGCAGCAAGTAGTAATGGTATTAGCATCACTGATTTTACTCAACCTGGCAACCCGATTGTCTATGTCAATCAAAGATTTGAAAGTATGACAGGCTACTCATCTGATGAAGTTGTGGGCAGGAACTGTCGATTCCTTCAAGGCAAAGATACTGAGCAACCTGCGATCGCCAAAATTAGGGAGGCACTACAGCAAGGGAAAGAATGTTCGACAATTTTGCGTAACTATCGCAAAGATGGAACGATGTATTGGAATCAGCTATCGATCTCACCCGTTCGGGATGCAAAAGGTCGCCTGACTAACTATATTGGAGTGCAGACAGATATTAGCGATCGCAAATTAGCGGAGGAGGTTTTACTGCAAGCTAAAGAAAGAGCCGAAGCTGCGAATAAGGCCAAAAATCAATTCCTTGCTAACATGAGCCACGAATTACGCACCCCACTCAATGCCATTTTGGGGTTTACACAGCTTGTAGCCCAGGATTCATCGCTTAATTCAGAGCACCAAGAACACCTGGGTATTATTAGTCGTAGCGGCAAACATTTATTGCAGTCAATCAATGATGTCCTGGAAATGGCTAAAGTTGAGGCCGGGAAATTAACGCTTAATGAAAACGGTTTTAATCTGGATAGCCTTCTTGATGCCTTGGAAGAAATATGGAAATTTAGAGCGGATGCTAAAAGCATAAGTCTAATTTTCGAGCGAACTGCTATTCCAAACTACATTTACGCCGATGAAGGTAAACTACGACAAGTATTACTTAACCTTTTAGGAAATGCGATCAAATTCACCCAAACTGGTAGCGTCACTCTTCGCATCAAAATTGGCTGTGAGGTAGATCTCTCAAAAGCAAGATTTGCGAAAGACGCTATCTCATACTCAATACCTTGCCTTCTTCATTTCGAGGTTGAGGATACAGGTTACGGCATTGCCTCAGAGGAACTTGAGAATCTATTTGAACCCTTTGTCCAAACTGAGTCAGGAAAGCGATCGCAAGAGGGGACGGGTCTGGGACTAGCTATTAGTCGAAGTTTTGTGCATCTGATGGGAGGAGATATCAGCGTCATCAGTAGATTAGGTGAGGGTTCGGTCTTTAATTTCCATATCCCTGTAATTCCTATCGATTTATCAATGACGCATCCATCTGATTCTTCGCAACTATTTAGAGAATCCACCCCTAGCAGTTCCCCCATCAATATCAAAGCGCTCCACACTGCAATTGCTGATATGCCCAGTGAGTGGGTTGCAGCTCTCCATCAAGTCGCGCTTTTAGCAGATGTCAAAGCGACCATTGCCTTGATCGATCGCATTGCAGAATCAGAGGAGCAATTGGCGCTTGCGCTCAGGGCAATGGTACATGAGTTTAGGTTTGACGCTATCTTTGAGCTGACGCAACCGTTGTCAGTGGACTCACCCAATCGGGTCACCTGATGGCATGATGCCAGGAGGTTAGCTTTTGTTCGATAGTTACCTCAGGTGTTCACTTTGTCTCTCTGGGAGATAAAAGTTCGGACTCGGCATATATGTCGAGTCTTTTTAATTTTTATAGCAGTTATAGCCAGCGCCTAGATCGTATTGACAGATTTTAATTGGGGGTGTGGG
>JANMRU010000111.1:0-7813 GCA_031388585.1 Pseudanabaena sp. SOY_30_concoct_251 | reverse complement strand
GCACACCATGACTAAAAAGTTATTGCTTTCGGCAAACTCAGTTAGCTGGGAATTCGCGGGACATTTAGCAAACAAGCGATCGCTGGGCAACTCTTTTAGTGGTTGACGGATAGTTAGTTGTTTGGTTTGAGGAAGAGGTGTGGAAGCTTCGTAATCTCGCTTAATAGTTTGAGTAAATCCCGGCGGGATAGATATTGCAACGAGTAAGGTACTTATTGAGATGCTCGTTGTTACAAGGAAATGGCGGATTTTCATGATCGAGAATATGACAGATGTGATGTCAGGATTATGATAACCCAACTACATCCTGTCATGAATAACAACAAGCGAGCCCCCGATGCCGGAAAAGTTCTAATTGTGGTTGCCTTCGTCTGGGCTATATCAGTTTTGCTAGTAGGATTTGGGAATTAAAGTAGCGCTGAAATTTTTGCCCGCAATCTGGGTAATTTAAATCTATATATCTCGGATAATTCCTCGTATAGCGTGGTGGTAGCTAAATAGCTCTATCCCGCTATTTTTCTTGGCGTGAAAAATATAAGGATAGCGCCATATATCCGTGCAGATCCATAACCGAGGAGAAAACCCAAGAAGCGAATTTGTTACAATAAAGTTGTGTTATTAAGTAGTGATAACTTATGCAGGATCAGTTGCAAACGGCGATCGCGCCACATTGTAAGTCAGTTGACTATTTGGAAGTTCGTTTAGAACAAAGCGAGTCCACTAGTATTTCATTCCAAGGTTCACAACTGAATGCGGTCGATCGCAACTTTGGTCTTGCTGGTGGCATTCGTGCTTGTCATCAGGGCGGTTGGAGCTTTGTTACATTTAACGATCTCTCTGAACTCCAAGATCGTATCGAGCAGGCAATTTCCCAAGCAAAGCTAATAGGTAAAGAGACAACGCAGCTCGCGAAGATAGACCCCGTAGTTGCTGAAGTCAAGGTAGAGCTTGGCAACGATCCACGTGGTATATCGCTTGAGCGTAAGCGCGAAATCCTGGAAGCCTATAACCAAATGTTGTTAGAGTTCGATCCCAGAATCCAAACTACGATGACTGGCTACCGTGATCGCTTTGGCACAACTTATTTTGCTAACTCGTGGGGAACCGCGATCGCCCAGGAGCGCATGGATGTGACGGGACGCTTTGGCGTAATTGCCCGCAATAATGGCACGGTACGCCAGGGCTTTGACTCTATTCATTCCCGCACCGATTTTGACATTATGCTCTCGCAGGAAGATCTGGTAAGGGAAGCAGCGGCACGCGCCGTCCGCCAACTAGACGCAAGTCCGGTTAAGGGTGGTCAATATACTGTGATTCTCGATCCATATTTAGCGGGTGTATTTATCCACGAAGCATTTGGTCATCTCTCCGAGGCAGATTTTGTCTATGAGAACCCTAAAATGCAAGAATTATTGACACTGGGTAAGTCAATAGCCATTCCCGATCTAACCGTGGTTGATGATGCCACCATTCCCGGTTTGCCCGGTAGTATGGTCTACGACGATGAAGGCGTGCCGACACAACGAAAATATTTGATCAAAGATGGCATTCTTAACCAACGGATGCACAGCCTGGAAACCGCTGGTAAAATGCACGAAGCTCCCACTGGTAATGCCCGTGTGTTAACAGCTTCCTATCCACCGCTTGTGCGCATGACTAATACGGCAATTGAGCCTGGTAAGCATTCCTTCGAGGAAATGTTGGATGGGGTCGATGACGGTGTTTATGCGGTGCGAATGCTGGGCGGTCAGACCAACGGCGAGATGTTTACCTTTGCAGCGGCGGAAGGCTATGCCATTCGCGATGGCAAACTGGCCGAGCCAGTCAGCGATGTAACGCTCAGTGGCAACGTGTTCCAAACCTTAAAAGATATCGATGCGATCGCAGCTGATTCGGTTTATCGCAATGGGGGCTGTGGCAAAGGTGGTCAATCTGGTCTACCTGTAAGCGTGGGTGGCCCACATGTCCGCATTCGTAATGTGGTGGTTGGCGGTCGCTAGCCTAGAACGCTGGGCTAAAACCCTAGGGCAACTCCACCGAAGTTGGCTTAGAAATGTGGGGTAGACCCCAGCCCAGCTTTTCACGCAGAACTTGGAAAAATTCGCCTCGTTGGAGCCGAATAAAGCGAGCATAATACTTCGATTTCTCGATTTTGACTTGATAGTCGGGATAAACATAACAACCGGCATTACCATCAACCACCATAACTAGTCGATGGTGATTTGCAGGTGTTACTACCACTGTTTCCGTGTTGGCAAAAACCAGCGCCCGCGATGCCATCGAATGCGGACAGATCGGAATGAGCTGAAATACGGGAATGCCAGGCTCAATCACTGGCCCGCCAGCGGAAAGAGCATAGGCGGTGGAACCCGTGGGAGTAGAGATAATTACGCCATCTGCCGCGACATCGACAGGCGAATGGCGACCGATCGCTACTTCAAAATGGCACATACTAGTCAAAGGTTCGCGGTGAATCACCATCTCATTCAAGGATAGTGCTTCCCACAACAGACCTTTGCGATCGTAAACCCGCACCGACATCATTGATCGCTGCTCTACGACATACTTACCAGCAATAATCTGCGCTAGGGTTTCTTTCCAGTGCGCGAGATAGGTCTCGGTCAAGAAACCCATGTGGCCAGTATTAATTGTCAGCACAGGGATACCACAGGGCGCAACCTGACGAAATGCCGACAAAACCGTACCATCTCCACCCAGAGAGATCGCAAAGGCCATATCTGCGTCAAATCCTTCTGGTACCAAGTTCTCAACTGGAGTATGGCTCACGGGCGTATCAGGCTTGGCGTAACCTAAAATACCGCCCCAGCCTGTCGCTACTACAACTTCCCAGCCCTGTTCCGTTAGCCATTCTTTAATTTCTGTTGCTACACGTTGGGCTACGAGTTTAGCGTCATTGAAGATAATGCCTGCTTTTGGCACGCTATAAAACCACCTGATTAAAAATTAAATTCTTATGTGAAGAAATTATACGCCTCTTATTGCAACAAAGCTTCTGCTAAAAGTCGATACTCGGATGGTTCGTTATAAATCTGTGCAGATATCCTGACCCAGAGGCTATTAGCAAAGGGGATAATCGGCACTTCGATATGGTGAAATTCCCAGAGGTAGTTGTGTAATTCTCGATCGCTATATATATTTTTTCGCGTGGGTATCTGTATGGTTGTCATTGCCCCAATCATGTTTGATGGTGTAGTTGTCTGTCCACCCCAAGCGTGAATCAGCAACTGTGCTGCCCATACAGCTAAATTATGGTTGTGGTCGTATATTTGGCTAACCCCGAGTTGACGCGCAAAGGCGATCGCCTCCGTCACTGCTAACCAGGCACTAAAATCTCGCGTACCTGTCCAGTCAAATTCATTACAGTAACCCGATCCTAACCCATGCGAAATTACAGTGGGGTGAGTTTCTGGCTGCCGTTGCGGGCTTGTCCACAGAAATCCACAGCCTTTGGGTGCAAATAGCCACTTGTGGCAATTACCCACATACCAATCAGCATTTAACGACTCAATATTGAGGGGAATCATGCCCGGCGCATGGGCACCGTCAACTAGTACGGGGATATTTCCCAGTTTTGCCAGACCAATTATCTCAGCCACGGGGAAAATCAGGGCAGTGGGCGAAGTAATGTGGTCGATTACGAGTAGCTTGACATTGGCATCGAGTTGAGTGGCGATCGAAGCAACGATCTCCGCCGCGTTAGAAATTGGGAAAGGCACCTGTGCCTCAATTAATTTTGCACCTGTGCGTTGACAAACAAACTCGAGGGTTTTGCGAATCGCACCATAGACATGGTTAGTAGTGACAATGCGATCGCCAGGTGAAAACGACAAAGATCGCACGACAGCATTAATCCCAGCCGTAGCATTCTCCACAAATACAATATCTTCACCTTTAGCCCCAATACAGGCGGCTAATGCTGCCGCAGCGGCTCGGAGCGCATCGGGTAACTCCTGCGACATAAAGCGCACGGGTTGCTGTTCCAAGCGTTGCCGCCATCGCGTCTGAGCATCAAGTACAACTTTGGGTGTAGCTCCGAATGAGCCATGATTAAGGAATACGCAATTTTCCTCTAACAACCACTGCGAACGAATCGACTTACCAAATTGCATAACCACATGGGTCTCTAAGACTGCCTGAAATTTCTAGTGTAGAGGCTAGCAGAGGTAGATGTTGGTATGTTAGCTAACAGGAAAAGCTCGGATCGCTGCATTCGAGATCGATATCTTAACGTGCGTTCCCACTGGTAAAATCTGCCGATTTGTGGTGCGGGCAATTAGCTCCTTGCCTGAATTGGTGCGAAGGTAATACATCAGTTCGCGACCTAAAAAGCAGCGATCGCGAATCACTACCGAATTCTCCCCATCAGGCTTGAGCAATAAGTCTTCTTGGCGAATCATCAAAACTGCTTGATTAGATCCATTGGTGGGGCGATCGCTCGTACTTTCGTCGAGGGCAAAACTACCTAGCTCTGTCTCCCAAGCGCGATCGCGATACTGAGCAGGCAAAAAATTAGCTTGTGCTACAAACTCAGCCACAAATCTCGATGTGGGCTGATTGTAAACTTCTTCAGGTTTACCAAATTGCTCGATCCTACCGTCACGCATCACCGCAATCCAGTCAGAGATTGCCAGGGCTTCCTCTTGGTCGTGGGTAACGAAAATAGCAGTCGTACCCGCAGCTTTCAAGATATCTCGCAGTTCATGCCGCAGTCGCATCCGAATTTGGGCGTCTAGATTGCTCAATGGTTCGTCTAGCAGTACCAGCGCTGGTTGGGGAGCCAGGGCGCGAGCTAGGGCTACACGTTGTTGCTGTCCACCTGATAATTCGTGGGGGTAACGCTTCTCTAAACCCTCTAAACCTACGAGCGCGATCACCTCTGCGACTAACTTCTTGACGGTTGACGAGTTTAAATCTGGCTTTACACCGTGTTGGTCGCGACGCTTACGCAATCCAAAGGCAATATTCTGACTGGCGCTCAGGTGCGGGAAAAGTGCATAGTCCTGAAATACCATGCCGACATCGCGTAGCTCTGGTGGGATCCAGACTCCTGCACTTGCTACTTGCTGCCCCGCAATCGCAATACTTCCAGTTTGAGGTCTTTCAAAACCAGCAATTAATCGCAATAGTGTCGTTTTTCCACAACCTGAAGGCCCTAATAGGGTGAGCAGATCGCCATGATGAAGTTGTAAACTGACGTTGGCAATGGCGGGAGTTGTACTTTTGGAAAACCGCTTTGTCAAGTCCTCCACATTCATAATCACGGGCTGAATCATTCTGCACTTATAGGGTTGATATCGGTTGATATTTACTAGATCGTCTCTAGAAGCTGAGAGATCTAAGCAATTGCTGGATATTCATTATACTAAAATAGTTTGATGCAAGGTATTCTCATTACTTTTAGCAATCCATATTTAACTTAATAGTTTCTTCCCCTCCATATGGCTCTCTCCCCCAGCAATACATTTGCTCTTTGGCGCAATCGCAGCTTGACTGCCTTAGTAATTGCGATCGCGGCACTAATCATAACGCCAGTACTTTTTGTGTTGAGCAGCATCTTCGCGCCAACTCGTGCTGTGTGGGATCATTTAGCCTCAACGGTTTTGACTGGCTATATAACCAACTCGCTATGGCTAATTTTGGGGGTTGGCTGTGGCGTTCTAGTCTTGGGGGTGAGCACGGCATGGTTAGTCACGATGTGCCGCTTTCCTGGTGGTCGCATGTTTGAATGGTTGCTGATCTTGCCACTGGCTGCTCCTGCATACCTGTTAGCCTATGTTTATACCGAGTTGCTGGAGTTTTACGGGCCGGTGCAAACCTGGCTGCGCAGTATCTATGGCTGGCAGAATGTTGGGGATTATTGGTTTCCGCCCATTCGCTCTCTCCCTGGGGCGATCGCTATGCTCAGCTTCACGTTATATCCCTATGTCTACCTTTTAGCTAGAGTTGCTTTTTTAGATCAGTCCACCTGCACGCTAGAAGCTAGCCGTTCGCTTGGCTGTAGTCCTTGGCGCAGCTTTACTCGTGTGGCATTACCGATGGCTCGCCCTGCGATCGTGGCTGGTTTATCTCTAGCCCTAATGGAAACTCTGAATGACTATGGAACCGTACAGTATTTTAGTGTAGACACATTCACAGTTGGCATTTACCGCACCTGGTTTGGCATGGGTGAGCGCGATGCCTCGATGCAATTAGCTGCGATCTTAACGATGTTTGCGCTGTGGCTGATCCTGCTAGAACTTTTGTCCCGACGACAAGCTAGATATTACCAAACCTCCAGCCCTCAACAGCAGCTAACTAGCTATCACCTGCATGGGTTTAGAGCCATTGCTGCGATTCTGACTTGCCTTGTGCCGATCGTAATTGGATTTCTCATTCCAGTTAGCCTGCTGACCTATATGACTGCTACTAGCGGCATTGAGAGTATTGATGAGAGTTTCTGGGAGTTGATAAATAATAGTTTGATGTTGGCAGGAATTGCGGCGGCGGCGGGTGTGGCGATCGCGCTGTTACTGGCATACGGACAGCGCTTATATTCTCATATCGTGATGCGTTCAGCGATCCGCGTGGCGGCGATCGGCTATGCCATTCCAGGCTCGGTAATTGCGGTGGGGATTATGGTGCCGCTTGGTCAGCTTGATAATGCGATCGATGCTTGGATGCAAGCTAATTTTGGCATTTCTACGGGGCTGATTTTCAGCGGTACGATCGCCACACTCATATTCGCCTATCTTGTTCGCTTTCTTGCCGTTTCCTTTAATACAGTGGAAGCTGGCTTAGGTAAGATCGAACCACATCTCGACGATGCGTCTCGCAGTCTTGGGCAGGGGAGTATTGGCACTTTGCGGCGAATACATATACCACTGATGTGGGGAAGTTTGCTCACCGCTGGTATGCTGATTTTCGTCGATGTGATGAAAGAATTACCAGCCACGATTATCATCCGTCCATTCAATTTTGATACGCTTGCCGTGCGTGTTTACAACTACGCTTCCGATGAGCGCCTGGTGGAAGCCGCCGCACCAGCACTGGCGATTATTCTGGTAGGAATGTTGCCTGTAATATTGCTCAGTTGGCGCATTGCCCATTCCCGTCGCCGAGATTTAGCATATCGATCTAGCACCATGTCATAGAACCATGAAAAACTTCTCATAAAAGTTTCATACCAAACTCATTGTCAAAAGCAAAGATATTGTTGCAGACGAAGTTTCGCTCACTCTCTTTGCATGAGGAGATGACATTCTCGTGGGAGCAGGACCGAATCAGTTTAACGCCCAGCTAGTCTCTGATTTAAAGAATGATACTTTTAGTGTGCCAATAACGGCAGATGGACAAACCGACAAATTCATTGCCGTAAACAAAGATGCGATCGACTACACTCTAACTGTTGTGGACTACGAAGTCGGTGTGGATCTAATCGACTTGAGTGGATTTGGAGTATTTGGTGCTGGCGACTTTGCCGAAATTCAGAATAAGGGAAGCTTCTTTGAGGCGAAAACTCCTGAAATTAATGGTGGAGAGCTAGTTTTGCGCATCAATGTCGATCCTTCTTTGCTGACCTACATCTAATCGAATTAATTATCTAAATTAGCCCGAGAACCAGGGAATGGCATGTCATTCCCTGGTTCTCGCTATCCATTCATCATGATTAGAGATCGATTGAAGATAAAGTTAGGTAAAAGTCTATTGATGTCCGTTCATCTGCACAAGCGTATCTGGTGCAAGGAAGTGAGCGATGTGATAAGCCCGTTCTTCGGTTTTAAGCAGGATTTCCTCATACATCAAGCGCGTACCG
>JANMRU010000092.1:0-21926 GCA_031388585.1 Pseudanabaena sp. SOY_30_concoct_251 | reverse complement strand
TGGTTTTGGTATCTGGCTTAGTCGAGGCGATCGCGCTGCGCAGTAACTCAGCATCGAGGGCGGCATCCCGATCGAGTTTGCTAAGCACCTTCCAGTAGTCTCCCTTCCAAGTAGTCTCGCTCTTGGTTGTCCTGGCGCGCCTGGCGAAGTAGTCAGCCTCAAACCTACTCACCCAATCACCCACCGTCAACGCAGCGGCAAGCTTTTCATGTAGATAAGGGCCCCATTCAAAATCACCACAGTCTAGCAGTGCGCCAATCTTTCTCGCCTCAGCCTCAGCCAGCTTTAGCCCCGTTGGGTTGACATGGTAACCCAGAAATAGCCGCTGCTGATAGGGGCGATCCTTATCGCTACCAGGTTTAGGCGGGAACGTGGCACGAATAGTTAGGCGATCGCCTACTCTTGCGATCGTCGAGCCAACCTTTGCCGCCTTTAGCCGCCCATTCGCCTGAGCGATCCGTCCGTCGATCTCTGTCATTTTGGGTCTAGCCTAAAATTCGGCCTAAAATTTTAGTGTAGTTTAGGTGGTTTTAAGTAGTATTAGGTAGTATTTACTTTTTAGGCAAGTTCTGAAACTCTCTCACAGCAATGCTATTAAGCCAACCTTAAATGCACAAAAACTAGCGATCTGTATATTTTGGGCGATCGCTAGTAATATTATAGGGTTTCGAGTTCCCTATTCTCCACTTGTTAGAGATGTCTTTGGTAATTAGGATCTTATAGCAATCCTATATGAATTACTAAGTTGGGGGTGTGGGGGCTGCGCCCTCACGAAGGGGGGCCACCCCTTCACCCCTAAACAAATAGAAACTGATTGCTATAAATCTCCTGGATGCGTGGGAGAGAGAGATTAGTAGCTGGTGAAATGCATTTTTTATTTGATTTTCTTGCCAACGTTTCCAATAAATTTCTGGGTGTACTGACTTCAATTGATCCTGATATTCGCGCTCCGCTTGCGATCGTTTTTGGTGCTATTCCAGGTGCTTTAAGCCGCTATTACCTCACCATACTATTTGCAAAATGGTTAGGCTCCGATTTCCCCTATGGTACATTCGCGATCAACATTACTGGGTCAATGCTCATGGGTTTATTTATGACCCTAGCCCTGGAGCGCTTTGTCGGAAATGTCGATCTCCGTCTTCTAATCGCTACAGGGTTTTTAGGCTCCTATACGACTTTTTCTACCTACGCCCTCGATATATCCATGCTTTTGCGTCAGGGCAGTTATGGGTATGGCTTATTCTACTGGGCGGGCAGCGCCATACTCGGAGTAGTTGGATTGGAAATTGGTAGCGCGATCGCGCGAAGAATACCTTGACATCCTCAGCGAAGTAGAGCGCGCAAAATATCTAGGTACCGATATGTATAAAGAAAAAGCTGTTGATATAATGAAATTAGATAACAATTTTGTAAAACTTTCACCCATCATCAATTCTAACCATGTCCTTATCAATTTATGATATGACAATCCTGGATAAAACCCAGATGAAATGTAAATTGGGGGTTGGTGGCAAAGACCCCATAAGCCGTTTCTACCCCTAAACAAATAAAAACTGATTACTAAACTATCTGAGTCTGTATTTAAAATTTAGGCACGAGCGCAAAAATAAAGTGCCGACCAGTTGATCAAAATCCAAGAGTTTTGATCTGATTAATTGGTACCTTATTAAATTGTGAGTCCCTTAGCAACTGGTGTTACGTGGAATGATTTCATATTATTGAGAATCAATTTTGACAAAAAGCTTAGGATTGACTTAGGAACATTTTTATTGCAGCATAGGGATGAGCCAATAGAGTTTTCTTAGGGCTTCAAAAAATTGAGGTAAATATAACGTTTAACGCTAAACTAAGTTTCCCGAGACTTCCATTAAACGTAGTAGGTCGATCAGTTTTCGTTACTCAGGAGAATATTCATATTATGGCTCTATTGCCACTAAATGCTCTCCGCAGTACTAGTCAGTATAATTCAAGTGACTATTTTGCCATGCTCGGATTACCCGTCATGGCAAATAATTGGCAGATTCGCCAGCGCTATTTAGATATTGCCAGAAATCTCCACCCAGATATCTATGGGCGTACAGTTGAAGATAAGGATAGGGCAAGTGAGTATTTCGCCAAGATAGTCAGTCCTGCCTACAATGTTCTAATGCAGCAAAGAGAAAGGGCAGAATACGCTGCTTTGCTGAGACTGATAGCTAAACGTCTGATGAAACAGGGGCTAAAATTGACTCCAAAATCCAGCGCTGCAAGAAATCTTCTTACTTCTCCAAGTGTCCTGCATTACACCATATCCGTGGAGGCGATCGCTAAGTTACAGTATCAGTCTCTAGATCGTATCTTGGAATACACCGATCAGTTAGTTGAGTTAAACTTGATTTACGCGATGTATCAAGAAGGATATCATCCTTCATTATTTAAATCTTCTCAAGATATCTCTTGTGTAATTAATTTGTCTAGTATGCCACCCCAGGTGTTTGAACTGTCGTCCATCCTGGAATCACCACAACCCATTCCAAATTGCCATATTATTAATCAACAGCCACCTCAAGATAATCCACAGCCTGGTATTTCAAATCGATTGCCTCATAAAGCGCAAAGTTATCTACAAGCGATGGAGAGCTACATAAATCAGAATCCTGAGGAGGCTCCAAATATCTTATCTCAAAGAGTACAAAATTATTTGCAGTTAGCAGAATGTTATATCGAACAGCATCAATGGATGTCGGCTTGGGAAACGCTGCACACGGCTCTACAGATCGACAATACTAACAGTAAGTGCCATGCTTTATTGGGCTTAGTTTATCTCAACCAAAACCTTGTTGGCATGGCAAAAGTTAGCTTTCGGCAAGCACTAAGAATTAATCCAAGGGAGGCATTGGCTTTAAAGCATATAACTAGATGTATGATTCCAAAACTAAATGGTCTATACGAATATATCAAGAGAAGTGGATTTTTTGGCTGGCTTGGTGGTTCATAGTCTGGTTATCGTCGGGCTTGCCAGTCCTAAACTTGCGTAAAATTCGCCTTCTAACTCCATCGGATTCCAGTCAGTTTTTCCAGGCAGATGAGGAACAGTTTGGCATTAGGGATATTGCTATAGTTGAATGAATATTTCCCTTTGCCAGACCACCATTTGGCGTCCTTGTGCTTAAACGTAAATTGGCCAGAACCAAGCGTGATATCTTTCATATCCGATACCATCACCCGCTGCTCACCATCTTTTTCCACAAATCCCATAAAACCATGGCCGACACGCACAGCTTGAAGTCTGCCTTTCATCGGAAACTCTACATAACCCAGTCGCTCTAAATGCTGCTCGGCGTTTTGCAACAGATGAATGCTCCAGGCCCACTCAGCTGCGATCGCAACGTACCATTGATCTTTATCATCAGGACTACCTTTCTCGCTGTAATAATGACCATTTATTCGATAGTTTTGACCCGAAGTTTTCTCCCATCGATAATCATAAGAGGTTCCAGTATAAATTCCATTAGTATAGCTTCTAGTTTGAGATGTATACAGATTTGTGGCATCTTGGAAACATAATATTTTCGTTTTTGGCATAGCAGACTTATGCTTGAGGATATGAATTGATATACCTCTTTTCCCTACAAAGGAACATATTTCGGTCATTTTTTCCCGATAAAGAAGGTAGGCAAGACCTCCAATCATCCCTAGCAAAACGATCAACCAAATATCGAATTTGCGAAGCAGAGACAAAACAATTGAGAACACCAAGAGCCCCACCAAGAGACCCATAAACCTATACATCAAGTAAGTTAAAATCCTGGGGAAAGACCATCTTGTACTTTTGGATCTTTTAAGGGAGCCCTCCGCAGAAATGACTTGGCCAATTTCATATGGTGGGACTATAAAGAAGTTCATATCCTGGGGAATCTCACTACCAGAATGTCGTTTCACATCATGTCCAGAAATCCAAACAGATTGATAAGTCATATTTGCATTCTCATCAGGATAGTTCTTACTGCTACCAAATCTAGAGATCGGTCATGTTGCGATCGCTTAGTTGAAGGTTAGTTTACCATCCTCAAAGCTAATCTCAATCGTATGGCCAGCGCTAAATGTTCCCTCCAGGATTTTGGTGGCGATCGGATTTTCGATTTCCCGCTGAATGGCACGCTTGAGCGGTCGTGCTCCGAATACAGGATCGTATCCCACTTCGGCAATGTAATTATGGGCCTCAGGTGTAAGCACAAGACTGATTTTTTGATCGGCTAAACGTTCTTCAATTCGCCTGATTTGTAGAGTTGCGATCGCCTTAATTTCGGAGCGACTGAGGGCGTGGAATATTACGGAATCATCAATGCGATTGAGAAACTCTGGACGGAAGCTAGCTCGCAATGCCTCGGTCACGCGGCGGCGCATTTCTTCGTATTTCGACTCATCATCTACCACATCTAATATAAACTCACTGCCGATATTACTAGTCATAATAATTACGGTGTTTTTGCAGTCAACCAGACGCCCTTGGCTATCGGTAATACGTCCGTCATCAAGAACCTGCAACAGAATATTAAATACATCAGGGTGGGCTTTTTCTACTTCGTCAAACAAGATAACGGAGTAGGGATGGCGGCGAACCGCTTCCGAAAGCTGTCCGCCTTCTTCATAACCAACATAGCCAGGTGGTGCGCCAATCAATCGCGATACCGAATGTTTTTCCATATATTCGGACATATCAAGGCGGATCATGGCTGTATCCGTATCGAACATAAACTGAGCTAGAGTCCGAGCCAACTCGGTTTTACCTACGCCAGTAGGCCCCAGGAAAATAAACGAACCAATTGGTCTGTTGGGGTCTTGCATTCCTGCGCGGGCTCGGCGAATTGCCGATGCTACGAGTGTTACTGCCTCTTCTTGGCCAACTACGCGTTCGTGGAGGTGAGATTCTAATTTGAGTAGTTTTTGGCGTTCAGATTCCAGTAAACTCTTGACGGGAATGCCAGTCCAGCGGGCTACGATCTCGGCAATATCATCCTCGCTTACCTGTTGACGAAATAAGGTGGATCCATCCGATCTCGCTTGACTGATTTCTACTTCGGCATCATCTAGTTGCTTTTCCAACTCAGTGAGTTTGCCATACTTGAGTTCAGCCGCGCGATTAAGATTGTAATCGCGCTCAGACTGCTCGATTTGCAATTTAATTTGATCGATTTGCTCTTTGAGAATTTGGACGCTGTCGATTGTTTCCTTTTCCATCTGCCAGCGACCGTTGAGTTCTTCTTGCTTTTCTGTCAGATCTTTAAGTTCGTTGTCAATTCTTTGCAGGCGCTCGATCGCTGCCTGTGCCGCCTTAGATTTATAGACGACTTTCCCTTCCTGCTCGTATCGATCCGTCGAGGCCACATTATCCTCTTTTTGGAGCGATAATCTCTCCATCTCTAATTGCATAATGCGGCGATCGATCTCATCCAATTCTACGGGTTTGGAAGTGATTTCCATTTTGAGCTTAGCCGCAGCTTCATCAACTAAGTCGATCGCTTTATCAGGTAAGAAGCGATCGGCAATATAACGATTTGACAAGACGGAGGCTGCCACTAAAGCTGAATCAGAAATTTTGACACCGTGGTGTACTTCATAACGTTCCTTCAGACCGCGCAAAATCGAGATTGTATCCTCAACATTAGGCTGATCGACCAATACTTGTTGAAAGCGACGTTCTAGGGCGGCATCCTTTTCGATGTGTTTGCGATATTCATCCAGAGTCGTGGCCCCGATACAGCGCAATTCACCCCGCGCTAGCATTGGTTTGAGTAAATTACCTGCATCCATCGAACCCTGAGTAGCCCCAGTACCCACTACCGTGTGCAATTCGTCAATAAAGAGCACTATTTGACCGTTGGAATCCAGGACTTCTTTGAGCACAGCCTTCAGTCGATCCTCAAATTCTCCTCTGTACTTAGCCCCAGCAATTAATGCCCCTAGGTCAAGACTGATCAGGGTTCGGCCTTTGAGTGATTCTGGTACGTCGCCCCTAATGATGCGTTGGGCTAGTCCTTCGGCGATCGCAGTTTTACCAACCCCAGGTTCGCCAATCAGCACGGGGTTATTCTTGGTGCGTCGAGACAAAACCTGAATTACACGTCGAATCTCGTCGTCGCGACCAATTACAGGATCGAGTTTGCCATCCTTGGCACAGGCAGTTAGATCGCGTCCGTATTTTTCTAGGGAGGCGTACTTAGCTTCAGGATTTTGATCTGATACGGTCTGGTTACCGCGCACCTTTTTTACAGCGGTATCTAGCTTGGCGCGATCGACACTGTAGTTGCGAAATAGTCTTTTGCCAAGGCGATCGTCATCGAGCAGGCCAAGTACCATATGCTCGATCGAAATAAATTCATCACCAAATGACTGGCGCGATTCATCAGAACGATCTAGCCAGACCTCTAGACTACGCCCTAAATAAAGCTGATCGGGATTTGCTACTTTAGGCTGAACGCGCAGGAAATCTTCGGCTTGCTTTTGAAATCTTGGAATTGGCACTGACACTGCGGTCAGGATTGTGGTCGCCAAGCCATTTTGCTCCAGCAATGCAACCAATAGGTGTTCTACTTCTAGCTGCTGCTGTTGCGATCGCCGCGCCACATCCTGGGACTTGACGATCGCTTCCCAAGCTTTTTCAGTAAATTTATTCGGATCGGTTGGCTGCATGCGGATAAACCTATTTATTTACTTGCTAAGGCTTGTGACACCAGAGCATTAGTAATTATAAGAGATATTAAGGTATTTGCCATTCGCCTGAAACTAGATTCAGCTTTATTGATAGGCTGACGATCGTACGATCCACTCCTAAATTCAATAATTTCAAGCGCTTTATGAAAATAGACACATGGCAGCATAATTATCTCAAGACTAACGGCATCCGTCTGCATTACGTATCAGATGGTTCGGGGGAGTTAATGCTGATGCTGCATGGTTTTCCTGAATTCTGGTATTCGTGGCGGCATCAGATTAAAGAGTTTTCCGAAGATTACAAAGTTGTGGCACTCGATCTGCGTGGCTACAATGATAGCGACAAGCCTTCTGCACCTTCTGCCTATGCAATGTCAGAATTGCTTGCCGATGTTAAGGGTGCGATCGAAGCGCTGGGATACGGGACATGCATACTGGTGGCGCATGACTGGGGTGGCGCGATCGCCTGGCAGTTTGCCTATGCCTATCCAGATATGGTGAGCAAGCTAATTGTGATGAATTTACCTCACCCTGCCAAGTTTAGCGAGGGTTTGCGAACACCACAGCAGTTACTTAAAAGCTGGTATATTTTCTTTTTTCAAATCCCTTTCTTGCCCGAATGGTGTTTTGCTTTTAACGATTATGGCGCGATCGCCTCAGCCTTTACCTCATGGGCAATCGATAAGAGCGCCTTTACAAAGGCCGACATTGAAGCCTTTAAAGACGCTGCTGCTAAGCGTGGCGCTCTTACTGGCATGATTAATTACTATCGCAATATCTTGCAAACGGGTGTGATGAATGCGCGGACATGGGAGGCGATCGATCTGCCCACGCTAATGATTTGGGGAGAGCACGATGCTGCGCTTGGCAAGGAATTAACCTATGGCACAGAAGCATACGTCAAGGATCTAACTCTGAAATATATCCCTAATTGCAGTCATTGGGTGCAGCAGGAGCAACCCAAACTCGTAAATCAATACATGCGAGAATTCCTGTCTTGAGGTTCGCGAATATCCTGGGGTTATGTTAGCGTACTTGCCAAAATTCCTCAGATAGAAGTGCATCTAACGTTGCTTAATCGGTGATAAACCCAGAAAAAAGTCTGACTTTAGTTGCTCAGGAGTTGCTGAATAAACCACCACCATGCCTTGCATAGCCGCAAGCAATTTCTCAACTGGTTTGGGGATCTCGGACTTTACGTCCGGCGGTAAAGCATCATTGACTAACTTGAAGATCGATTTGCCATTGAGATAAAAATAACCAAAATTAGGCTTTGGCATCTCCGCGATCGCCGCTTTAAAAGTGGCATCCTGGGCAAGATTAGTTTTAGGATTAGGCAAGAATTCTGCCATTGGTCCGCTGCCAGTGGAAATGATTAAGGTATTGTCATCTGCCCAGCCATAAGCTAATAAACTCAGCGATTTCGATTTGTTATCAGTATCAGGAATTTCCCAACTTGTAATCTGCCGACCTGCGATCCGACGCTGCACAAATTTAATATTGTCTTCATATGCTGATCTGGTAAAAGTTGATTTGGTAAATTTAGCGAGCTTATCCAGAGCTGCATTGGCAGCCTTACGATTGGATGTCTTAATCACTAGCGCTAAACCAAAATCAAGGCCGTTCGATTTAAAGAAGCCCTGATCGCTTTTGAATAAAACAATTGCATATTCCCCATCCATCCAAGGCAAAATATCTTTCTCAAGATCCAGCCCCAAAATGCTAGGCATGAAGCCACGAATGCCATCAACTATAACTTTGAACAACGGCTCAGATTTTGTCCCCTGCAATAATAATTGCCACTGCTGCTTCAGATTGCGCGTAGAAATAGATGCATAGGCATTAGTGGGCAATTGAGCAAGTATCCGATCTGGTGCGGCAGTACCGAATAACCCTGGATGGAATAATTGTCGCTTCGCAAAGTAAACTATGCTTTGGCTGCGGATGCCATTAGGTTGAAGCCATACATAACTCTCAAATGTCTTATAGTCCCGAGCGGCGTTGCGATAACTAGCGATTAAATCAGCTTGTCGTAACCCAGGTATATCGATGTCTTCATCTGGTTGCTGCTTAACAAATTGTTCCATTGGTTTTGCAAGCAATCTGTAGTCACCAAAAATAGTCGCGAACGACTTGTCCCACAGTGGATTTCGTAATGCCGTTTGAAACCCAGGATTGCTTGCCAGAGAGCGAGTTGCTGACTGTTTATCAATTAGAAGTTTTAGAGTTTCTGGATTCTCTGCAATCAGCAAGTTGTCGGGCAATAGGGCGATCGCCGCATTACCCCCTGTTACCCCAAATAGATCGATGCCGCGATCGCTAAATGGAAAAGGGAGGTCAAAATCGAATTCTTCATCGTCCTCTTCTACTTTTGGCTTGACTGGCTTTTCCTTCTCCCAAGATAAAAGCCTTATATTTTTATAGGTTTGGGTATTGGCAATACGGCTAGGCTTTTTGCTCAATTTTGCAATAAAAGTATCAAGAGCGACTCGATCCTTGACTGGTAAGACGATCGCTAAATTGACTGGGACTTCTGGCTGTAATGATAGACCTGCAATTGCCATCCGATCGCCCAACCAGGGCTGAATATCTTTAGCAAAATTTGTATCTTCAGGCAGAGCTAACACAGTCCCAACGATCTGCAATGGTTTGAAAGCTTTACCAGCAAGTGGATTAAACGATTTTAGGTCGGCCCAGGCGCGATCGTTAAAATTGAGGAAGACTGCACCGATGGTATCAGGCGGCAACAACTTTGCAATTTGTTCTGTAGCGATCGCCTTATCTGTTGGTGGTTGTGAGGTTGCCTGACTAATAGCGGTAACGCTAGGATTTGTAGCCTTAGCGTTAACCCTAGTTTGAAACTGACTAGAAGTTGCGGTAGGAGTGAGAATCTCCGGATTGATTGATGGGAGCCCAAGGGCGATGAGTAGAGCAAATGGAGTTAACAAGCCAAAAACCTCTTGATAGATTTGCCTAGATTGGCCCTGATAATTGAGCTACGTGACCAAACAATACAAATATGACAGATTTTGCCAGAATTCTCTAGGCATTAGCACTATCTTTGATGCGGTTCGCATCACAATCAACCAAAGCTAGGCGATCGCAGTTCCCATTTCCGGTGGTACATCCTGCCAACGCCCATTACCGATCGCCCTGATCGCCTCTTTAAGATCGATATTGCCTGTATAAATAGCTTTCCCTACGATTACTCCCTTTACCCCGAGAGATTCCAGGGACAAAAGACTAAGCAGATCGGTGATCGAACTAACGCCCCCTGAGGCAATTATTGGGATGTCAACACTCTCGGCGATATGTCGTAGAGCATCTAGGTTAGGGCCTTGCAGCGTGCCATCGCGAAAAATATCGGTATAAATAATTCCGGCTACGCCAATTTGTGCCATACGCTGAGCTAGTTCAGAAGCGATCGTCTCTGACGTGGTTAGCCAACCTCTTGTCGCCACCTTCCCATCGCGTGCATCAATACCTACAAGAATCTGCCCGGGAAATTCTGCACACAGATCGGCAACTAACTGCGGTTGCTCTACAGCGATCGTACCTAAGATGGCCTTACTTACTCCAGTTTCCAGAACTGCTCGTACACTATCACGATCGCGCAACCCTCCACCGACCTGGACATGGATTGGCAACGAACGGGCGATCGCCTCAATTAGCTTTAAATTTTTAGGCGTACCCTCTTTTGCCCCATTAAGATCTACTACGTGCAAATACTTTGTACCTTCGTCGTACCAGCGTTGCGCAATTTCTACAGGATCCTCACCGAAGACCTCAGACTGTTCGTAGTCACCCTGATATAGCCGAACGCATCGTCCATCTAAAATATCCAGTGCCGGAATTACATTCATCTTTACATCACTGATCGCAGTAGTTTATTTTACCGAGTTTGAGTGCCATAGACTCATTGCTTTTAACTCTACGAACACAAAAATTTAACCAAACAACAAAAAAGTAGCTTTCTTATTAAGAAAGCTACTTTAAAAGATTTGTTTTCTCTAACCGCTAAATCATTTTGAATAAAGTCATGTTAGGAAAACTAAGAGATCTTCATTTTCTAGAAGGAGAAGGTAGTACGGATAGTACCAACTACAACTGTGTTGTTAGCACTGCTGTTCTCAGGATTGAATACAAAGAATACACCAGGAGTAATTGAGATATTCTTTGAAAGTCTCCATCTGTAGAGAGCTTCTAGATGGTAAGTAGTGTTACCACTGTCATCTCTACGGGTGGCGATCGAGTTAGAGGTTAGCTTAGGTGGTTGACCGAAGATAATCGCAGCAACGTTACCTTCACCGAGCAGGTCAGGGAAGGCTAGGTTAACAGCCCAGTTGAATGCATCAGCATTGTTTCTGCCGATACCAGACTCTTGACGAATGTTAGCAAAGCCAGCCCAACCGCCAAATGCGAAGCCCTTAGCAACCTTCCAGTGCAATTGCAAGCCGTAGCGGTCTGTTGAGGTGTCAACAGCACCAAAAGGCTGTCTAGCATTACGGCTACCGGTAGAACCAGAAACATCTACGAGCGTGCCAGTACCAGTAAGATTTAGACCTGGTTCAAAACTACGTACATAAGCCAAACCAACTTTCAAGTCCTTGACAGGAGAGAAGACGATTTGAGCACCTGCGCCGTAGCCACCATTGGTCAAGCCACCCTGGCCAGTTGCACTGCCAGCAGTCTGCTCATTTGCCAAGTAAGCCAAGTTAAGACCGAACTGTTCGCTAAACTTGAAGTTCAGCGCAGCACCAGCACCCTGAGGAGCGCGGAAAACCAGCGGGTCATACCGACCGAATCTGGAAATCGCACCGGTATCGCTATTATCGAGGTAAGGGTTGATAGGATCGAATACAATATCCCAATCTACTCCCTTTGTACCAACATAAGCAGTGATGTTGCTGCCAACAGGGAAGCGGTAGAACAACTTATCCAACTCAAACTGATTGTCTGTGTTGGTATCGAAGCCCAAACGAGCAGTAGCGGTAGTACCAGTTCTAGAAGAAGAAAGGATTCCAGGTACGCGGTCAAAGCGAGTCACGTTTCCAGCTTGAAGGCGTGTACGCAACAAGTCTTTGCCAGTAAAGCTGGTATCAAAGTTCAGGCGAACGCGGCCGCTGAAAGTAACATTGCTGTTAGTAGCAAAAGAAGGCGCGATGATTGCAGTCGCATTTAACTTCGTGGTGGTAGAGAACTGCTGTGCTTCAAGCTGAGCAGTCTTTGCTTCCAGAGAATCTACACGGCCACGAAGAGCAGCTAGTTCAGCCGCAAACTCTTCTTGCAGCTTCTGAACGGCAGCTAGGTCTTCTTTGCTAACCTTGTCAGCTAGACCAGCAGTGATAATCTCGTTGATTTTGTCCAAGCAGGCGTTAACGCCTGCGGCAAATTCGTAGCGGGTCATGGCACGCTGGCCGCGATAGGTCTTATCGGGGTAGCCAGCAATACAACCATAGCGCTCTACGAGAGATTGCAAGGCGGTAAAGGCCCAGTCTGTGGGCTTGACATCGCTTAACTGAGATACAGAAGTAACATTTTGAGCTTGTTGAGCTGGTTGAACTGGTTGAACATCAACGTTCTGCGCAGTACGACCAACCATCGGATCTTTGCCGATAGAGCGGATCATAACCGACTCGTTGACGGTTGGCTCAGTGGTTTGTGCATTAGCTGCACCTGCAATTACCGATGAGGCTGCAACCGCTGAAACGAATAGAACTGAACTAAGAGATAATCTACTGAATTTAGACATAATTTTTTACCCGAACTCTCACACCGCAGATACTTTTAGCATATATACCACATTACTTCAAAAAAGAAGCAATGCAATTGTGAAACTTAGCCTTAAACTTGGATCTATGATAACTCATCTTTAGTACCTGTCCAATCCTTGGCGGTATAATTACCCCCAAATGCATAGAACATGAAGAACTATGCCTGGTCAGGATAAAGATCGGTAAATTAAGCTAGTAGCATAGATCTTGTAAGTTGCACTTCGTGCTTTGCGGACTAGGTTTACTCAGAAATTTTAACACTGTTCCTGTTCGCCTAGTTGAGTGTTTAGCTGGCATTTTGCTACTTTAGAACCTTCGGTTGGGTAATTCAGTTAGGTAATCGTTGAGGCTCGGTTCGGTAAATGTGTGGTCTTAATACTGTTTCCAAGATTATAGTGGGAATAGTATTGAGGGATGCAGGCTTGGTCTCAGAAGCTAATTGGAAACTAAAATATAGGTCTACACGTTGTTTATGGCCTGGATTATGAGTTGTTGTATGATTCATTTGATTCAGTAGTGCGGTGTGCAGCGAAGCCATAGACTAGATTTAAGAATCAAGTGATGCCATTTAAAGAAATTTCGCTATGTAAGCCTTGAGATATGCTTAAGGTTATGAGCTTTCTTAAATGTCAACTTTAGCTGAGCTCGACTTCATGCAGATATGATGCTTTAGGAAATGCTCAGTCAATCTATGCGCATCAGCAGCCAAGCTCAGAAACATTCGTAAATCGGCAATTTTGCTGAGCCAAAACATCTTTATGATGGTATTTGGTCTGTTTTAGTCTCAAGACTGTATTCCCTAAGAAACACATGGCAATGATTTGAGTTGCATCCCAAGGATCTCTGTAGCTCATGATAGCCCTATCGTCTCTTCTCAGTACCGTTACCTCTTGTTACCCCACATAAAGTTTACACCTCATGGAATTCTCGATTTCACAACTGCTCGACAACCTTTCAGATGATAAATTTGTTGCACCCAAGGTCATTGAAAAGAAACTGGGTGTCAGTGATGAAAATAGTGGACATAAGCTCCAGGTCGCTTTTGATGCTTTGGAAAGAATAGGCATTCTAGAGAAAAATAAGGGGCGGTATCGAAGATTGGTTGAAGATGGTTTAGTGGAAGGGCGGTTACGTTGTTCGAGTAAGGGCTTCTGCTTTGCTATTCAAGATGTGGAAGGTGCAGAGGATATTTATATTCGAGAAAGCCGCCTGAGTACTGCTTGGAATGGTGATCGCGTCTTAGTCAAAGTCACAAAGGACGGTATGCGTCGCCGCAGCCCAGAGGGTGAGGTGCGCCTTATTATTGAGCGTTCGAACCCAACTCTTTTAGCTAAGGTAAAAGCTACAGAATCTGGCTATCGGGCTATTCCTCTAGACGATCGTCTGTTGTTTGAAATTGAGCTTGTGCCAGACGAGCAATTTAGCGACCTTAATGTCGCCGTGAATAAGCTAATCCATTTAGAGATGGTGAGGTTTCCTCTAGGTAGTCATTTGCCCAAAGGTAAAATAGCTCAAGTTTTAGGCGATGATGCTGAATCTACTGCTGATGTGGATTTGGTCTGTTGCAAGCATAACCTCCCTCGTAAGTTTAGTAATCAGGTCTTAGCTGCTGCGAATAGTCTGCCAAAAGCTGTACGAAAAGTCGATCTGAAGAAAAGGCTCGATCTGCGCCAAGTTGAAACTGTTGTTATTGGTGACTCATCGGCAATTTCATTGGAGAAATCTCAGTCTGGTTGGGACTTAGGGGTGCATATTCCCGATTTTGCTGCCTATATTGCAGTTGGGTCCATTTTAGATGAGACAGCACGACTGAGAGTACGGACATCTTTTCTGCTAGACGATACTGTCATACCGATGCTTCCTGAAATTGGAGTACTTCAGCAACCAGAGCGTCTCACCATGTCTGTGTTGTTCAAGTTAGATAGCAATGGGATCTTAACCGAGTTTGAGATCTACCCTTCGGTAATTTCCACCACTGCTAACATTGCCACTTTTGCTGAGGCTCAAGCGATCCTGAACGATCGCAATGAGAAAGGTGGTGCTAAAGCAAATGCTCCGAAAATTGCTGACCTGCTTGCTAATATTGCCGAACTAGGCGCTCTATTGCAGCAGCAGCGTCAAGGGTCATTCCACATAACTCTGCCTACTGCTTCAATGCAAGAAGCTGATGAAGGCATTTTGGGAGTGCCAATTGTTCCTGAGACAGCATTGATTTACGGTACGGTAACAGAGCTTGAGATTTTAGCAAACCGCGCGATCGCTACACATCTTGTGGCTTTGGGTGTGCCTGCTTTATTTCGGGCCCAATCTGCTCCAGAACTGAATAAGGTTACTGATTGGCTCAAACTCCTTAATAGTATGGGTGTCTCTGTCGAGTTAGCTGAGCCAGACCGCGTCCAGTCTCAAGATTTTCAGAACTTTATAGAGCAATTAAAACAAGTCGAGTCACAGAGCAGTCGCGACATCCTTAAATATCTACTGATGTCACTACTTAAGATTGGGGAATATAGCTTACAGTCTGGTTCTCACTTTGGGCTGTCGCTTACGCCAGAATCTCCTTACATGCACGCGATCGCACCGCAGCATCGTTATGTCGATCTTTTGAGTCAGCGGTTGTTACATTTGGTATTTCAAGAGGGGCGCGATCGCCGCAATACTCGCAGTAAAGAAAGTGTAGACTTGCATAATTCTAGCTGTCATGGCCAGATTAGTTGGAGCGTTCTCCCTCCAGAAAGAGAACGTCAGGTGATCTCTGAACTGGAACTAATTTTGCCGAGGTTAAACCAGCAAGATACATTGGTGCATAAAGCTAAAACCGATCTCGATGGTCTCCGCAAAGCCGAGTTTATGCAAGCCAGAACTGGGCAAAACTTCTTTGGAATTATCACGGGCGTGCAATCCTATGGTTTCTTTGTGGAGATTGAGTCTTTGCTTGTAGAAGGATTAGTACACGTTAGTTCGCTTAAAGATGACTGGTATGAGTTTCCTCAAGTCAATGGGAGAACTAAAGGTGGACGGGCGCAGACAGTCCTGGTAGGTCGCCGTAGCGATCGGCAGTATAGCCTGGGCGATCGAATTGAGGTACAGGTGAAAAGTGTCGATTACTATCGTCAACAAATCGATCTAGTGGCATTAGCTAGTATTGATGCTGTTGCCAACTTAGGACCAAACGAACGACTCGATTTACCCGACGAAGATCGCTCAGACGAGCGCGATCTGGATTTGCCAGACGAGTAGATAGGGTTAGTATCGGTTGTTAACTGCATTAATTTTTTGGCCTAGAGCTAAACTCAATAACTATATTTTTTTACTAACGTTCAGCTAGAAACCCTACGCCAGATGCTATGCAGCTCTCACGTCCTCTTGTAGTACTATTAAACCGCCTTCAACCATCGGCTGCAGCTGTAATGCTCGTGCTGGCGATTTTGGTGGGTCTTGGTAGTGGTGCTGGGGTTTTACTATTTCGTTGGTCGATTGATGTAGCTCAGGAATTCTACTGGCATCAGCTGGCGGTTGTGCTTTCTAGTTATAGTCGATGGTCGATCGCCCTGATTCCAGTTATTGGTGGTTTAGTAGTTAGTGTCCTGCGATCGCGCCTACAACAAACCGAAGTCGGCTTTGGGAACCTGTCTAATGCCGTTGCCAGGGAAGGCGGCAGATTACCATATGCGCAAATACCGCTAAAAACGGCTGCCGCAGCACTATCTCTAGGGGCAGGAGCCTCACTAGGCCCAGAAGGGCCTAGTGTCGAACTTGGCAGTAATATTGGTTCTCTGTTAGGACAATTACTAGGGTTTTCGACCGAACGAACGCGACTGTTGGTAGGAGCAGGTGCTGCCGCTGGCCTTGCTGCTGGCTTTAACGCTCCAATTGCGGGGGTGTTTTTTGCCCTAGAAGTTTTATTGGGCGATACGTTTGGCACTACAAAAACAAGCTTCAACTCCAACGTTAGTGTTGTTGTAATTGCGGCGGTTGTTTCTGCTTTGGTAGCTCAAATTGGATTGGGTGGACAACCAGCCTTTAATTTACCCGCCTACGATGTGCGCAGCTACTGGGAACTGCCACTCTACCTGGGCTTGGGTTTACTGGCTAGTTTGGTAGCTGTTGCCTTTACGAAAGCGCTACAGATTGCCCGTGAAGTATTTGCTGGGCAAATAGTAGGCTTTGCTTGGATGACAGAGATTTCCATGCCATCTAAATTGGCGATCGGCGGCTTGTGCATTGGTGTTACAGCCCTTGTATTTCCTGAAGTGATGGGCATTGGTTATGAAACAGTCGAATCATTACTCCAGGATGCACATTTTTCAGTTGGACTGCTGGTGCTCTTGTTGTTCACCAAACTTGCACTCACAGCGATTAGTTTAGGTAGCGGATTTGTGGGTGGAATATTTGCCCCAGCCATATTTCTGGGTGCTATTCTTGGTAGTGCCTACGGTCAAGCCTTAGGATCGCTCTTACCTGGGTTTATCCCAGTTGCAGCACCGCCAGCCTATGCTTTAGTCGGGATGGCAGCTGTTTTGGCGGGTACAGTCAGAGCGCCTTTGACCGCTGTATTACTTCTGTTTGAGATGACGCGCGACTATCGCATTGTTTTACCGCTTATGGCATCTGTGGGCTTATGTGCTTGGCTGGTAGAACAGTTGCAGTCTGGTCAGGTTTCAGGCTTAGGCGCTAAGAAAGACGCGAATGCAGAAGATGTGGAAATGCTCTCTAAAATTAAAATTGCGGAGGTAATGAGCGTGCATCCGCTAACATTCAAGTACTCTACGCCGATTTTGCAGGCAGCTCAGATTTTTACTAGTGGATATTTCCACAGTGCGTTAGTTGTTGATGACTCTCATCATCTTTTGGGTATCCTAACTACGCAGGATATTGAGAGGGCTCTTTCTTTGCCTAAATTGAGCCAGCACTTTAGCAAACTAACCGTTCAAGAAGTTTGTACTAAGGAGGTTTTGTATACATTTGCCGATGAATCTCTTGCTGACGCAATCAGACGCATGGCGGCAAGAGATCTGCAACAACTCCCTGTTGTAGATCGTCACTCCACCAGTCGTGTGGTTGGCATTGTCGATCGCGAAGCAATTGCCTCTGCCTATACCAATGCACTTACAAAACAGGCGATCGCGAATAAAATTGCTTCCAACAAAGCAGAGTCGCCGCATATAATTGAGCCTAAAGAAGCTGACGGAATCTCAGTTTCCAGCGAAATTACGCCTGACGATCTTCGCTCTGAAGCACTCAGCGCTGAGCGAATCCTATAAGCTATCTACCCACCTAGTTTCTAAATGCTATGAGTAGTGAAGAATTTTTGATTGAAATGGTAAATGACCACAGCACAGGAACCGATGGGCAAACTGTGGTTAAATCGGTTGATGCTAAGGCGATCGCAGATAACCTCAATCGGTTAATTAGTTTAGTTCAGCACTTAGACTTAACTAGTCAGGGTGGGCTAGAGCTAGATGAAGTGGAAGTTTCCACTAAGATTTCAGCAACTGGTGAAGTGATTTTACTTAATGGTAATCATGGCAGTGGCAATGGTGCGATCGTGCTGAAGTTTAAACGCCCTATGCCACAAGTTGGCTCACCAGCCACCACTTCTGTTCGTTCAACAAGCTTGCAGGAAAAATTTAGCTCAGCGGTAGGCATAGACTACTCAAGGCTCAACACGTTGCTATCAGATGGGTACTGGCAAAAAGCTAATCAGGAAACCTGGGATTTATTATGTGAGGCGCTAAGCAAAACCAAGGGTAGTTATCTTTCTGCGGCAGAAATTCAGCAACTACCTTGCGAGGATATCCGCACAATCGATATGCTGTGGCAGAAGCACAGTCAGGGACGTTTTGGATTTACAAGTCAACTCCAAGCTTATAGCGCTGCCATGACAGAAAAATAAGGCTTGTAAATAAGGCTGGTAGTTAGTTTAGGTAAGTAATTTTCACCATAAGGGTACTCGCAGTTATGGATCCCGCAAAACAAAACCAAATCATGGGCTACTTCATCGAAGAAGCCATGGAGCACTTAACCACGCTCGAACATGGAATGCTCAACTTGGAGTTGATGTTGTCTGATAACGAGATGGTAAATGAAGTATTTAGAGCGGCGCACTCTATTAAAGGTGGCGCAGCAATGCTTGGTATTACTAGCGTCCAAAATATTTCACACCAATTAGAGGATCACTTTAAGACCCTCAAAGATAATTCCAATATTCAAGTCGATCAGAAACTACAAACATTATTTTTACGCTGTTTTGATAAGCTGCAAGAGTTATTAGAGCTTCTGCGCAGTCCTTTTGGGCTAACCAAGGATGATGCCGATGAAATTATGGCTGACTCAGATTCACTATTTACCGACCTCAAAGTTCACCTGCACAACCTGGTAAGTGGTAAACCAAAAGAAGTAGCACCTGTTAGCAGTTCTAAATCTACGATCGAGCCAATTACTGTTGGTAGAACCTCTGGGGAAGAAAGGGCAATGACCTTAGTATTCCAATCAGATATCCCTGTAATGCTACGGGATATGCTACAGCTATTTAAGGAGCCAGATCGCCCCACCAGTCGCCAAAACCTACAGTCGATATGCGATCGGCTTTATCAGGCTGGAGATCAATTCGATCTTAAACAATGGTGCGAGACAATTGAAGTGGTGAAATCAGTAGTTGGCAACCCTAATAATTCCTTTAGGATGCTTGCTCCGATAGTTATTCGTGAAGTGAAGCTAGCTCAAGAATTAGTTTTAGCCCATCGCACACAAGAGATTGTGGTTTCATCGCCTCTTAAAGAAATGATGCCGCCCCAAGAACTGATCACAATGTTTCAGCAAGAAGATGATGATATCAGCAGTGTGTTTGGTGCGGTTGTGGAAGAAAATAGGGCTACTGAGCAGTGGCGGGAATTTGGCGATCGCATTGGTTGGCGGAGTAACGGCTCTTGGATTCGGACTGCATCTGTAAAATATAGCGACACAGCTCCATCGGGACATATGCCTGCCCCTTTATGGTTGGCAGCCTGGGATAAATCCAAAGACAGTAATGCCGATGAGTTTCGGGAGCAGCTTGAGGCATTTATGCTTAAGCTCAAAGACTGCTAAAACAAAAGATTTATTCAATAAAAAAGGGTAGAGCGCATCTCTACCCTTTTTTAGTTAAATTTTACAGCTTGGAACTAGAAGCCACTTTGCTTAAAGCTACGGTAGCAATTTTCGTCATCATGAATGTGGCAGCGATCGCCAATCTGCTTCATTAGTCCCCAAGAGAACTTTGTAGTGTATAAATACTCGCCCCAGTTTTCCTGTAAAGACTGATGTGCTTTGCGTAGATTATATGAAGGAATAGCTGTAGAAATGTGATGAGGAATGTGAACGTTGATGTCATGACATAACCACTCTACCCAAGCAGGATAGTCACAATGCACAGTTCCAGTTAGTTGATCCTGAGCGGCATTCCAGCGATCGCTAACCTTGAACTGAATATCGGGCATGGTATGGTGCACGATCGTAAAAGTGCTCATCCAGAAGTGGTAAACGAGCCAGGGCATCAAGAAGAAATTTACCCATCCCACAACGCCGCCAAAGGCAACCATTAATGGGAATGCGATCGCGGCGAAAGCAATCACTAAGCCCGCAGAAAATCTTACCTGCGCCCTTTGGCGCTCGGGATAGAGACTAGCATCGAAATGCAAAAGTGCCCAGTGAATAATTGAGCCAATCCACCAAAATCTGCCACGAATAATCCTATAGAAGAACTGCTCGTATGGCTTGATTTCACCATAGAGTTCATCGGTAAACGGATACCATGCATTATCCTCACCTAGCTTATTAGTATGGGCGTGGTGATGATCGTGTTTGAGTCGCCATGGATGAAACGGATAGAGCAGCGGCAGGAACATCGCATGTCCCACCAGATTATTTACCCAAACTTTGGATGAGAAAGAGCGATGGCCGCAGTCGTGGCCTATGACGAAGAACCCTGTTAAAGCAGTGCCAGTAAAGATCCAGGCAAAAGGAAGAAGGTACCAGGGTGAGAAGGTGATGCTGGCATATCCCAAGGCCACGGCGATTATACTAAAAGCAAAACCCAGCCAAGCCCTAGATGCACTTTTAGTAAATACTTCGGGTGGAAGGGACTTGATGATATCTCTCAGGGTTGTTCCTGATGGCAGAGTGGCAGTATTCGATTTAGTTGCAACGCTAGCCGCAATTTCGCTTGGTGCGATCGTCATTATTGGGCACTCCCAGATTCGGTAAGACGCTGACGGCTCAAACTTTGGAGTTGCTGAAGTAGCGTATCGATGTCAGTCTGCAATTCTAGAAATTCAGTTTGAACGTTGTCGTTATAAAGACTTTTACCAGGGACAGCTAGGCTTGTAGCCTCACTTTTGAGCGAATTCACTTGTTTAACCATATTTTTATAGACTCTGTAATGTCACACCACAACATTTGATTGTCAGCGCTAATTGTAGCGCAATTTTCATATAAGAATATTTAAGCGGTAATTGCAATAGTAACTATGTATGCTATGCAGCAGCTTGCATAACTAATTTTACATAACTAATCAATTAATTACCTTTCTTAATAATAGACGACGATGGTGATTAATTAGCCAAAAACGAATCGCAGGTTCTACCTTGTAAAACTGATATCCAGATTGCTGATAAAGCTTCCGGGCGGGCAAGTTGCAATCCAGGACGTGTAAATAAAGCTGTTGATACCCCCAACGCAAAGCCAAGTTCTCCGATGCAGTTAGAAGTTGCGCGGCGGCTCCGCGCCGCCGCCACTCTGGATGTACGGCTAAATTAAACAAATAAGGGTACTGGGGAGTTTGCCAGTTAAATAAAGGGATAGAATAATTGGTGCGCGGTACTTGTCTCAGACCCATCTCAATCGTGGCGATCGCCTTCGTAGGGTTATCGATCTCGGTAGCGACAAGGCAAGCATATCTGTAACCGTCATCTGTGAGACGGTTACTCAGATCTAAAGAAATACCCCAACGAATAAAAGGTTGCAGCCACTGAGTTAGATAAGCATTTTCGCGGTTGCCATCACAATAAAAACTAGTTGTCAGGATATCAGAAAGGCTAGCTACATCTTTTAGGTGAGCTAACCTAACGTTAAACAGCGAGCTTTTTTGGGAAATATGATGCACAGGTATTTGGGTAAAAAAATGGAGGCACATATTTAAATATATATGCCTCCATTTGAGTTAGTTGCTGAAGTTAACTTTATTACTGGGAACTGACTAATATTGGAGCTGACTTAATATCTCCGACATAAGCTAGAGGCTTTTTCACCTGCTCGTTTAAAGTTGGTACTGATGCTCTCAGGGTAGCTACTAATTTTGAGGTTGTAGCGTCATAGACCTGTGTCATTAGTTTGGGGTAAAAGCCAATACCAATGATTGGGATCAGCAAACAGGCAATAATAAATACTTCACGAGGTTCGGCATCAACTAATTCCTCGTGGGAA